>JBAUEX010000240.1:0-13962 GCA_049678845.1 Candidatus Acidiferrales bacterium
AATTGCCGTTTAATTTTGCAAGCGGTGTACCACAATTTAGATTTTCGTTCAACGAAAAGTTAAAGCGGGGAGAATGAGCAAATTGATGAAGCATGCCCATGCATTTGCCCTCCCGCGCCAGCTCGGAATCTACTCGAAACCGTATTTCCCTCCATAAACTGGAATTTGGAATCTAACGAAGGGAGCGCGTTAACCGTTCAAGCGGCCACGCGGGATTTTGAGGACGCAAAAAAAAAGCGGCCGGTGGGGGTTCCGGCCGCCGTGGGCATGGGGTGATGGAGGTGCACTAATTTCGGGGCCCGATGGAGCGGGGGGACGCAACACCGAACCTCGAACACATCCCAATTCTGCCTTCGCGCACCCGCAGCGTCGATAGACCGCAAGGTTCAATTCGTCCTGGTACCGTAGTACTGCCCGGTTCCTTTGATTCCGGGGGCCCTCATGCCCCCCTCAAACCGACTCAAATGCTGCCACTTATTCGCCGCGCCGCGGCGGGGGCTCCGGCGGCCCTATCGTTATATAGGGCACGTTGGCGTCTCTGAGCGCTTTGTTCAGGTTGGCGAGATCCGTGTTCACAATTGCATGTACGGAATCCAGCGCCGTGCTCAATTCCTGAGAGACTCCCGCCATTTCATCTTTCTCCCCCTGCGTTGGCGCAGCCGTGTACCCCTCGAGCTGGAACATCAGCCGGCCGACGCGTTGCGGCAGCGGCGGAGGAGTGTAATGCAGCGGTCCGCCCGCCCCTCCGGCACCGCGCTCCGTCACGAACTTGCCGCTCAGCTCATTCGCCTTCTTGGAGAGCGCCTCGGCCTGTTTGCGAATGTCGTCGGGAATCTTCGGCGCGCCCGGCTTTTTCCAGGCTGCCAGCGTGTCGGCGAGCGACTTTTTCAGTCCCCCGATTGTCTTCTCGCCTTCATCTGCGCGTTTGTAGAGGTCGTACAATTGCATCTGCATATCGTGCCGTGCGGCGCGATCCGCTGCGCTGATCTGTATGCGCGGGTCTTCTTCGACTTTCACGCTTTGCGTCTGCGAATTATCCCCGAGCGCCACTTTCACCGTGTACGTCCCGGGCTCGACCATCGGCCCTCGCGCGCCTCCGCCGAAAAACCCCTGCGCTTGCGCCGCCAGTTGCTCAGGAGTGGGTTTCACCGGGGGATCGTACCGCAAATCCCAGGTTACGCGGTTGATTCCGGCTCCGGGTTTCGCATCGGTGATTTCACGAACGGTCTTTCCCGACGAATCAAGTACCGTAATTTTTACTTTCTGCTCCTTCGCCGGCTTTGCTTTCAGGTAGAAATCGATTGACGCTCCATCCGGCGGATTCGGTCCCAGAAACACCTGCTGCGCCTCGAACCAGCGGTTCTGATAAATCCGCCAGGCAATCGTGTCGCGAATTGGGAAAACATGCAGGTCTTCGCCGAGCACTTTATCATTCAGGTGCTGCAGCGCCGTCATGTTGTCGAGGATATAAATCGAGCGCCCGTGGGTCGCCAGAATCAAATCGTTTTCGCGCGGCTGAATTTGAATGTCGTCCACGGGAACCGTCGGCAGCCCCATGCCCAACTTGTTCCAGTGCCCGCCGCCATCGAGCGAAAAATAGGCGCCGAATTCCATCCCCACGAAAAGCATATTCGGATCGTCGGGATGCTCGCGAATCACGTGTACTGTCCCCGTGCTCTCGGGCAATCCCGCCGAAATCGACTTCCACGTTTGCCCGTAATTCGTCGTCTTGAAAAGGTAAACGTGAAAATCGTTTGACCGGTGCCCGTCGAACGTCACATACGCGGTTCCGTCGCCCGACTTCGACGCCACCACGCGCGAAACATAGGTTCCCTTCGGCACGCCGGGAACGCGATCGGCGACGTTCTTCCAGTTCTTTCCGCCGTCGCGCGATACCTGCAAATTCCCGTCGTCGGTTCCCACCCACAGTACGGACGTGTTGGCGGGCGACTCATCAATCGCCGTGATGGTCGGATACCATTCCACTCCGTCATACAGCGATTGCGTATCCTTGGAAGGAAGCTGCCCTAGAATCGGCAGCGTGTTGCGGTCCACTCCCGTCGTCAAATCGCCTCCCAGCCGCGTCCACGTGTTGCCGCGATCCGTCGACTTGAACAGAAAATTCCCGCCGTAATAAATCGTGTTGTGGTCTTTCGGCGAAATCAGCAGGGGTGAATTCCAGTTGAATCGGTACGGTGGCTGCCCCTCGGGCGGCACAGGACGGATATTCAACGCCTCATTCGTGCGCAAATCGCGCCGGCTCAAATTGCCGTCCTGCGACTCCGTGTAAATCGTCTGCGGATCCTCCGCATCCGGCTTGACGTAGAATCCGTCGCCGCCCCCTACCATGAGCCAGTCGCTATTCGAAATTCCCCCCGCATAGACGGTCCGGCTCGGCCCGCACCATTCCGCGTTGTCCTGATATCCCGCGCAAACGTGATAGGGCTGCTGATTGTCATAGCCCACCTCGTACGCCTGCCCGAGCGCCATCACGTTCAGATGATCCCAATCGCGCCCCGCATCGTGGCTCACATAGACGCCGCCATCGCAGCCCGCCAGCATGTAATTCGAATTGTTGGGATCGATCCAAATCGCGTGGAAATCACTGTGGACTTCGCGCCCGCGCGTGGTGACGAACGTCTTACCGCCATCCTCCGAATAGGCTAGCTGCACGCCTCCCGTCCAAATGCGCAAATCATTATTCGGATCAATGCGAATCTGGCTGAAATACGACGGCCGCGGATCTGTCGAACTCATTTTCGTCCACGTCGCGCCGCTGTCTTCGCTGCGGAACACCCCGCCTTTTTCGTTCTGCACCAGCGCGTAGACGATGCTGGGGTTCCGGCGGTAAACCGCCAGGCCGATCCTTCCCGTGTTGCCATTGTCCGGCAAGTCTTTCGTCAACTTATTCCACGTCGCGCCGCCATCCGTCGTTCTGTAAATGCCGCTGCCCGGACCGCCGCCGTTGAATCCCCACGCCGTACGCCGCCGTTCATACGCGGCTGCGTAAAGAGTAGTCGGGCTCTGCGTATCAATCGCCACATCGTTCACGCCCGTGTCGTCGTTTATAAAAAGAACCTTGTTCCAGGTCTTGCCGCCGTCGGTGGTCTTGAAGAGCCCGCGTTCCGCATTCGGTCCCCACAGATGCCCCACCGCCGCCACGTAAGCCACATCCGCATTCCTCGGATCTACAACGATTCTGCCGATCGCCTGCGTGTCGTCCAAGCCCATGTGCGTCCACGTGTTTCCCGCGTCGCTCGATTTATAAACGCCATCGCCCCACGAAGCGCTCTGGCGGTTATTCGCTTCGCCCGTGCCCACATAAATCACCGACGGATTCGACGGTGCCACCGCCAGCGCGCCGATCGACGGATTCGGTTCGTTGTCCCACACCGATTTCCAGGTCATTCCTCCGTCCACTGATTTCCATACGCCGCCCGCCGCCGCTCCCAGGTAAATCGTCTCCGGATCGCTCTCCACCACGGCGAAATCGTCAATGCGGCCGCCCATGATGGCCGGCCCGATCGCGCGCATCTTCAGATTGCTCGTCGCTGAGTCAATCGTCGGCGGCGCGGCTTGGTCCGCTAACCCGCCAGCGCGCTCCTGCGCCGCAGCGCCGGTCGCAAACATCGCGCACGCGAACCCGAGCATCAGCAACACAGCGACCGCCAACACATTCCGCAACCGAATCAACCGCACATGGAATCGCATCATCGAACTCACCTCGCAATAATATTTTTCGCGCAAACGCGGCACAAACTCACTCGCCTTAGTCGCTGACAAAGGCAAGCCGGAGACAAAAAGCGCCACTCCGTCCGAATTACAATTCGAAGCCCGCCGAGCAAACACCCCGTATGCTCCTACAGACGCACCCCAACCTCGGCGCGTTTCGTCGTGCCGCAACCCCCTCTCTTCCGCGGGGAATTTACCGGTGCGCAGGTGGCAGTCTAGTTGCAGCCGGGTAAGCGGAAGGATCCGATCTTTGTGCTGTACCCCGTTTCGCCGGCTTTGAGGTAGTCGCCGACGTACCAGAAAGTGCAGTCGTCGCTCGGGTCCATCGCGGTCGTGGTGTAGTCTTCCCATCGCAGCGTGTTCGTTTGCGCGGCCTCGCCGTTCACCAGCACCGTCTCGTGCAGCGTCAACGCGCCCTTCGCGTCGCCATCGAGCCGCGCCGCAAATCTTTGCCCCACAAAGTTCGCGCCTCCGCCAAATGAATAGCCCACGCCGATGTCGCCGTGCTTGTCCATCGCGATGCTCGGCATCCAGCGGTAAAAATTGTCTGGCGTGTAGGTGCCCTGCTGATAGAGAACTGGATCGCGCTTTTCGTCGAGCCGGAATTCGTACCAGCGCACGCCTCCGCCACCGGCTTTCGTCGCGATGGAGTGCGCTGCGACGATTGACTCGTGCCCGCCCACTCTTCGGTAGACCAGCCGCTGCATGATTTTGTCGCCCTGCGCATCCAGCCGCTGATCCGTCCCCGGCTGCGGGACGCAGTTCGACAATTGGCCATTGCACAGATAGTGATACGGAGCCACATTGATTTTCACCGGCCCGCTGGCCTTTGTATTCGCGGGATTGTCCCAGTCGACGTGAACTTTCCAGAAATAAATCCCGTCGTCATCGAAAATACCCTTGAGTTGCGTGCCGCCCGTCGCCATCATGATGTTGGGCGCGCCGGGTGGCGGCAGCCCTGTTCCATCGATGTCGGCGTTGTTCAGAAAATTCACACCGTCGATGACGATGCATTGTTCCGTGGCGGGCTGCCCCTTGACCATTCTGTTGCGGTCTGCGATGCAAACATGTTTCTGAATCACCGTGTCGCCCGTGCTCGTGGGAACGTAGTAGCCATCGGGCCAGATTGCCGGGCGCGGGTAGTCGGGAAACAGACTCCTCTCGAACGCGTAGCGATAATACGTGCCCAGCGGATCGCTGCTGGTGCTCACGGCGTAGCACATGGCGTATGTTCCCTGTGCCTCCGGAGGATTCTTGGGCGGCGCCACGGGCGGCCCCGGCTCGGATGGCTGGCCGGGACGTGCAGTCTCTCCGTGCAGAGCTGCTTTGCCCGGCGTCTGCGGTTCGCCCTGGCTCTCGAATTCGCCCGGCGCAATCCGGCTGAAGATCGGCATCACGATCAGCCAGCGTCCCGCCAACTGATCGTAGCGAACCACCGCGTCGCCATTGTCGCGCGCTTCGCAAACCCCTCCGAAGCCCGAGAAAATTGTATTCGTCGGCACCGGTCCGTACAGCACCGTTCCGCTCTTGTCGTAACGCGCGCCCTTCTTCGTAAAGACCGCCAGTCGCGAGTTCACGATCTGCACAATATTGTCCGGCCCGGCGGCCAGGCTATTGTCCGATGGGTTGCGATTGAACGCACGAGCAGCCGGCGTCGCTTGAGGACCTTCGAATCCAACGCCGAGGCCGTCGAAGCTCGCGACCAGCGGCGCGGCTGGCCGTTCTCCCTCTGATCTTTGCTCGACCGCTGCGCCGGCGGGCGTAATCGTTGGCGGCGGCGGAGGCTCACGCTTTTGCGCCGCGTCTTGATCGTCCGGAGATAGGCCGCATGACGCGTTTCCGCAATCGGCAGGTCGAATCTCCGCTGTTGTCCGCGGTGTCTCTGTTGTCTTGGTTGTCGTTGTTGTTGTCGATGTTGCGCGCCGCAACGCCAGCGGCCGCGAAACGTCGAATGCCATCGCGCGATGAATCACAACCGAGCCGGCCGCCGGGCCTGCACCCATCGCCCTTTCACGCACAGTCGTCCCTACTTGACTCTGGCCCGGCCCGAAGCTCCCAGCGCCGCGCCCGGCTAAGAAAATCCCCGCGATGAGTATCGCGCTCGCCGCGATTCGTCGTGTCCTTCGTAAGCGATTCATCCCCGCCTCATCACCCTTCTTTCAGACGCCCCACATAACGTTTGCGTTTCCGCTGGCAGCAGCAAGCAGCAGCAAGTAGCGCAGTTGAACACCCTCCTGCGGCATGGTAGCCTCTGGCCATCCCCGCAGACTGCTGCGCGGCCCGCTCATTTGTACGCTGCCGCGACATGGGAATCTTATCGTGGGAACCTCCGCCGCCAAACTCGAACGCACGCAACTCGAACCAGCCATTCGCGAAATCGTAACAACGCTTTTGCGCGAACTGGGAAATCCCCGCGCGCTTGAGGAATTCGCGCGCAACGGCGAGGCGGCGCATCTCGAGCGCGATCTGGGACTCGGCAGCCTCGAGCGAGTCGAGCTGATGCTGCGTCTTGATAATGCCTTCTCGATCCACTTGCCTGAAAAAGTGGTCGCCGAAGCCGACACCCCCGCTGACTTGCTCGAAGCCGTGCTGCAGCAACTCTCCAGCTCGCCCAAAGACGCGTCTACGGACGATTCGCGCGTCTCGAGCACGCGCATTCGGGATCTTCGTCCGCCAGTTCCCAGTGAAATGCGCCGAAATTTGCGCGACGAGCTCGCCCGCGCCGAAACTCTCACCGACGTTTTCTGCATTCGCGCCCGCTTCGACGCCGCGACCGCCCACATTCATTTGTACGAAGAAGACGGCAAGCTCCGCACCATTACCTGCGGCGAGTTATTCGCGCGCGCCTCCGCCGTCGCGGCCGAACTGGCGCTCCGCGGAATTTCTCCCGGCGACACCGTCGCGATCATGCTTCCCACGAGTGCCGACTTTTTCTGGACGTTTGCCGGCACTTTGCTCGCGGGCGCGATTCCTGTGCCCATTTATCCCCCGTTCCGCGCGGATCGCATCGAGGAATACGCCACGCGCCAGGCCGCCATCTTGCGCAACGCCGAAGCGCGCTTGCTGGTCACCTTTCGTCGCGCCGAATCCGTCGCCAAACTGCTTCAACCGCAGGTGAAATCGCTTCGCGGCGTCGTCACGGCCGAACGTCTGGCATCTTCCGCCGGCGCGTCCGTGCCGCCTCCCACTGAAATTCGTGCCGTGGATGACGCGCCGCGCGCGCGTCCCGGCGACATCGCGTTTCTGCAGTACACTTCGGGCTCCACGGGAAATCCCAAGGGTGTGGTTCTGACGCACGCGAATTTGCTCGCGAATCTCCGCTCCATCACCGAATACGTTGGCATTCGCGACGACGACGTAGTCGTCAGTTGGCTCCCGCTCTACCACGATATGGGACTGATTGGCGCGTGGTTTGTGCCGCTCGTCACCGGCGTTCCGCTGGTCGTGTTGTCGCCGCTGGCGTTCCTCAGCCGGCCCGAACGCTGGCTGCGCGCGATTCACGAACATCGCGGCACGCTGAGCCCCGCGCCGAATTTCGCATACGAACTGTGCGTCCGCAAAATTCCGGAGAGCGCGCTCGAAGGTCTCGACTTGAGTTCTTGGCGCGCCGCCTTGAACGGCGCGGAGCCTGTTCGCCCTCAGACCGTCAGCCGTTTCGTCGAGAAGTTCGCGCGCTGCGGCTTTCGCCGGGAAGCCCTGCTTTCCGTTTACGGATTGGCGGAAGCATCGCTCGGCGTCGCGGCCCCGCGGATGGGCGGTGGCGCGCGCATCGATCGCATTCGCCGCGCCGAATTCGAAAACGAAGGCCGCGCGGTCGCTGCGGCTCCCGACGAACCAAACATCCTCGAATTTGTTTCTGCGGGCCAGCCGCTGCCGCGCATGGAAATTTCCGTCGTAGACGTCGAAGGTCGCGCCCTAACCGAACGCCTCGCGGGCCGCCTGCTGTTTCGCGGTCCTTCGGCGACTTCCGGCTATTACCGAAATCTCGAAGCCACGCGTGAACTGATACGCGAAGACGGCTGGCTCGATTCGGGCGACCTGGCTTACATCGCCGAAGGCGAACTCTACATCACCGGACGCGCCAAAGACGTGATCATCAAGGGCGGCCGCAATCTTCATCCTCAGGAAATCGAGGAAATTGCCGGGCGCGTCGACGGTGTTCGCAGCGGATGCGTGGTTGCCTTCGGCGTGCCCGACGAAGCCAGCGGCACCGAGCGTCTGGTCGTCACGGCGGAAGCGCGCGATCCTGCTCAGCGCGATCGCATCGCGCAGGAAATCGCGCGGCAGATCAGCGATTCTCTGGGTCTCCCGCCGGACGTCGTCAAAATTCTCCCCGTGCATTGCATTCCCAAAACCTCCAGCGGAAAACTTCGCCGCACCGAAACGCGCCGCCTGTACCTCGACGGCAAATTGAGCAAGCGGCAAGCGCCCGCGTGGATGCAAATCAGCAAACTTGCCGCGCGCGGATTTCTTCCCCGATTGTTTTCGAACGCGACGAAAGTCCTGCGGCGCGGCGCTGAAATTATTTACGGGCTGTACGCTCTCTCGCTCTTTGGAGTTGCAGCGGCTTTCGTCTGGCTGATCCTTTTGCCCATGCGCAGCCGGCGAATTTCCACCGCGATCCTCCACCGGAGCGCCCGCGTTTTGCTTTCACTCGCCGCCATCCGCGTCAGCGTGGAGGGGCGCGACACTTTCGCGCAATGGAAACTCACGCCGCCGTGGATTTTCGCGCCCAATCACTCGAGCTATCTCGACATTCTTGTCTTGCTGGCGTTCCTGCCCGCCGACGTGCGCTACGTCGCCAAGGGAGAAATTTATTCCATGCCGCTCGTCGGCACCATGGCCAAACGCTGCGGATATTTTGCATTTGACCGCGCCGATCCCGCGGCGCGCATAGAGCAATCCAAAGAAATCGAGCACGCTCTGGGCCGCGGCGAATCCGTGGTGATTTATCCCGAAGGGACTTTCACCGCCGCGCGCGGCGTGCGTCCCTTTCAGTTGGGTGCCTTCAAGGCCGCTGTGGATACAGGGCGCCCGATTTGCCCCGTCGCCGTCCGCGGTGCTCGCGAATTGCTGCGCGACAAAACGCTGCTCCCCAAGCCGGGCCGCATCACTCTCACCTTCGGGCCGCTCGTCATTTCACGGGCCGCCGTGCGCGACTGCCAGGATGAGGATCAAGTGAATGCTCTGCGTGAAAATGCTTTCCCCGAAAACGGTGTACGTGAAACCGGCTGGCAGGAAATCGTCCGTCTTCGCGACGAGACGCGTCAAATCATCGCGCGTGGCGCCGCCGAGCCGCTGCTTTAGCGCCCCCTCCAAGCGACCGGTCCGCAGCAATTTCCCTATCGTCGAAGTCATCTCATAAAATCGCCCTTGGTAGGGCACGGCTTTAGTTAGCCGTGCTGCAAAAAATCCCAAAATCCAGGGGTTTTAACCCCTGAGGGCCAGGCGATCTTCAGTTACGCCATTTAGGAGATAGGGTTTCAGTAAAGAACGCGGAACTTAATGGTATGCGGAATCGCTTTTAGGTCTTCCCTGATTTTCGGATTGTACGCTGTGCTGATGTCCGTGATCGCGTACCCGATCGTCTGCGAAGTTTTCAAATATTGCCCCAGAATATTGGCTTTATGCCGCGCGAACACTTTATTGATTTGCGCCAGCATCCCGGGAATGTTTTCGTGGATGTGAATCAACCGGTGCGCATTCGTGATTTTCGGCAGCTGCACGTTGGGGAAATTCACGCTGTACATGGTGCTGCCCGTTTGAAAATATTCGATGATTCGCTCAGAGACAAAAGCGCCGATGTCTTTTTGCGCTTCTTCGGTGCTGCCCGCCACGTGCGGCGTCAGAATCACTTGCTCCATCCCTTGCAGCGGCGAAATGAACGGGTCGGCGTTGCCGCGCGGCTCGCGAGGAAACACGTCAATCGCCGCGGCGCGCAGTTTCCCCGTTTTCAAGGCCTCCGCCAAGGCTTGATCGTCCACCACGAATCCGCGGCTGGCATTCAGGAAAATCGCTCCGCGCTTCATGTGCGCCAATTCGTTCGTGCCGATTAAGTTGCGGTTTTCCGAACGCCCGTCCACGTGCAGCGTAATGATGTCCGCGGTCTTGAACAGTTGCTCGAGTGACGCCGCCTTTTTCGCGTTCCCTAAAACGAGTTTTTCTTCTACGTCATGAAAATAAACTTCCATGCCCAGCGTTTCGGCCAGCACGGAAAGTTGTGAGCCGATTTTCCCGTAGCCCACGATGCCCAGCTTCTTGCCGCGAACCTCGTTGCTTCCCGCCGCCGACTTGTCCCACTCGCCGCGATGAAGTTTTTGGCTTTTTCCGAATACGCCGCGCGCCAGCAGAATAATTTCGCCCAGGATCAGTTCCACCACGCTGCGCGTGCTGCTGTACGGCGCGTTGAAAACGGCGATTCCTTTATTCGTGCACGCGTCCAGATCGATTTGATCCGTGCCAATGCAGAACGCTCCAATCGCGTCCAACCGGCTGGCGCGCGCCACAACACGCGGAGTCACCTTCGTCTTCGAGCGAATGCCAACGACCGAAATTCCCGCCAGCTTGCTGGATAGGACGTCTTCTTCTTCAACGCCCTGCGACACCTCCGCAACCGTGTACCCCGCTTCGCGGAATTTCGTTGCCGCGCCGGGATGAACGTTTTCGAGCAGCAAAACTTTCTGTGCGAGTTCTTTCATGTTTGTGTGAGGAGAGTCGCGCTAATCGGACAAGCCGCTAAAAAACGTCTCTGCTGCTCACTTTCGAAATTCCTTTCTATAGTATCGCATTCGCTCTGTCGCGGCCATGTGTTCGAACCATCTGTAGCGACTCAGTTTCCGGTGATCCTGTCAGGACCTGTGCTGCCCGTTTCACCATCACCTCTTTTTGCATTCCTCCGCCGAAATCCGAAACTAACCTATTACCGCAATCTGAGTCACTGCCGAACCGGTCTTCTCGCAACCATTGTGGTGTCCCGCGGATTCATGCCGCGGGCGGCCTTTTCGCGGATTGTCTCGGCTCCGCAAAGATTTCCTGACGCCCGCTTGCCGCCTAGGTCCCTCTGTGGCACGCTAGCCCTCCGGCCATGGCTCCTAGAAAACATTCCACCAACCCGCTCGGCGAACTCGCGCACCGTCGCGCCGAAGCCGAAGCAGGTGGCGGCCCCGAACGCCGCGAGCGTCAGCACAAAGAAGGAAAGCTGAACGCGCGCGAGCGCATCGAACTTCTCCTCGACGAAAACTCATTCGAGGAGCTCGACGAATTCGTCAAGCACCATTGCACCGATTTCGGCATGACCGAGCAGCGCCCTTCCGGCGACGGCTTCGTTTGCGGCTTCGGGCGCATCGACGGCCGTCTGGTCTACGTTTTCGCGCAGGACTTCACCGTCTTCGGCGGCTCGCTTTCGGAATCGAACGCCGGAAAAATCACGAAAGTCATGAAGCTCGCGATGAGCACGGGCGCGCCCGTGATTGGACTCAACGATTCCGGCGGCGCGCGCATTCAGGAAGGCGTGATGTCTCTCGCCGGTTACGCCGATATTTTTCTGCTCAACACTCTCGCCAGCGGCGTCGTCCCGCAAATCAGCGCCATCATGGGCCCGTGCGCCGGTGGAGCCGTCTATTCCCCGGCCATCACCGATTTTATTTTCATGACCGAGAAAACTTCCTACATGTTCGTCACCGGCCCTGACGTCATCAAGACCGTCACGCACGAAGAAGTCACCAAGCACGAACTCGGCGGCGCCATGACGCACAACGCGAAAAGCGGCGTCGCTCATTTCATCGCGCGCGACGACAAAGAATGCCTTGCCATGATTCGCGAACTCATCAGCTTCCTGCCATCGAATAATCTAGACGACCCGCCGCGCCTCGCAACGGACGATCCCGTTGACCGCTCCGACACCTCGCTCAATTCCGTCATCCCCGACGATCCGATGGTGCCCTACGACATGAAGGACGTCATTCACGCCATCGTCGACGACAGATATTTCTTCGAAGTCCACGAACACTACGCGAAAAATCTCGTCGTCGGTTTTGCGCGCCTCGACGGCCGCCCTGTGGGTATTGTCGCCAATCAGCCCGCATTTCTCGCGGGCGTGCTCGACATCAACGCGTCCGTAAAAGGCGCGCGCTTCGTCCGTTTCTGCGACGCTTTCAATATTCCGCTGATTACCTTCGAGGACGTTCCCGGTTTTTTGCCCGGCACGCAGCAGGAATTCGGCGGCATCATCAAGCACGGCGCGAAATTGCTTTTCGCGTATGCCGAAGCGACTGTTCCCAAAATCACCGTCATCACGCGCAAGGCTTACGGCGGCGCGTATTGCGTTATGTCGTCAAAACACATTCGCACCGACATTAATTTTGCATGGCCCACGGCGGAAATTGCCGTGATGGGCCCTGAGGGCGCCGTGAATATCGTCTACAAACGCGAAATTGAGCGCGCCCCCGAGTCCGAGCGTGAGAATTTGCGTCGGGAAAAAATCACCGAATTTCGCGAGCGCTTCGCCAATCCTTACGTCGCCGCCGAGCGCGGCTACATCGACGCCATCATCACGCCCGCTGAAACCCGCGCCAAACTCATCACTGCTCTCCGCTCCCTCGAAAACAAGCGCGACACCAACCCCCGCAAAAAACACGGCAACATCCCGCTGTAGGAGTTGAGCAAGAAGTATTTCCTTGTTATTGCTGTGTGAATCCAATGAGGAAAGCGGCGCCGTGCTAGAATTCCTCGCGGCGTTTTTGCAATATTCAAATGTTCAAGAAAATTCTGATCGCAAATCGCGGGGAAATCGCGGTGCGCATTTTGCGCGCGTGCCGCGAAATGAACATTCCCGCTGTGGTTATTTTCAGCGAGGCGGATCGTGCGTCCCTCCACGTGCGCATGGCCGATGAAGCCTATCCCATCGGCCCCGCTCCATCGCGCGAAAGCTATCTGGTCATCGATAAAATTCTCGCCGTGGCGCGCGCTTCCGGCTGCGACGCTCTGCATCCCGGCTACGGATTTCTGGCGGAGAATCCGAATCTCGCGCGTGCCTGCGCCGCCGCGAGTGTCACCTTTATTGGCCCATCGCCCGAAGCGATGGAACGCTTGGGCTCAAAAACCGCGGCGCGGCAACTCGCGCGCGATGCAAATGTTCCCACCGTTCCCGGTACGCTCGATCCCATCGAGCAAATCAACGACGCAACGGAACTGGCGCGGCAAATCGGATTTCCTGTCGTGCTCAAAGCTGTCGCCGGCGGCGGCGGGAAGGGCATGCGTTTGGTCGAGCGTGAAAGCGAACTTGCCGCCGCGTGGCGCGATGCTTCGTCGGAAGCGACGAACGCCTTCGGTGACGGCCGCATGTACCTTGAGAAATTTCTTGTGCATCCCCGGCACATCGAAATTCAAATCCTGGGTGACCATCACGGCCACATGATTTATTTGGGCGAGCGCGAATGCTCCGTGCAGCGCCGCTACCAGAAAGTGATCGAAGAAGCTCCTTCGCCGATCATGACGCCCGATTTGCGCCGCGCGATGGGCGAAGCGGCAGTGAAACTCGCGCGCGCGGGCGGCTACACGAACGCGGGCACGCTCGAATTTCTCGTCGACGCGCAGCGCAATTTTTATTTCCTCGAAATGAATACGCGCCTTCAGGTCGAGCATCCCGTCACGGAAATGGTGACGGCGTGCGATTTGGTGAAGCTGCAAATTCGCGTCGCCGCCGGCGACCCGCTTCCCGTCGCGCAAGAAAATATCGAACTACGCGGCCATGCCATCGAATGCCGCATTTACGCCGAAGATCCGGACAATAAGTTTTTTCCTTCGCCCGGCACAATTCTCGCGCGCCGTGTTCCTTCGGGCCCTGGAATCCGCCTCGACGACGGAGTTTACGCCGGATGGACCGTGCCGACGGATTACGATCCGATGCTCGGGAAGCTAATTGCGTGGGGCGGCGACCGCAACGAAGCCATCGCCCGGATGCGACGCGCTCTCGATGAATATTACGCGGCGGGAATTAAGACCAACGTCAGCCTGTTTCGCCGAATTCTCGCCGAGCCGGAATTTGTGCGCGGCGAAATTCATACGAAATGGCTCGACGAATTTTTGCTTCGTCCCGTGAGCATGGCCGCGACGGCGCCGCGGAAATCCGGGCGCAGCGCTCTTGCGGAAGACGCCGCGGTTCTAGCCGCAGCGATCTGGCACATAAATCGCAGCACCGCCGCAAAGCCCGCAGCGCACCCTGCGTTAAAT
>JBAUEX010000241.1:0-14085 GCA_049678845.1 Candidatus Acidiferrales bacterium
GTTCTGAACCTCGGGAAGTGTGGCCATTCAAAAAAACGCGGAGAGAGTCGCAAATGAAAGTCGCAAAGTTGATCGCAATCATCGTTATTCTGGTGGCGCCGGCGCTTCGCGCGCAGCAAGCGCCGCACTCCACGACTACGTTTCAGCTCACTGCCATGCTGAATCAGTTTCTCGACGACGCGAGCAACGGCAACCGCGCGGGCTTCGACCGCTTCTTCGCCGACGATGTGATTTACACCGGCTCGAACGCCCTCGTCCGCACCAAACCAGAAATCATGAAGAACGTCGGCAGCATGAAGCCAACGCCTGCCAAGAAGACCACCTACTCCGCCGAAGACGTCTCAGTTCACGATTTCGGCGACGCCGCCATCGTTGCTTTCCGTCTGGTCGCCAGCACAGAAACCAAAAACGCAGCAGGTTCCCACGTTGAGACCGATTCGTACCGCAACACGGGAACTTTCGTCCGGCGCAATGGCCGTTGGCAGGTCGTGGCGTGGCAAGCAACGAAAATCCCCAAAGCCGCCGCACCAAAATAATTTTCAACGGAAGTTTTCCCGCGGAAGTGAAGGTTCCCTGCGCAAAACAAACGGGTGAATTGCCGCGCTGCTTTTACTGCGTCAACGGAGGCAGAGGCGTGATCGGCGCCGCCGACAGCCGTGGCGCGAATTTCTGCGCGCGAACCACCCGGTGCCGCGCCTCGAAATGTTTCTGCGCCCGACGTCCCCACGCCCGCACGAAATAATAATTGAGCGCCCCACCGGCGCCAGCGCTCAGCAGCGGTATCAGCCTCGCGGTCCATTTCTCCGCAATTTCCGCGCTCATTTTCACGGCCACTCGGTCCATGAGGCGCGGCACCAGCCGCTCGATCGCCTGCTTCTCGATGAAATCCTTGCCCAGGTCAAGTCCGGCCGCGCTCGCCGCCGCCATCCATAATTCGACAGCGTCCTCGTCCGTCGCGTACTCAAATCCGTAAATCAAACTCAGCTTCTGCAACAATCGCATCGTTATCGCCGACAAAATTCCCAAATCCGGCACGACCGTCATCCATCCGCCCAATCCCAGTCCCATTCCTTCAAGGGCCGCCGCCTTCACCGACGAGCGGATGACGCTGTCGGCGTGCGGTTTCAGAATTTCCGGCCCAAGGTAAAACACATCTTCCCATTTCTCTATCGGAAGCATGTGCGCGCGCTGCACGTGCCGCAAATAAGCGTCGGGATCCACGCGAACGTGCTTGTACGCCTGCCGCGCGCTCGCTTCAATCGAAGAGCGCAAAAATTCCGAAGAGCGTTGAGGGATGGATTTTCTGGTCATAGTTATTAGATGCCCGGCCCCCCTAAACGTCTGAGGAGTTTCGCGCGCAACCGGGATTGAGTTATCTTACTAAACTTTTCACCGAATCTGGTGGTATAAACGCCTTCCATGACGCCGAAAAGCTTCACGCGACGCGACGTTTTGAAGATTGGCGCGATAGCTCCCGCCGCCGCGCGCGCATTTGCGTCGCAATCCGGCTCTCCGTTATTGAGCGAGGCCGAATCGCCGCGCCAAGAAACAAGCAATTCTCCTGACCCATCGCCGCGGGAGCGTCTCCTCCTCGATTTCAATTGGCGATTTCACTTCGGTCACGCCGACGATCCGGCCCGGGATTTCGGCTTTGGCAAGGACAGCGCCTTCGCTAAATCGGGCGAGCTTTTTCTGCCAGCGCGCCATAATTTCGACGACAGCCAGTGGCAAGCCATCGACCTGCCTCACGATTTTGCCGTCACTCTCCCGTTTGTCAACGCGCCCGAACTCAGGGATTACGGCTACAAGCCCGTTGGGCGCAACTTTCCCGAAACCAGCATCGGCTGGTATCGCCGCGTCTTCGAAATTCCCACGAGCGATGCCAACCACCGCCTTTCGCTCGAATTTGACGGCGCGTTTCGCGACGCCGTCGTCGTACTCAATGGAATTTATCTGGGCCGCAATTTAAGCGGCTACGCCCCGTTCCGTTTTGACATCACCGATTTCGTGCGTTACGGCGAAAAAAACGTCCTTGTTGTCCGCGTCGATGCCACCGAACACGAAGGCTGGTTCTATGAAGGCGCGGGAATCTACCGTCACGTCTGGCTTGTAAAAGCCAATCCCCTCCACATCGCGCAGGACGGTGTGCGCGTCACCTCAAAACGGAACGGCAGCTCCGCGCAAATCTCCCTCGCCACGGAGGTGGCCAATGCGTCGGACTCCGCGCAATCTTTTCGCCTCACCCAAGCCATCTTCGACTCCGCCGGAAGGCAAGTCGCCACCGGTGAATCCGATGCAGCCTCGCTGTCACCGTGGGCCACGCTGACTATCTCGCAAACTCTGCGCGTCGAAAAACCGTCTCTCTGGTCGCTCGAAAATCCGCATCTCTATCGCGTCATCACCACCGTCGCCGGCAGCGGCCAGATTCTCGATCGTTGCGATACGCCCTTCGGCATTCGCACCATCCACTTCGATCCGGACAAAGGTCTCTTCCTCAATGGCGAGCACGTCGAAGTGAAAGGCACGTGCAATCATCAGGACCACGCCGGCGTCGGCTCTGCGCTTCCGGATCGCCTGCAGTATTTTCGCATCGCGCGCCTGAAAGCGATGGGCGCCAATGCCTACCGCACCTCGCACAATCCGCCTACGCCCGCGCTTCTCGACGCCTGCGATCGTCTCGGCATGCTCGTGATGGACGAGACGCGCATGATGTCTTCCAGCCGCGAAGGCTTGAGCCAGCTCGAACGCATGGTTCGCCGTGACCGCAATCATCCCAGCATTTTTCTTTGGTCGATCGGCAACGAGGAGCCCCTGCAAGGCACGCCCGCGGGCGCGCGCATCTGCGCAAGCATGAAGCGCCTCGTTCGCCGCCTCGATTCGACCCGCCCGGTCACGCTCGCCATGAACGGTCGCTGGGGCCAGGGCGCTTCCGCTGTCCTTGATGTGCAGGGCTTCAACTACTTCCATGCGGGCAGCGTGGACAAGTTCCACACCGATTTTCCCGCGCAGCCCTGCATTGGGAGCGAAGAAGCCAGCGCTTTGTGCACGCGCGGCATTTACGCCAATGATCCTGTGCGCGGTTATGTGTCCGCATACGATGTGAACACGCCGGGGCATTACGCTTCGACCGCGGAACAATGGTGGAATTTTTACTCCGCGCGCCCGTTTGTCGCAGGAGCTTTTCTGTGGACGGGATTCGATTACCGTGGCGAGCCTTCGCCCTATGACTGGCCCTGCATCAGTTCACATTTCGGCGTCATCGACACCTGCGGCTTTCCCAAGGACACGTTCTTTTATTATCAGGCGTGGTGGACTTCACAACCCGTCCTGCACGTTTTTCCGCACTGGAATTGGCCGGGGAAAGAAGGCCAGCCCATCAGCGTGTGGGTGCATGGCAATTGCGAACAGGTCGAGCTTCTCCTCAACGGTCAAAGCCTCGGCAAACATTCCATGCCGCGCAACGCGCACCTCGAATGGAAAGTGAACTACGCCCCGGGCACACTCCTGGCGCGAGGTTTCACCGGCGGGAAATTAATTGCCGGGTCGAAGGACGAAACCACCGGCGCGCCCGCTGCCATCAAACTCACGTCGGACCGTCAAGCGATCGATGCCGATGGCGAAGATGTCGTCATCATCACTGTGGCCGTCTTGGATGACAAAGACCGCGTCGTGCCCATCGCCGACAACGAAATCACCTTTGAACTCACCGGTCCCGGAAAAGTCATCGGCGTCGGCAACGGCGATCCCAGCAGCCACGAGGCCGATAAGCCTCCCGCCCAACTCTACGATTCACATGGCGCTCTCATGTTTGGCTCGATGCTCGACCAGAACGCACGGGTTATGCCCAACGCGCCACAGATTCTTGCCATGCGACGCTGCTTCAACGGGCTTGCTCAGGTCATCGTGCAGTCGCAAAAACAATCCGGCGACATCCTATTGACCGCGCGCTCATCCGGCTTGCCTTCTGCGACACTAAAAATCACCGCAACGGCCGCCCCCTCGCGTCCCGCCGTCCCTTAATCGGCGAACCGACGGCCCACAGTCTGCCCTCTCGCCGGAATCCACACGTTGTCAGCCTTCAGTTGATCGCCGTCGGATCCGTGCCGTTCTTTGCTTCTTCGAGCATGTGCTCGGCGAGCAAATCCCAACTCACAAAATGTCCCGCGGCCGTCGGCTCGCCCGTTTCCGGATTGTAGTTTTCGTTCATTCCTCCGGTCGCGCGCAAATCGCTCAGCAGCAGATTCACCGTTTCCTCCGCGAGCTTCACCGCTTCTTTCTGGTAGCCGTACTTTGCCAGGCCCTGCATCACCAGATAATTTGACACAATCCACACCGGCCCGCGCCAGTAACCTGACTGTGGATTGTAGAGTGGCTCCGCGGGCGCCAAAGTTCGAATGCCGTTCGGCGACCAAAATTCCTTTGCGTTCAGCAAGTGTTCTCGAATCGTCCGTTCCGCCTCGGTCTTCGTCGCGATTCCCGCCCACAGCGGCACGAAATTCGTCCACGTCTTGATGTGAATCATGCGACCGGTGCGCGAGTCGATGTTTAGGAACATGCCGTCGCGCGCCGACCACATTTTTTCGCGAATCAATTTTGCAAGCGTGTCCGCTTTTGCGGCGTACGCCTCTGCATCGCCCGCATTGCCGAGTTTCTCCGCGAGCACGGCCATCGCGCGATATTCACGATCGATATAGCACTGAAGATCCACTCCCTCGCTCACATTCGCCGGCTCATCCGACACCGCCGGATTATTGTCGACGCCGCTCTCCACTCCGTTGAACCAGCGGAACAATCCGTCATCTGCTCGCCGAGCGTTTTCCCAGTACGCCAGCGTGTCTCCCAATTTCTGATAGTAAGTCCTGTGCGTGGCTCCGCTCGGTTCGCGCAGCCATTCGTAATCTTTTAGAGTCAGCGACGCGCGCAACGCCATCTGCGCCAGAAACGGTTTGCACATTTGCGGCAAGGCGTCCGGCGCATCCGTGGCGATTTCTCGCGGCGTGTATCCGGTGGAATTCCAATTCTCGTCGGTGAAATCCAGGAAATCCTTCACCGAATTCTCGAGTGGCTCTCCCACTCCATCGTAGCTCAGCGCCACGCCCATGAAATAAGTGTCCCAATCGAAGAGCTGTGTGTAGGGGCCCGCGGGAACCATGTAGGGATGCCTCAAAATTCCGCCGGCGGGCTTTACGATGTTCTGTTTCGCCCCGCTTTTGGCTATCAGGCGGGAAATTTCGGACTGCTGCTGCGCGGCGGCTTGCATCGCCACCAAGAACAAGCCACAGCCGCCCAAAACCAACAGCGCACCGAAATACTTGAGATGCTTCACCGCCGTCAACATTGTCGCCACGCGCCAACCATCACTCTTTCGCATGTGGCCCGTAAATCGCCATCTTCGTTTTCGGCATGCGCGCCACGTCTTCCGCGCTGATCCCGAAATTATCCTCCAGTAATTGCGCCGGATTGTTCGACAGCCATGTTGACACCGAAATTTCCTGATATTCCGACGCCGGGAACGTAATCAAGATCCGCGTCGGCTCGTCGCCCACCTGCTCGATGTAATGCCCGAATCCCTGCTGGATGAACGCCACCTGCCCCGGCCCGAATTCCTCCGCTTTCGACCGTCCGTGCGCGCCAAAAATGCCCACGCGCGCACGCCCTTTAATGTAGTACTGCCATTCATCCGCGTTGGGATGCCAGTGCATTTCGCGCAGCGCTCCGGGTTTCAAGTCCATGATCACGCCCACCACCGTCTTCGATATCGGAAAATCGTGCGAGTCCACGATGCGCTCTTCTCCGCCCGGCCAAACATGCGGCTCGCGTTCGAGCAGGCGGAATTTATGTGCGCTCTGGCTGATCACTGCGTCGCCGTTGCGAAACGGCGCTCGCGCGCGCGGAGGTATCCGCCCTGGGGTGATGTACGCTTCGCCTTTCGGCAATCCCGCAATCGTTTGCAAGCTCAATCCGCTATCGCGCGACAAAACTTCCGGCGACACCTGCGAAAACCAGTCCGTGATGCTGAACGTTCCAAACTCTGAAAAATGCCCATCGTCAAATACCAAAATAAAATGCGTATCGTCCGGGCCAATATTTTGGATCGAGTGCGGATGCCCTTTCGGAAAATACCAAATATCGCCCGGCCCAAAATCGTCCTGCGCCGCTTCACCCTTCGGATTCAAAACGGTCGTGCGCACATTTCCTTCGATAACGTACGCCCACTCCGCCGCAATGGCATGCCAGTGCAGTTCGCGAATTCCACCGGGCTTCAGCACCATCGACACGCCCGCGATGCTTTGCGACACGGGAAATTCCGCCACCGTCACTTCCTTCGCCGTACCCGCTTCCCCCGCAAATCCCGTCGACGCATCCAGGTCGTATTTAAATTTTTCCAGCGGCGGTTCCTTGTGGGTTTCGGGACGCACTTGCGGCCTTTCCTGTTGCGTGTCCGCGCGGGCCGCCCCTGCGAGTGACGCCAGCGACAGCCCCGCCGTCGTCAACGGCACCGCGCTCAACAAACTCCGCCGCGTCAATTTCAAATCTCCCACCTTCGACTTCGTTTCATTTCCCGCGGAATCACTCCTCATGGTTGCCCCTTTCTCGGCTTGACTGAATATTCACGCGCATCCCTGAAGGGCAAAGGGTATTCCTCAGCCGCCCCGCGCGCAATTCCCTTCCTCAACCCGCGAGCGAACTCTGCAACCCGCCGCGCCTTTGCAGTTGCCCCCTTGTCCCGAGCGGATTCCGCGAAGGAATCCAGATTCCCTTGACGCAGGGAAAGGAGCGCTCTTTGCGAAGGGCGGGGTTTTCCCGCTATGATGAACCGGGCAAATGACCGCCGCAACCGCCATCCCCCGCATCGCTTTTCAAGGCGAGCGCGGAGCCTTCAGCGAAGAGGCCGCCGTGCGCCTCCTTGGCGAAAACATCGAAGCCGTCCCGCGCCCTTCCTTCGAAGCGCTTTTCTCCGCCGTCGCCGATGGCGCCGCCGACTACGCCCTCGCACCCATCGAGAACACTCTCGCGGGTTCCGTTTACCGATCCTACGATTTGCTTCTCGAGAGCCATCTCCACATTGTCGGCGAAGTCATTCATCCCATCGCGCTTCACCTGATCGGAACGCCGGACGCTACGCTCGACCGGCTCGAAACCGTCGAATCGCATCCCGTCGCGCTCGCGCAATGCGAACATCTCTTCCGCGCGCATCCGCAACTCCAGCGCGTCGCCTCGCTCGACACGGCCGGCAGCGTTCGCAGCGTGGTCGCCGCCAACGATCCCTCCCGCGCGGCCATCGCCGCCGAACGCGCCGCCGAAATCTACGGCGGCAAAATTCTCCTCGAACACATCGAGGACCATCGCGAAAATTACACGCGCTTCCTGCTCCTCGCGCCATACCCCCTATCCGCCGAGAACAGCAGCCGCGCCGATAAACTTTCCCTCGTGATCCAGCTCCCTCATCAACCCGGAGCGCTTCACCGCGCCCTCGCCATTTTCGCGCGCCGCGAAATCAATCTCCTCAAAATCGAGAGCCGCCCGATTCCCGGCCGCCCCTGGCAATACTGCTTCTACCTCGACCTCCAAGCCGCCCTGCACAGCCCCGACACCGTTGCCGCCCTCGACGAATTGCGCCTTTGCGCCGCCGAAGTCCGCCTCCTCGGCTCCTACCCTGCCCACCAAACACCAGCATAACCTCGCTTGTCCCGAAGATTATGCTTGACTCGCCACGCGATTGAGAATAAAGAGCACCAACATAGAAACGTTGTCTCACGGCTCCCTTAATCAGGAATTGCACTTGTCGTAGCGCAAGAGGCCAAGTCACATCCATGGGTCGGCAAAGGTCCAAGAATCCGGGAAGGTTTGTCTCGACGCGAACGCGAGTGGAAATTCAAATACTACCTTTAAGGAGCCGCTATGCGAACAAAGTACACGAGAGTCTTGCTGACGCTTGGAATCGCGCTTCTTGGTTTCCTGGCGTCACCAGGACTTACTCACGCTCAGTGGACCAAGGCCAACAACGGCACAAAGAACGTCAGCAATTGCGTTCTGCTCACCGATGGCACGGTGGTTTGCCAGGAGGGTGAGACGACCAGTACCCTGGTGCGCCTGACTCCGGACCCGTTCGGCAGTTACGTGAACGGCACCTGGTCCGATACGAACATCAATCCCTTGCCGTCGGGTTATGCCCCTCGCTTTTTCTGCTCCGCCGTCTTGGCCGACGGCCGAGTTGTCTTCACCGGGGGTGAATACAACGACAGTTCCACCGGCGAAACGAATCTAGGCGCCATCCTCGATCCAACCGCCAACAGCGGAATGGGATCGTGGACAACATTGAACCCTCCGGACGGCGGCACGAGCCCTTGGAACCAGATCGGTGATTCCCCTTGCGTGATCCTACCCAACAAGAAATTACTTCTGGGTCACTTCAGCACCACACAAATCGCGCAGTTGGATCCAGCAACCCTCACTTGGACCGACCTCAGCCCGACGGGCAAGGCCGACGGCAATGCCGAGGAAGGGTTCACTCTGTTGCCCGATGGCACGGTCCTAGTGGTCGACACGAGCATCGGCTTTTGCGGCAGTGGCGGCGAGTGCAATATTACTGCCGGGGTCGGCACAACCGGCGAGATTTATACTCCTTCCACCAATTCCTGGGCAGCCACGGCGACCACTGGCGGGGTCATACTTGATGGCAATGTGCCGAACTGCTGCGTCCCTGAGACAGGGCCGCAGATCCTTCGGCCCGACGGCACGGTGATCGCCATCGGAGCCACTCCAAACACCGCCTCTTATAGCTATCTGACAGGCGTCTGGACGGCCGGACCGAGTTTCCCCACCACCGTATCCTCGTACCCGAATTCGACCAACTGCCCGACGACGATGGCCACAAACTATCCCAGTGCCGGCGAGGCCGATGGTCCCGGGTCCATTTTACCGGACGGCCATGTGCTGGTGGCAGCGAGCCCCGTCGATAGCTCGGGAAATGAATACCATTGCGCTTCGTTCTTCGAGTTCGACGGTACCAATCTAAACCCGGTCCTCGGAACATCCACAGCACCCGACGTTCCCACGTATGGCCTCCGCATGCTTGTGCTTCCGACAGGCGACGTCCTCGTTTCCGACGGCTCAAACGACGTCGAACTCTACAACAACGGAGGGACGTACCTTCCCGCATGGCAGCCCACAATCGCCTCCGCGCCGACGAATCCCGGCCAAGGCGAGTCCTACACCATTTCCGGCACGCAGTTTAATGGTCTGTCGCAGGGAGCGTCCTACGGGGATGATTCCGAATTCGCGACCAACTATCCTTTGGTGCGTATCGTGAACAATAGTTCGGGCCATGTTTTTTACGCTCGGACGCACGACCACAGCACGATGGGCGTCGCCACAGGGTCCGCTATCGTGTCCACGACATTCGATGTACCTTCCGGCATCGAGACTGGCGCCAGCCAGTTGTTCGTGGTTGCCAATGGCATTCCTTCGGCTCCCTTCAGCGTCAACGTAGGGCTGGGCACGGCACTTACGCTCACCGGCGCCAGCGCCACCAGCTCGAATTTTAATGATGCCGTGACTGTGTCGGCACAACTCACCAGCGGCGGCAGCGCGCTCTCTGGCAAGACTATTACGTTTGTTCTTGGTTCCGGCTCAGGCACTGAGACGTGCTCGGCCCCGACGGACGGAACCGGCACAGCTTCGTGCCCCATCACACCCAACCAGCCTGCGGGTACATACACGCTGACCGCGAGCTTCGGCGGCGATTCAACCTATGGCCAAAGTTCAGCCTCGACAGCGTTCACGGTTTTTCTCGAAGAGACCGCCCTCGCCATCACGGGCTCCAGCGCCACCAACTCCGACTATAACGACTCGGCAACGGTGCAGGCGCTCCTGACCACCGACGGCAACCCCCTTCCCAACGAACCGGTGACGTTTGTTCTCGGTTCCGGCACCGGCACCGAAACCTGTACGATCATGACGGATGGCTCTGGCACAGCTTCCTGCCCCATCACGCCCAATCAGCAGGCTGGCCCGTACACCCTCACCGCGACATTCGCCGGAGATCCGGATTACGTGACCAGTTCAACCAACGCTCCTTTCACGATTAATAAGGAAGAAGACACCACTAAATTTACTCTGAGCAGCCCCACGGTGATCGCCAATGGCCACCCAACAACCTTCTCCGCCACGGTCTTGGAAGACGGAGTCACTCCGATTCAGGGCCGCACTGTAACCATCTCCATCGGGGCCCAGTCTTGCTTGACGGGCGCGACGGATCCCACGGGTACCGCGAATTGCACCATCGTGCTCAGCGGTGTTCTCGGTCCAGGCACCGTAACGGCCAGTTTCGCGGGCGACGCCTATTATTTGCCGTCGTCCGTGTCCGAACCGGTGATCGTCTTCGCCTTCCTCAACAGCGGTTCGATGATCATCGGCAACTTGGACGGCAATCCCGTAGAGTTCTGGGGTTCACAGTGGTCGAAGCTCAACGTCCTCAGCAGCGGCCCGGCTCCCAGCGCCTTCAAGGGATTTGGCAGTAACACTCCGCAGAGCTGCAGCGGAACTTGGACCACCGGAACAGGGAACAGCCCGGGTCCGCCGGCAACTGTGCCCTCCTACATGGGCGTGATCGTCTCGAGCTCCGTCGTTCAGTCGGGTTCCACGGTCTTTTCCGGCAATGTTCCCAAGATTGTTGTCGTCAAGACCAACCCTGGGTATGGCCCAATGCCCAGTACTCCGGGAACTGGCACTGTTGTCGCCACTTTCTGCCCATAGAGGAACACTGACGAGGGGGCGGTGTATCGCTCCCTCGTTTTCACGAACCATCTATGGTTGTCTCCATGCATCTGTCCGTTCGTACAGGTAACTGCTCGAATCCGATACGCCTCCGTTCCATTGCAATGCGCGCTTCCTGCCGAAATACTATCGGTACCATGAAAACGACAAGTCTTCTTGCACTTTTGCTCGCACTCTCGCTGGCCGGATCTGCATTTGCCCAGGAACGCCGATTCGACTGGATTCCCGCCAACGACGAAACGGCGCGCCTCGATCCCGCCAATTATTACGGCGGCCGCACCTACAATCCCAGCCCGGGCGGCGGCAATTTGCACGTGGACATCAAGGCGCAGCAGCCAGTCACCATTTTCATGGCGCGCACGGCCGACTGGAGCTATGCCCTTCAGCATCCCGAAGCCATGGCCACACTCAATCAAGTTTGCGCTCGGACGCATGTCACCGAAAGCACCTACACCTGCTTCATCTCTGAGCCCATGACGCTGGTCATCGAGGACGAACGCCAAAGCACCAGCAAAGCGGTCTTTGCCGGCCTCGGCGCGGCGCTCGACACCACCCCGATCGCCAACACTAGCCCCGGCCGCGTTGCCAGCGCCGGACTTGCGGCGCTTCTCTCCGGCGGAAGTCCGGCCAAAAAGCACTTCACCGATCCGAGCGACATTCACGTGCAATATTATCGCTGGGATTGCGTGGAAAATTGCGTCCAGCCGGAATTTGCGTGGATTCGTAGCATCAAGGAAAAATACAAGCTCACTCCGCTTCTGAAGATCTATGGCGGCTATGCGCCCGATCGCGACGGCGAGCAAGTCAGCATCCGCATCAAGTCCCCTGTGCCGATGGTCGTCGCCATGCTGCCTTCGAGCGTCGCGGACCAGATCTATGCGAAGCCGGAAATGTTCGATGCCGCCCTTGAGAAGAATTCCTGCCAGCAGCGCGGCGCTCAATCTTTGCAGTTTCAGTGCACGTTCAATGCAGCTGACGGCCCGCAGTCGCTCATTCTCGGCCCGGAGTCGACCGCGAAAGTCCCGCACAGAAACGCTGAAGTCGAGATGCTGGCCTATAAGTGCACCGAGAACTGCAACGTTCTCCCACCCCCGAATCCTGGGAATCAACAACCAAACCAATAGCCGGCGTCTCGTTTCCGCGGGAAATTACGTCCCCGGAATTCAATGCAGTGGCTCGATTTCCGGTTACCGGGCTTACCGCGACTTGATTTGGAGAAAGCGATGGTTCTCACTCCACTCTTGACGGCTGTGTTCCTTGGGGACAAACCGGAAGTAATCCACTTGCCTGGTTAGTTGGGATAGTCGGAAACCAAGCTACTACGTCAATCCGAGTCACGTCCGAGTTTACGCTGCGGGGAGTTGAGCGGCGGTTTGGAGCGGTAGTTTTGCGGCTTCCCATCCTGCCATGCCGCCGGCAAGTTCACTGACGTGACTAAATCCGCCGCGTTGCAACAAGCTGACTGCGATCGACGACCGGTAGCCGCCCGCGCAATAAACCAGCAAGGGACGGTCCTTGGGAAGCTTTTCCAGATTTTCCTCCAGATGATTCAGGGGCACGCTCACGCTCCCTGCGATGTATTTCTGCTCGCGCTCGCCCGGCGCGCGAACGTCAACGGCCAGCGGCGGCTGACTCGATGACAAAACTTCCGCCGCGAATTGCGCGCTTAGACGCTCGGTGGTGGTGATCAGTTCCGGCCGCGACTCCAGGCTCTGCAATCCATTCTGCAAATATCCGGCCACGTGATCAAACCCGATGCGCCCAAGACGAATTGCAGATTCGTTCTCCCGGCCCGGGTCCGCGATAATCACAATCGGATGCGCTCGATCCAGCACCGTTCCGGCCCACGTGGCATACTGGCCGACCAGCCCGATGTTGATGCTGCCCTCCAGATGGGCCGAAGCAAATTCGGTTGCATCGCGCGTGTCCAGGATCTGGGCGCCACTCGCTTGCAATTCAAGCACGGCGTCCAGTGTCAGCGGATTCATCTCGCGCGCCAGCGCCTGGTCCAGCGTGGGCCGCTCTTCGCTGTTCAGCACGGCGTCATATGTGAAGTACGCGGGAGCTTCCGGTTGATCGGCCGTCACCACCTGAATGAATGCTTCTTTGCTCATGGGCTGGAGAGCGTAGTTGGAGCGGCGCTGTTCTCCCAGCGTTGACACCGTTTCCTTGCTGATCGCTTTCCCGCAAAGCGAGCCCGCGCCGTGCGCCGGATACACCAGGCTCTGGTCCGGCAGTGGCAGCAGCTTCGTGTGCAGCGAATCGAAGAGCATGCTACCAAGCTCGCTGGCCGACCAGCCCAGCGCCACGCGCAGATCGGGACGCCCCACGTCGCCGATGAACAAAGTGTCGCCGGTGAGCACGGCATACGGTTGCGTGTCGCTCGCGTTCAGATCGTAAACGAGAATGGAAATCGATTCCGGAGTGTGGCCCGGCGTTTCGAGGATTTTCAGGCGCACGCGTCCGAATTCCAGAATTTCGCCGTCGTGAAGAGGAGTAAATGCGTACTTTGCCTTCGCCGCCGCGCCCAGATAAATCTTCGCGCCCACGCGATCGCGCAACTCCAAATGCCCGGCGACAAAATCGGCGTGGAGATGCGTCAGAAATACGTGTTTGATTTTGAGTGAATGCTCGACGGCGAACGCAATGTATTGGTCCGTGTCGCGTTGCGGGTCAACGACGGCGGCCGTGCCTGTCTCTTCATCTCCAATCAGGTAGGAGGCGTGCGCCAGACACGGCAGGTAAAACTGCTTGACGATCACGGCACACCTCCTAGCTTCCAGACAACTACTTCGGCTGGGGAACGATCCGCAGATAAGGCCGGGGCGCTTTCCAGCCTCCGGGATACTTTTGCTTCGCCTCTTCCTCCGACACGGAGGGGAGAATGATCACATCGTCGCCCTGCTTCCAGTTCACCGGCGTGGCCACTTTGTACTTGGCCGTGAGTTGAATCGAATCGAGCACGCGCAGCACTTCGTCGAAGTTTCGGCCGGTGCTCATCGGGTAGCTGAGCATCAATTTGATTTTCTTGTCGGGACCGATCACGAACACCGTGCGCACGGTGGCGTTCGTGGCCGCGGTGCGACCCTCGGAAGTGTTGCCGGCGTCTGCCGGCAACATGTCATAGAGCTTGGCGATTTTCAATTCCGGGTCGCCGATCATCGGATATTTCACTTTGTGTCCCTGCGTCTCCTCGATGTCCGCGGTCCACTTGCTGTGATTGCTCACCGGGTCCACGCTCAACCCGATGATTTTGCAATTGCGCTTTTCAAATTCCGGTTGCAGCCCGGCCATGTAACCCAGTTC
>JBAUEX010000242.1:0-2866 GCA_049678845.1 Candidatus Acidiferrales bacterium
GGCGACAATGTGGCGGTGGAAGTGAAGCTGATCACTCCGGTGGCGCTCGAGAAGGGGTTGCGCTTCGCGATTCGCGAAGGCGGCCACACCGTCGGCGCCGGCGCCGTCACCGAGATACTCGAGTAAACATGTCAACCGGAGAAAAAATTCGCATTCGTTTGAAGGCTTACGATCACCGCATTCTCGATCAATCCACGCGCGAGATTGTGGAAACGGCGCGGCGCACGGGCGCCGAAGTAGCGGGTCCGATTCCTCTGCCGACGATTATCAATCGTTGGACCGTGTTGCGCTCGCCGCACGTGGACAAGAAATCGCGCGAGCAGTTCGAGATGCGCACGCACAAGCGGCTGATTGATATTTTGAGTCCGACGCCGGACACGGTGGACGCGCTGATGAAGCTCGATCTGCCGCCGGGCGTCGACGTGGAAATCAAGGCCTTCGGGCGCGAACACGCCACGAAATAACGGGGAAGAGCGAGAGCCATGGCAGTCAACGGAATTCTGGGAATCAAATTGGGGATGACGCAGGTGTTTGCCGAAGATGGCGCTTCGATCCCGTGCACGGTGCTGCAGGCGGGCCCGTGCGTGGTCGTCGACCGGCGCACGAAGGACAAGCATGGTTACGATGCGGTGCAATTGGGCCTGGTGGAATTCATCAAGCCGCAGCGCGTCAACAAAGCCATGACCGGCCATTTCAAAAAAGCGGGCGTGGCACCCATGCGCTTTTTGGGCGAGTTCCGGCTCGAGGAATCGAAGGACGAAACGAAAACCGGCGATCGCGTGCTCGTTGACGGCTTCGCCGTCGGAGAGTTCGTCGACGTGGCGGGCACCAGCAAGGGGCGCGGCTTCGCGGGCGGCGTCAAGCGCTGGCACTATCGCGGCGGCGATGCGTCGCACGGCTCGATGTTCCATCGTGCTCCGGGAGGCATTGGAGCCAGCTCGTTTCCGTCGCGCGTGTGGAAGAACCAGCACTTTCCGGGTCATATGGGCAACGTGCGAAAGACGTCGAAGAATTTGCGCGTGGTAAAGATCGACGCGGACGAGAATCTGCTGCTTGTGTGCGGGGCAGTTGCCGGGCCGACCGGCGCGTACATTTACATTCGCAAGGCGAAAAAATCGAAATCGAAATAGCGAGAACAAAATGGCCGTTGTGGACGTGAGAAATCTGGATGGCAAGACCGTCGGGCAGGTGGATCTGGCCGACGACGTGTTTGCGGTGCGCGTGAATCCGCACGTGCTGCACGAGACGGTGCGGCATTACCTCGCCTCGCAGCGTGCGGGAACGCACAAGACGAAAGCGAAGGGCGAAGTCAGCGGCGCGGGACGCAAGCTATGGAAGCAGAAGGGCACAGGCCGCGCGCGGATTGGCTCGATTCGCTCACCGCTCTGGCGCCACGGCGGAACGGTCCACGGGCCCGTGCCGCGCAAGTATGGTTACCGGCTGCCGCGGAAAATGTTCTTGGGCGCACTGCGCTCGGCGTTGTCGGCCAAATTCGCCGACAACAAGCTCTTCGTCGTCGAGGACTGGCAGCTCGATTCGTACAAGACCAAGCCGTTTCGGCAGGCATTGACGCGCCTCGATGAAGCCAGCCGCAGCCTGTTGCTGGTCGACGCGGTCGAAAACGTGAACCTGGAGCGCGCCAGCCGCAACATCGAGGGCGTAAAACTGGTCCGCACCACGGCCATTCAGCCGTACGATTTGCTCCGCCACGAGGCCCTGGTGCTGTCGCGCGAAGCGGCGGAAAAGTTGAGTCGTGGACTAAGCGAAATCGAAGACGGTGGCGATTCGCAGACCGTGCAGATCGCCAACACCGCCAAATCGGCAAAGTCCGCCGCAACGCACACGGCCAAACCCGAGCATGCAAAACACGCGGCCAAGCCTGTGGCGAAAAAGCCCGCAAAGAAGGCGGCGAAGAAGCCCGCGGCGAAAAAACACGCTAAGTCCAAGTCGAAAAAGGACAAGGAATAGGCCATGCAGCCCTACGAAATCATTCGCCGGCCAATCATCACGGAAAAAGGCCTGGGCGTGAAAGAGACGCAGCTCACGGCGGTGTTCGAAGTGGCGCGCGAAGCCACCAAGACGCAGATTAAGGAAGCCGTGCAAACGGCGTTCAACGTGAAAGTAGCCGATGTGCGTACCGCGATTTATCACGGCAAGCTGCGGCGGCGAGGCAAATCCGAAGGGCACCGGCGCGACTGGAAGAAAGCCTACGTCAAGCTGGCGCCGGGCGAAAAGATGATGGAGTACGCCGAGAATCTGTAGTCGGGAATTTTTAAGCCGGTCGTTCGGTTCAGGCTGTTCGGAACCCGAAGCATTCGACCGGAAGGCAAGAGGCAATCATGGCGCTAAAAACATTCAGACCCTACACACCGTCACGGCGCTTCCTGACCATGCTCGACAAGAGCGAGATCACGAAGCAGGAGCCGGAGAAGTCCCTGGTCGAGCCGAAGAAGCGCACCGGCGGGCGCAACGCCCACGGCGAGATCACCTCGTGGCATCGCGGTGGCGGGCACCAGAAGAACTACCGCCTGATCGATTTTCGGCGCGAAAAGACTGGTATCCCGGCGAAGGTTGCCGCCATCGAATACGACCCGAATCGTTCGGCCCGAATCGTCCTGCTGCATTACGCGGACGGCGAAAAGCGCTACATTTTGCATCCTGTGGGCCTCGAAGTCGGCATGACCGTGCAGAACGGTGCCGCGGCGGACATTTTGCCCGGCAACGCTTTGCCGATTCGCAATATTCCGCCCGGCACGATGGTGCATAACCTGGAGCTCTCACCCGGCAAGGGCGGTCAGCTCGTGCGTTCAGCGGGAGGCGCGGCGCAATTGCTCAGCAAAGAGGGTGACATCGCGCTCATCAAGCT
>JBAUEX010000243.1:0-5599 GCA_049678845.1 Candidatus Acidiferrales bacterium
GTTTAACACCGTCCGTTACAGCGAAAAAATTCTCGAGTCGCAGGGCATCTCCGTCGAAACGCTCGATCTCTCCGAAGTGATCGGCCGCATCCAGCGCATGAAGGACACGGACGATGCCGCGCAAGCGAAACTCCAGTCCATCGAAAAGTATGTCTCCACAAACGACGTGCCCAAGGCCGCCCTGCTGAAAATGGCTAAGTTGGGAACCGTGATTGACCAGTGGATGAAGCAGACCCACGTCACCATCAGCGCCATCCAATGCTGGACTTCGATCGAGGAAAATCTTGGCGTCGTTCCGTGCACGGTAATGAGCATGATGAGCGACGATCTCATGTCCAGCGCCTGCGAAGTGGATATTTGCGGAGTTCTCAGCATGCACGCGCTGCGCCTTGCCTCCGAAACGCCCAGTGCCTTGCTCGACTGGAACAACAATTACGGCGACAATCCGGACAAAGCCGTCTGCTTTCACTGCAGCAATTTACCGAAACAGTTTCTGAAAAACGTAAAAATGGATTACCAGGCGATCATCGCCGGCACTGTTGGCAAGGAAAATACCTTTGGCACCTGCGTCGGTTTGGTCAAGCCCGGCAAGATGACTTTCGCTCGCTTTTCGACCGACGACCGCGCAGGTTATGTGCGAGGCTATCTCGGCGGCGGCACATTCACGGACGATCCACTCGAGACGTTCGGCGGCGCGGGCGTCGTTGAAATCCCGCGAATGCAGAAACTGCTGCGCTACATCTGCGAAAATGGTTTTGAACATCACGTCGCGGCGAATTTTTCATCCGTCGCCGGAGCTGTTCACGAAGCGGCCACGCGCTACCTCGGGTGGCAAACCTACTGGCATGGAAATTAGGAGCAGGAACGGTAATCGATGGCCATCGTAGCGGGCGTTGACTTCGGCACTTTGAGCGTTCGGGTTTCGATCGTAGACAGCGACAGGGGAATGCTCGCCTCCGCAGTCGCGGAATATCCTCTGCATCGCAAGCGCGAAGATCCCGAGCTGGCAACGCAATCTCACGAAGATCACATGCGCGCTCTTGTCTCCGCCACGCGCGATGCCGTGAAACAGGCGGGAATCTCCGGCGACGCAATCGAGTCGATTGCCCTCGATACCACCGGTTCCTCTGTCATCCCCGTCGACAGCAGCATGACTCCTCTCGGAGAGTATTATCTCTGGTGCGACCACCGCGCAAAATCCGAAGCAGCGGAAATCACCGAAATGGCTCACCGCGAAAATCTCGAAGCCATTCGCTGGTGCGGCGGCGTTTATTCTTCCGAGTGGGGATTCGCCAAGCTTCTCCACTGGCTCCGCCACAATCCCGCGAAGCGCGCCCAATTCGCCAGCGCGTTTGAACACTGCGACATGGTCGTCGCCACATTGTGCGGCGTCACGGATCCGCGGAAGGCCAAGCGCAGCATTTGTGCGATGGGCCACAAATGGCTGTGGCATTCCGACCTGGGCGGGCTGCCGTCTGAGGAATTTCTCGTTAAAGTCGACCCTCTGCTCGCGGGCGTGCGCGTGAAGCTCGAGGGCTCCTACGAAGCGTCCGACAAGATTGCTGGCAAGTTATCGCCATCGTGGGCCGAAAAGCTGGGCTTGCGCGCAGGTATCCCGATTCCTGTGGGCGCGTTCGATGCTCACTGGGACGCCATTGGCGCGGGCGCTCGCGAAAAGGACATCGTGAACGTGGTTGGCACTTCCACGTGCATCATCGGAATCACCAAGCAAACGCAGCTTGTGCCGGGCGTTTGTGGAGTGGTGAACGGCAGCGTGCATCCTTCGTATACCGGCATCGAGGCGGGACTTTCCGCGACTGGTGATATTTTCGAAGCCATCGCGCGACGCGCGAATACTTCCATCTCCGAACTAAGCCGTGGCCTCGACAAATATGCGGCCGGTCAAACGGGTCTTCTGCGCATGACTTGGGACAACGGTGACCGCACGGTCCTGGTGAACGCGAACCTTCGCGGCATGACGCTCGGTTGGAATTTGCAGCACACCGCGCAAGACGAATTGTTCGCTGCCATTGAGGGAACCGCGTTTCACACCCGCGTCATACTCGACCGCATGGCGGAGCACGCCGTGCGCATCGAGCGCGTGATCAATTCGGGCGGCATCCCGCAGAACAATCCGGTGCTGAATCAAGTCTATGCCAACGTCCTTCGCAGGCCGGTGCTGGTTCCGAGCCGCAAGGTCACCAGCCTTGGCTCCGCGATCTTCGCGTTCCTCGCCGCCGGAACGTTCAAGACCGTCGAAGAAGTTCAGCAAAAAATCTGCCCGCCCCACGTGGTTTACAAGCCGCAGGAAGAAACGCAAAACGTTTACAACGATCTGTACAGCCTTTACCGGCGCTTGTATTTTGATTTTGGCAGAGCGGGGAAGGATTCCACGTTCGGCGATGTGTTGCCCGCGTTGATCCGCATTGCCAAAGAGCAAACGGCCGGCGTCGAAGCGAATTCGCAGGTGCAATCGCAGTCGTTGAAAACTTGATGTCGCAGGTTAACGCTCAACTGGATATCCACAGAGAATTGTTTTCGCGGAATCCAGGAATCTTCCTGCAGTTTTCCTGACGTGCAAGTTTCGCTGGCTAAGCTAGAGTGAGAACGCGGATTGTAACTCTGCTGGCCGTCCACGGCACACACGGTATTCGGCGGCAAATAGCCGGAACGGCTACATTCTGCGCCTTGCCGTTTGACGGCGCCTATCAAGGTGCCCGATCTTGTGTGCGTGTCTCAATCGTGAAAGCCGAAATGGAATTCTCCCAAGGAGTTTTCGGCGGCAAAGGCGCAACTCTCAAATTTGAAGGTTTTTCATGAACAGCAGAGCTTTCTCGTGGGCGATACGTTTCGCCATGGTGCTGGTGTTGGCGGTAGCGACTGGCGCTATGGCCGAACCCGGGACGCCTGTCCATTTCAGCGGGATAATCAACGACGATTCACCCTCAAACGTCGGTCCGATGGGTCCGTGGGAGATTCTCGGCCAGTGGACCTTGACGTTGAAGGGAGAATCCGGCAAGGCCGATTTTTCAGCGGCGCTGGCCATGGAGCGTTCCGATTATTGGGTATCGACAAACTTTCAGGACCCCACTAATCCATCGCTCCGTAGTGCGCCTACTCACCACATCACGAGTGAGGATGGCATAGTCACGCCGATAACTGGGGGGGGGGTCGAAGTGAGCGGCCCGGTCACCATTACGAAAGACGGGAGCCCTACGCCCTTCTCCCCATCCGAGCTGCACGTCAACATCACCGGGGGAACAAGTCTGCAGTTTTCGAACATCACTTTGATGTTCGAAGGCGATGCTAAGAGTGCCACGGCACATTTCGGATGGCAGGCTATCCAAGGCGTCGTTCGCAAATCGAAATAGTTGGGACGGCGCGACACATCTCGGTGGCGGGCACGTCAGGAGTTGCCGTGTTCGTCCCGCTTCCTTACTCTAGCAAGTAACTTTTTCCCCCAAGGCACACCTTCATTTGGGATTCCTGGGTCCGTAGGCTGTATCGTAAGCGGTTTGTCGGTTGGAAGCCGAGCTGGCAGCTATTACAATTTGGCGTAACTTTGCGGGATTCGGGATGCGAAGGGCGGCTCAAGTCTAAAATCCTTCACACAAACTGCGAAAGTGATATCCTTCCTTGACTTGGTGCTGTCAAAGGGCTAAAGCATGCCGAACAAAGTCTGTGCAAATTTAAGCGTGAGATTCGTGGTGGGCCTCCTGGCTGGTCTAACCGTTTCGCTCTCTGTGATGGCGCAGGGAGCCCGCACCCCAATCGTCAATCCAATGGATCCAAGCAGTATAGGCGTGGTCCCGGGCGAGCTAGGCTCCGCAACCGTTATGATTTACCTCAGGGACGAGTATGGCGGAAGCCCGACAACAATTCCTATGTTCAAAGTGAGTTCAGTTACTTTCACTTCCGCGAATATAGCCCCGCCACGTCCGTATGAAGGCGGATGGGTTCTCGCAGGGCTTCGACCCGGGGATGAGTACGATATTGAGGTGTCCATTGCGGGCTATAAGGTTGCGCACCAAGTCGTGATGATTCCCAACGTGAATACGTTCGGTGGAGGCAATATCACGATCAATGCCATCATTTATATCAACCCGGAAAATGGCAAAGCCGATTCTCTTTCTCCTCCCAGTGATGTGATTCTCGCACCGCGGGCGGAGAAGGAAGTCCAGCATGGGCTGAAGGACCTGCGTAATAAAAATCCTGCTTCCGCGCAAAAACATCTGGGAAAAGCACTTCAGATGGCGCCGGCAAATCCATTCGTAAATTATCTGATAGGAATGTGCTATTTGAGGATGAACAAACTGCCGGAAGCGAAGGCGAGCCTGGAGAAATCCGTATCGATTGACCCCAAGGGAGCGCCCGCACTTCTTGCTTTGGGGATGCTGCACTACCGCGAATCCGATTACCCAGGAGCGACTCAACTTCTCGGACAAGCCGCGGAGTTGGATCCCACTGCGTGGAAAGCGGATTGGATGCTGGCGAGTTCGTATCTGCATGAAGGCAATTTCGAGAAGGCGCGTCACTACTCCGAGAAAGCATTGAAGTCCGGGAAAGAGGGCGCCGCTCCCGTGGAACTACTTTTGGGCGAGGCGCTCGCGGGCTTGGGCGAGCACGAGAAGGCAATCACAGCGTTCGAAACATTCTTGAAGGCCTATCCACGCGATCCAAGTGTGGCGCAGGTTCGCGAGTGGATCGTAACGTTGCAGCGAGAATCCGCGGTTTCCGGCAAACCTACCTTTGCGAACGTGGCGGCACACTCTGTTTCTACGCGGGCGGACCCGCCAGGAGCTTCCTCCGCATCTCTTTCAGCGCTGCGCGGACCACTGCCCGCGCCGGCAGTGGAGCTTCCGCCTAAAGACAGTTGGGCGCCCCCCGATATCGATTCGGTGAGTCCGCCGGTTGTCTCGGCAGGCGCCTGCTCTCTGCCGAAGATCATGGCGGCTGCGCAAAAAAGTGCCGAGGAATTCGTTACGGACCTGCAGAAATTTTCTGCGATCGAGGAGTACGAATCAGTTGAGATCAAAAGGAATGACCAGCTCGAAACCCCCGAAACACGCCAGTTCAATTATTTGGTGCTTATCGACGATTCTCATCCTAGCCTGCCGCGAGTGACGGAAGTTCGAGAGCAGACCCGGGGTGCGGCCCCAAGTTCAGGATCAATCGTGGACCTTGCCGCGCCAGCGCTTTCGCTAATTTTTGACCGGAATTTTCGCGACGATTTCAACTGGAAGTGCGAGGGACTCGGCGCATGGAATAATCAACCCGCTTGGTTGGTTCATTTCGAACAACGCTTCGATCGACCTACAAGCCGTTTACAGGGTTTCGATGACCCTGCCGGAAGCGCCCTGCTTCCGCTGAAAGGGCGGGCATGGATATCGAAAAGCGGGGGCCATGTCATCCGTCTAGAGACGGATATGGCTAAAGCAGTGAAGACGATTGATCTCAAACGCGACCATTTTGCGATTGACTACCAGCCGGTCACGTTTCGCAAACACAAGGTGACCCTGTGGTTGCCTGAGAATGTGGACGTCTACCTTCAATATCAGGGGCATTACCTGCACCACTACCACCACTTCAGTCAGTTCCA
>JBAUEX010000244.1:0-2713 GCA_049678845.1 Candidatus Acidiferrales bacterium
GTCCGTGGCGTTCTGCTTTCCCTGCCCCAAAGTAATAAACGTATTTCACAGTCCTCACCTTTTACTCGAAGTTTGTTTCACTAAAAATTTCAAAAAAAAATGTCGGCGCGTCGACAGAAATTCAGACCGACGAACAGATTCGCAAAATTAAATCTCTACTTTAATGATTGCCCTTCATTTCTCTTCTGCAACCATTTCCGAAAAATCCGCAATCGTCGAGAATTCCCGCAGCAATCCTGCGAGCAACGCCAATCGATTTCTTCGCACGGCCGCATCCTCGTCCATCACCATCACGTCGTCGAAAAATCGATCGACCGTCGACCGCAACTCTGAAATCGACTCCAACGCTTCCCTGTAACGGCCACTTCGTTTGTGCGCCGCCGCGCGCTCCGCCAGCACCAGCGCCTCGCGATGAAGCTGCTTTTCCGCTTCTTCGCGAAATAGCTCCGTCTTTACCGGGCCACCCTCCCCACCACCCGGGCCGGCTTTCTCGACTATCTTCCTGATGCGTTTGAAGGCAATCGCCAGCGGTGCGAAATTCTTCGAGTGGCGTATGCTCTTCAGCGCCATAATTCGGCTGCGCACGTCCAGCAAATCATCCGAACTCGCTGCCATGGCGGCGTTCACTTCGTCATACGCGAATCCCTGTTTCTCGCGCAGTAAATACTTCGCGCGCTCGCCGATGAACTCCAGCACCTTCTTCTCCAACTCTGGCGCAACGCTGATTCCCGGCTTGTGCGCGGAGAGTCCCTTCGAACTCGCTGAGATCGCCGCGGACAGCGACAACGGCAATTTCCGTTCAAGTAGAATCTGAACCACGCCCGACGCCGCGCGACGCAATGCGAAAGCATCACTTGAACCCGAGGGAATAATTCCGACCGCAAAACACGCCACCAACGAATCCAGCTTGTCGGCAAGCGACACTGCGCATCCCGTCAAATTCCGCGGAATGGAATCTTCCACTCCTACCGGCCTGTACTGATCATAAATCGCCCACGAGACTTCCTCTGGTTCTCCCTGTGCGCGCGCGTAGAGCCCGCCAACAACTCCCTGCAGCTCGGTGAACTCTCGCACCATCCCAGTTGCGAGATCGCATTTTGCCAGCTCGGCAGCACGGTCGGCTGCGCTCACGTCCGCACCATGAATCCCTGAGTCGAACCATTGCCCCGAAATCCACCGCGCCAAGTCGCGCACGCGATCCGTCTTATCGCCGTAGCTCCCCAATCTTGACTCAAATGTGACGTGCGCCAGCTTTTCCAAATAATCGCCCAGTTTCCGCTTCTGGTCCGATTCCCAGAAGAACTGCGCATCCGCCAGCCGCGCGCGCAGCACGCGCTCGTGTCCCGCGCGAACCAGTCCCGCGCCATCCTTGTCCAGATTAATCACCGCTAGGAATTGCGGTTCCAGTTCCCCGTCACGTCCCTTAACGGCAAAGTATTTTTGATGGTCGCGCATCACCGTAATGAGTATTTCCGAAGGTATATCCAAATACGCAGGGTCAAATCCGCCGGCAATCACCGAAGGATACTCGTTCAAGTACACGACCAGGTCCAAAAGCCCGGCGTCTTCGTGCGTGCGCCACTTCTTCTCTGTGGTCAGCGCACGAATTTCCTTTTCGATTTTTTTGCGCCGTTCCGCCGGTTCGACGATCACGAAATTGCGCCGCAGCCTCGTTTCATAATCTTTCTTGCCCGTCACACGAATCTTCGGCTTCCCAAGAAAGCGATGCCCCTCGGTTGTATCCCCCGCCACAATTCCTTCATATTCCACTTTAACTATCGCTCCGGCGAGCAACGCAAGGATCCATCGCACGGGCCGGCTGAATCGCGCACCTTTCTTGCCGGTCCAGTACATCGAGCGCGGAAACGAAAGCTCGCGCATCGCCTGCGGCAAAATTTCCGCAAGAATATCTTTCGCGTGGCGGCCGTAGGCAATCTGCTTCGCGGCCAGATATTCGCCGCGCGCCGTTTGCGCAAGATAAAGTTTTGCTAGAGGGATACCCTGCTTCTCGGAAAAACTTTCCGCCGCGCGTGTCGGCTGGCCGACATTGTCAAACGCAATCGATTTCGGCGGTCCGAGAATTTCCTTCTCCTGATCCGGTTGCCGCAGCAGCACTGCATCCGAACTCGCGCCCAATCTTCTCGGCGCTCCCCACGTTCGAATCGCACCAATCGAAATTCCATTCGCGATGAAGTGCTTCTCAAGTATTTGTTGAAGTTCAGTGCAGGCTTTCGGAATCAGGCCGGCCGGAATTTCTTCGCATCCAATTTCAAACAGGAATTCGCCGCGCTCTTTCATCGCCGCCCCTGCCCTGCTGTCTGCGGCAATCCGCCAACCGATTGCGCCGCTTCCGTCCAACCGTTCATTGCGCAGTACTCCGCAGCGACTCGGCAACACAACGCGCGCACCCTGCCAATCAGCGCCGCGCGTTCCGTAGTTGAAATTGCTCCGCGCGAATCCAGTACGTTAAATAAGTGCGAGCACTTGAGACAGAAGTCATACGCCGCCAGAATCGGCGCGGATTTCTTCACGCCTGTTTCGGCGTGCATCCCCCCATGCGCGGCTTTGCTGCCAAGAATCGCCTTCGCTTCCTTCTCGCACAGGTCAAACATCTCGCGCGTACGCCCGGGATCCGCCCATTCAAAACTGTACGCGGAAAATTGCTGTTCCTCCGCCAACCGTATATCGCCATAGCTAACGTCATCGGACCATC
>JBAUEX010000245.1:0-2208 GCA_049678845.1 Candidatus Acidiferrales bacterium
TGGCTACACCGAGACCGAGGCCCGGTTTCTTTATATTGTCGCCACACACTCCGGCTATTTCACCGCACAACAGTACCTGGATTTCGCCGGCGTGAAGCGCGGATACCGCTCCGATGCACTCGCGCGGAAGCTCCTCTCCAAAAAGCACGCCTCGTCGGAAATCTATCGCAAGAATGCGCGTATTTATCACCTGTTTTCCAGAAAGATTTACTCCGCCATCGGCAAAGAGGACATCCGCAACCGCCGCGACCACGAATTCCAGTTCATCAAGACGCGGCTGTTAGTTCTCGATTTTATCTTGGCCAACCAGCAGCACGATTACTTCGAGACCGAGGACGACAAGGTCAGGTACTTTTGTGATGCTCTGGCCGTCGAGAAACAATTCCTTCCCACCAAGCTCTATCTTGGCACGAGAAGTCCATCGGTCACGTCGCGGTATTTTGTGGACAAGTTCCCGATGTTTCTGCCGTCGACCACCAACTCACCGGTCATCACCTTCACCTACATTGCTCCGGAAGTCGAGAATCTCACTGGTTTCGTAACGCATCTCCAAACCTATCTGCCGCTGTTTCGGAGTCTCAAGCAGTTCAATTTTCTCTTCATCTCCCCCTGTGAACCTTTGTTTCCGAAGGCACGCGCGATCTTTCTATCGTTCGTGAAGCGCCCACTAGAGATGCCTTCCGCCGTGGAAATCGTCCGGTATTTCCGAGTGCGGAAGCTTTGGGTATCCAGAGAGTTTGCAGCCCTGAAAACCGAGGACATTGAGATTCTGAATGAAGCGACTCGCCGTTTTGCTTCTGCTCGCGTGCAGGAGCTTTACAAATCTTGGGAAAAAGGCGAACTCCCCGACGCACGGCTCGCGTTGCTATTTTCCGATTCGAACGGGCAACGACGGGTTGGTTTCGAGACCAGCCTCGTGAAGCGGCAACGGTTTCTTCGCTCCGCAATCGCGGCGTAGACAGAACACAGAAACGCACACAGTGTTCTGCTGGAATTTAACCGCTCGCGTTCTGTCGCCCGCTCGCACAAACGTCCAAGAACGAGGCGGCTGCAAGCTCCGACCCCTGAAAAAAGACCGAAGGCAAAACCGCTGCAAAACCGCGATTTACCAATGGTTCCAAGGGGATCTGGTCGGCGAGGCAACCCCTGAATCCGTCAAATGCTGTCCAAATTGGCGAGTCGCAGAAACCTAATTTGGACAAGAGTGAACTTGACTGTTGAAAGCGCGACATTAGGTCTTATGATCTGTCTTCGGGCCGTTTCTCGCTGCCTCAGTTAAGGTAAGGTGTTCGGCATTTTGGGATATACGCTTTTGACATGAACAAAAAGACGCGCAATCACTTTTGTCTTCTTGGCATCGTCGCGCTGCTATGGGGTTGCCCCAATCGACTTTGGGCACAGAGGAGGCCCGATGCGGCGGCAGAAGGGTACATCCGTCAAGTTGAGGAGTCTTTGCCGCCGGATAGCTCCCTTCGTAGATCTCTGGAAGCTGGACACCGAGGAAGCGGCCTCCACTATCCGTGGATGGACACAATGCAACAGGGCGGCGTCAAGATGGCCATGTTCGAAGTCCACGGCACTTGGCGTAGGGCACTGGGTTTTCACCCCGAATCGGTGGGCCGCATAATCTACCGGCGCGCTTTTGACGGCCCAAACTCACAAATCACCGATCCGACGCAACTGAAGCGAATTAGGGTTGGGGGTTTGGAGGAGGAGCTGCGGAAAGCCGCCTTTGACAAATCAAGGAAGGCGACTTGGCTCGGCATCGATTCTCCCCCGCGTGAGGGGGAGAGGTGTTTTGTGAATATTTACCTATTCGATCACGAATGGCTCGCAGACGACCTTGTTTCGAGCAACTCCCCAGGCATCGGTCGTTATGACCCAGAGCAGTTTCCGTTGGCGTCAGCAGCAGCAGTTGGGGACAGGCTGACTGTGGCAAGCTTGCTCGCCTCTCACCGCTTTACAAAGGATGACCTAAATGCTGCGCTGTTTAGGGCGGTAGAATATCCTTCCGACAACACAGATGTTATTTCGCTTCTCCTTGGGGCGGGGGCTGATGTGAATGCACAACGAGCCAACGGATTAACACCCCTGATGGAGGCCGTCGGAACCTTGAATGTGAGCAACATGAAACGCTTGGTTACTTCCGGAGCCGACATTGGTAGGCAGACGAAGTTGGGTAGCACGGGGTATTCCATTGCTCTGGAG
>JBAUEX010000246.1:0-1746 GCA_049678845.1 Candidatus Acidiferrales bacterium
AGCAAAATCCATCCGGATCGACCCGCAAGTGAGTCCTTCACCAAGCGATCAAGATCTTCACCGCACCGTGGTTCGGATTGGGCCAGCCAATTGCTGCGGGTACGATGATCAGTGTAAGGAGACCTACATGAACGATAGCACCAAAGATAAAGTCGAAGGCGCGGCACACGAGTTGAAAGGAAAGGTTAAGGAAACCGTCGGCCATGTGATCGGTAGTCCCGATCTTCGCGCGTGTCAAGCACTTTGAGACACCCAGCATGGGAGTTTACTGACTATCTTCCTCTGTCTTTTCACCGGATGGCACCGGCTTGTTGATCCAAACCTCCGAGGGCAGCGCCATCGGTTTGGGCGGCCGCCGAACGAAGCGATCCGGGTGCTCTTGGTAAGCAGCATCAAGCACCACCTGGCGACGGGCCAGGACGGTCTGTGTCTCGCCGAAATGAACCACGGCTGGGGTGAGTAAGGCGATGCCGGAGTGGCGGTGCTCTTCGTTGTACCACTGGAAAAACTGCTGGCAGAAAGCGCGGCTGTCTTGGATGCAGCCGAAGCGATCTGGAAAATCCGGGCGGTACTTCATGGTTCGGAACTGGCTTTCCGAATACGGATTGTCGTCGGAAACGTAAGGTCGGCTGTGGCTCTTGGTGACGCCCAGATCGGCCATCAGAAAGGCGACCGGTTTGGACTTCATGACCCGGCCGCGGTCGGCATGAATGGTGAGTTGACCGGCCGGGACCTGGTGCTTGCCGATGGCCTCTTCGATAAATTGCTTGGCCAGTTCGGCGCCGTCCCGGTAGGCGATCATCCAGCCGGTAACGTAGCGGCTGAAGACGTCGAGGATGACGTACAGATAGAAGTAGGTCCACTTGACCGGACCACGCAGTTTGGTGATGTCCCAACTCCACAGCTGGTTGGGCGCCGTAGCCAGCAACTCGGGCTTTTGGTAGGCCGGATGAACAAGCTGATCGCGTCGCTCGCCGGATTCTCCCTCCTGTTGGAGGATGCGGTACATGGTGCGAATCGAGCAGAGGTACTGGCCTTCGTCCAGCAGGGTGGCCTGCACGGCTGCTGGAGAACGGTCCTGGAATCGCTCTTCATGGAGGACGACCAACACCGCAGCACGCTCGGCCTCACTGAGGGAGCGAGCGGGAGCTGGCCGCTCCGATGGCAAAGCCGGCTCGGGTGCCGGTGAGGCAGACGGACCCAAGACCGGCCGCTGCCGATAGAAGGAGGCGCGGGCCACGGCGAGGAAATCGCAGGCGGCCACGACGCCCACGGTGGGGGCCAGTTGTGTGACCGCGTCCATCAGGGTTGCTCCTCCGGGTCCGCCTTCGGCAGTGGCCACCCCAACAGAGCGCCCACTTTTTTTTGAACATCGATGACGATGGCGGCTTTACGCAGCTCTTCGGTCAGGCGATGGTTCTCCCGGCGGAGTTTCTGCATCTCCTCTTCCTGCGGGTTGCGCTTGGATTTGGGCCCCCGCTTGAGAGGGGTCAGGCCCTTGAGAATGCCGACCTTCCGCTCGCGACGCCAGGTGACGAGGTGCGACGAATAAAGGCCTTCGCGGCGCTGCAAGGCGCCGATGGCACCAGGGTGAGCGGCGGCGGCATCTGCCTCAGCCAGAATGCGCAGTTTGTACGCGGCGGTGAAGGTTCGACGCTTGGCATCAGCGACCACCTCCGGATCTGGTCGCAGTGGCGCGGGCGGCGGTGGCGCGACGGTTTTGCCCGCCGCTGTACTTCGGTCGGT
>JBAUEX010000247.1:0-7954 GCA_049678845.1 Candidatus Acidiferrales bacterium
GACCTGAGCGGGCTTGGCGGAAAAACCCGCGCGACTTTTTATTTGAACGCCGAGGGAGATGTGGCGAAATTGACGGCGGAAGGCCTGGAGTTTGAACGTGTAAACGCGCGCCCGGAAAATTAAGAGCGCAGAGTACGAAACGGAGATGGCATGAGACGACAGACAACTATGGCCGTTGCGGCAGTGAGCGTTTTGTTCGTGGCGGTAATGGGAATGCAATCGGCATCGCGACAGAACGCGAATGCCGAGAATGCGGAAGCTTATGACGTGATTATTCGCGGCGGGCACATACTCGACGGCACGGGGAATCCGTGGTACGCGGCGGATATCGGGATTCGCGGCGACAAAATCGCGGCGATCGGCAAATTGGATCATGCGAGCGCGAAGAAGGTGATCGATGCGGTGGGCGATGTGGTTGCGCCCGGATTCATAGACATGCTGGGGCAATCGGAAACTTCGCTGCTGATTGACAATCGTTCACTCAGCAAAATTTCACAGGGAATCACGACGGAAATCACGGGCGAAGGTGGCTCGATTGCGCCACAGGACGAAGGGACGCTGGCGCCGATGAAGCCGTTTCTCGAGCACTACCATTTGATCGTGGATTGGACGGATCTCGACGGATATTTCCGGCGATTGGAGAAGACACGCACGCCACTGAATTTGGGAACGTACGTGGGCGCGGCGCAAGTGCGCGAAGCAGTGATCGGCGACGACGATCGCGAACCGACGCCGGCGGAATTGGAAAAGATGAAGGGATTAGTTGCCCAGGCGATGCAACAGGGCGCGATGGGCGTATCGACGGCGCTGATTTATCCTCCGGGGCATTATGCGAAGACTGATGAGTTGGTGGCGTTGGCGAGCGTGGCGTCGCAATACGGCGGGATTTATGCGACCCATATGCGCAGCGAAGGCCAGGCGGAAATGGAAGCGATTGGCGAGGCGATTCGCATTGGACGGGACGCGCATCTGCCGGTGGAGATATTCCACATGAAGGTGAGCGGGGAAACGCGGTGGGGCTCGATGGCAAAAGTTGTGGCGAAGATCGCCGCGGCGCGCGAGTCAGGTGTGGACATTGCCGCGGACATGTATCCGTATCTTGCGGGCGCAACGGCGCTGGCATCGTGTTTGCCGCCGTGGGTGGCGGATGGCGGAACGCCGAAATTACTGGAGCGTCTACGTGATCCGGCGGTGCGGCAGAGAATCAAAGCCGAGATGGCGGCCGATCATCCGAGTTGGGAGAATTTGTACTTCGACAGCGGCGGAGCGCCGGGTGTGATGATTTCCGGAGTGGTGAACGCGGAAATGAAAAAATATGACGGTAAGACGGTGGCTGAAATGGCGGCGAGCGAAAAGAAGGATCCGCTCGATGCGCTGTTTGATTTTATTCTTGCCGACAAAGCGCAGACCGGAGCGCTCTACTTTATTGCGAATGAGGAAGATTTACAGTACGGGCTAAAGCAGAGGTGGACAAGCATCGGGTTGGACGCGAACGAGACCTCGCTCGATGGACCGCTTTTTGAAGCTCACAACCATCCGCGGGCGTGGGGATCGATGCCGCGCTTTTTGGGGCATTACGTTCGCGACCTGCACTTGTTGCCTCTGCCCGAAGCGATACGGAAAATCACCTCGCTGCCTGCCGAACGAGAACATTTGGTGAGGCGGGGATTGGTGAAAGCGGGATTTTATGCGGACATTACGGTGTTCGATCCGGCGACGATCATCGATAAGGCGACGTATGCGGCGCCAAATCAGGTTTCCGAAGGCGTGCATTATGTCTTTGTGAATGGACAACTGGAATATGAGAATGGAGATTTAACGGGAGCGATGGCGGGACGCGCGCTACGTGGGCCCGGCTGGCGTCAAGAACACGCGGAGAATTAGCTGAAGACCGGGGGAAAGAGAGTTTGATGTCGCGAATGATGGAGGAAATTCAGGAGCAACCGCAGGCGTTGCGGCGGACATTCGAAGCGGAGCGCGCACACGCGGTTGAGTTTAAGAAATTTGCGTCGCGACGGGATTTCCGGCTAATTGTGCTGGTGGCGCGGGGAACGTCTGACAACGCCGCTCTTTTTGGGCGCTATTTGCTGGAGATCACAACGGGGATTCCGGTATCGCTGTCCGCTCCGTCAGTGCACACGTTGTATGGAACACGATTGAATCTGCGCCACGCACTGATGATCGGCATTTCGCAATCCGGCGAAGGAACAGACATCAATTCCGTGTTGAAAAGCGCGCGGAAACAGGGCGCGTTCACGGTGGCAGTGACAAACGAAGCGAAGTCGACGATGACGCGCGTGGTGGATGAGAGTTTTCTGGTGCGCGCGGGGCGGCAGAAGTCCGTGGCGGCGAAGAAAACATATACGGGACAATTGCTGGTGCTGTATTTGCTGGCGTCGGCGCTGGGATCGCACATTGAACTGGATGCGGTGAGTGAAATTCCAGGCCACGTGCGCGAAACGCTGCGGCTTGCGGCGGTAGTTCGGGAGATGGTGGAGCGATACAGGTATATGCGCCAATGCGCGGTGGTGGCGCGTGGAATGAATTACGCGAATGCGTTTGAATTGTCGCTGAAATTGATGGAGACCTGCTACGTGGTCGCGGAACGGTTTTCGTCCGCTGATTTCCTGCACGGGCCGATTGCGATGATCGAACGGGATTTTCCGGTGATTCTTTTCGCGCCTCCAGGGAAAACGCTGGCTGGACAGCAGTCGCTCATAAAGCGGCTGAGGGGATTAAATGCAGAAACACTGGCGATTTCCTCGGGCGAGGTGCGGCTGCCGGGAGTGACGAGTGTGATTCGCGTGCCAGGAAAAATGGGAGAGATTTACACGCCGATTCCGTACATTGTTCCCGGGCAGCTTTTCGCGGCGCAGCTTGCGGAAGTGAAAGGAATTGACCCTGACCGGCCGCGGTCGTTGAAAATTGTGACGCAGACATTCTGAAACGATCCTATTTGGACTGCTTTTTTCGATGCAGCGCGTTCGCTCTGGGCATCCGGAGTGAGGCCGATCTGTTTTTCGAGCGACGGGAAGCGGGGATTGGAGCGCAAGAAACCGAGGTTGGATCTTCTTGAATAATCGCGCTCATCGTTGGGTGCTCACCGTTCGACACTTATTGCGTGACGAGCGAAGCATCGGCATTCGAGGGATTAGGCCAGCCACTTCGTTGCAGGGCTTCCTGCCTAACTTGATGCGGCTCGTTGATTTGGCCCTCATGGAGCAGATCGTCGATCAAGTCGATAGCGTCCCTCATCGCGACAGGTTGATTTGACTTTAGCAACCACGTCCACATCACGAGCGCAGCGCCCGTCTGCTTCTGCAAGAGAAAATAGCGAATCGCGCGGACGTAGTAGGTGGCCTCCCGCGGCAACACCTCGTTCGCGATCGAATCAACGCTCGGATCGACAGCCCAGGACTCTGCCAGCGCGCTCGCTTCGAGCGATGGATCGTTGTCGATCGCACGCCGTAACGCTGCGAATCCCGCAGGGAGATCGCCTTGGCGCAGCAGGAAGTTGTTATACCGCGACGCCACATCCGACGAAATGGGAAAATCCGATTGCGCCATTTCATAGGCTCGTCTTGGCGCGGAAGAATCGCCTCGTTCTTCGTCGAGAGCCGCAAGCTCGAGCCAGGGGCGCTCATCGTGAGGGTCAATCTGCGCCGCACGCCGAAGATAGTCTGCAGCTCTACGCCAATCCCGTTGCTCGAGATTCAGTTTGCAATAGAGCCCCAGCGGCTCCAAATATTGGGCGTTGCCGGGTTCCCAGTCGCGCTGCCGCAAGCCACTTCTTCGGATCAGCGGATTCGTTCCACTGCACCGCGAGCCAAACTTTGGCTGCCTCAAAGGAAAATTCGCCAGCGGCCAATCTAATCGGGGAAAGAAACCACCAGCGTGCGCGGCGATCGGAGAGGCGGATGAGCATGTAGCTAGTATATATATTTTATCATTAGGTAAATACAAGTCCCATTTTAAATTGCGGAGAGCAGCGAGACTGAAACCAGTCGGAGGAAAGAACAACACTGCCGGCGCCCCATGACAAGTCGAGACGCCGGCAGCGGAAGGCCTTTTACTGCTTCAATGCATTTTCGATGAAAGCAGCGACATTCGCCTTGAGCTTGGCGTGGGCCGCATCGTAGACATACATCATGTGGCCGGCGTCGTAGTATTTGAGCGTAATGTGACTGCGTAAACTCGGTGGCAAGTCCAGATGATCCATCGTGTATTCGGTTTCGTAGAACGGAGTTGCCAGGTCGTAAATTCCATTTTCGACCTCGACGTGCAGGTGCGGATTCGAAATCATGGCCTCGACTAAATCGGGCTCCACGTTCGGTGCACCCGGAAATCCGAAACCGCGGCCGCCATGCTTCCAGTCCCAGCTTGCACCCGCGAAGTTTGCCGACACGAGATAGGTCATGTCCTTGCCATAATTCAGGTCTTGCCGGATGTAGTCGTTGAATGCCGCCGTGTAAGCTCCAGTCAAAGCAGTGGACTGCGGGTCGTACGAGCTGTATTCGGCCAGAGGATCATCCGCTGGACCGGAAAAGCGCGAATCCAATCGCCCCGTCGTCAGGCCGCGACTGCGCTGCAACTCCGCCATGAATTGCGGCAAATTGACACGCAGATTCGCTTTCAGTATGTACTCTTCACTAAGACCCGTAAACTGCGCGAGTTTCTTCGCTACGGCTTCTTTTTCGCTGTCGCTGATTTTGTCGCCCTTCAGTAGTGCGTCCGCGTACTCCGTCGATGCGAACTGTCGCGATTGGTCGATGATGCTGTCGATATTCGCGGGACAACCTTGCAGTAGTTTGTGATAACAGGCGGTTGCCGCGTAGCTGGGAACGTAGAGCACATAAGCCAGATCCTCGCCGGGATAAAATGAAATCGTACCCAGGTCGAGGACGGAGGACATCAGCACAATCCCGTTCAAGTCCATGCCATAGTGCGATTGGAGATAATTTCCGACTACTGCGGAACGGAAAGTTCCGTAGCTTTCACCGATCAAAAATTTCGGCGAGTTCCAGCGACTGTTTTCGGTCACATAGTTGTTGATGAATTGACCGAAGGCGCGCATGTCCTGATCGACGCCCCAGAAGTCCTTGTTATGTGCTTTGCCCACCGCGTGACTGAATCCGGTGCCCATGGCGTCGATGAATACTTCATCGGTGACGTCGAGCAGGGAATCCTCGTTATCGACGAGCTTGTAGGGCGCCGGTGGTGTCGCGGTGGCATCGGATGTAACGACGCGTTTCGGGCCATACGCGCCCATGTGCAACCAGATCGTCGAGGAGCCGGGTCCGCCGTTGTAGAAGAAGGCAACCGAACGCCGCGTCATGTCCTTGACGTCGCTTCGCGTGTACGCCACGTAAAACATCAGGCCGGTTGGCTCGCCATCATCGTTTTTCAGAAGGATTGTTCCGGCGGTCGCTTTGTAGGGAATCGTTTCTCCGCCGATGCGAATCGTGTGGTCGGTCACCGACGATGTCTCTTTTGGCTGCTCCGCCGGAGTTTCGTTTTTTGCTTCCGATTTCGCCTCGTTCTTCGGTTCGTTCTGTGCGTTTTGCTGGTTCCGGCGCATTTGCGCCGTTGCTAACGGCGCGTATGCCAAAAATAGGAAAGCATCCAAAAACACGCCCAGGAGAACGGTCGTCACACCCGGGCCAAATATCCTCTTCATCGTTGCACTCCCTTTGGGGATTGTATTGGAGCCAATGGCGCAGCGATTCTATCGAGTCGGAGATGGGTAAGTCAAAGGCCTGATCTTTCGTTTTAAGTTATGATGATCCGCTACGCGTGAACGTGCGCTTATGTCAAATTCACAACGAAGCTACGATGCGGTGGTAATTGGCTCGGGGCCCAATGGGCTGGCAGCCGCGGTAAGACTGGCGCAAGCCGGCAAGTCGGTTGCGGTTTACGAAGCGGAGCCGACAATTGGCGGAGGTGCTCGTTCGGCTGAGTTGACGCTTCCGGGCTTCGTGCACGACATTTGCTCAGCCGTTCATCCGATGGCAATCAGTTCTCCCTTTTTCCGCACGCTGCCCCTCGATCGTTTTGGTCTGCGCTGGATTCAACCCGATGCACCGCTCGCGCACCCGTTTGACGACGGCACTGCCGCGGTGTTGGTGCGTTCAGTGGAAGAGAGCGCTGGGCAATTCGGCGAAGACGCTGATGCCGTTCGCTCACTGATTCATCCGCTCGTAAATTCATGGGAACAGTTGGCTGAAGCGATTTTAGCGTCGCCCCGCATTCCACGGCGTCCGCTGGCGCTCGCGCATTTCGGCTTGAATGCGTTGCGCTCAGCGACGAAATTGGCGCGAAGTAAATTCAAGGCCGTTCGCGCTCGCGCTGTGTTCGCCGGCATGGCCGCGCACTCGATGCTGCCTCTGGAACAGAGTTTGTCCGGCGCGTTTGGACTGCTGATGTGGACCACGTGTCACAGCGTCGGATGGCCTTTGGCCGCAGGCGGGTCGCAATCACTGTCAAACGCGCTTGCTGATTTCTTGCGTTCGTTGGGCGGCGAAATTCTTACCGAACACCGCGTCAAGAGCTTTGCAGAATTGCCACGGGCGCGCGCGGTGTTGTGCGACATCACTCCGCGGCAATTCCTTCAAATCGCCGGTCAGAAGATCAACGAACGCGAACGACGCATTTTTGAGAAATATCGTTACGGCCCGGGGGTGTACAAGGTTGACTGGGCGCTCGATGGGCCTGTGCCGTGGAATGCTCCGGAATGTGCTCGCGCCGGGACGGTACACATCGGCGGCACGCTGGAAGAAATCGCTGAATCGGAGCGCGCTCCGTCGCAGGGAAAGATAGCCGAGCGGCCATTTGTTTTGTTCGCGCAGCCGTCGCTTTTTGATTCTACTCGTGCGCCTGCGGGCAAGCACACCGCTTGGGCCTACTGTCATGTGCCCAATGGTAGCGGAGTCGATATGCTGGAACGCATTGAAAATCAAGTTGAGCGCTTCGCTTCCGGTTTCAGGAAGCGCATTCTAGCGCGATCGGTGATGAGGCCTTCCGACATGGAATCGCATAACGCGAATTTGATCGGAGGCGACATCGGAGGCGGCTCGGTGGAAATGAGCCAATTTTTCCTGCGTCCGAGCGCGAAACTATACTCCACTTCGCTGCCGGGCATTTTTCTCTGTTCTTCCTCGACGCCGCCGGGCCCCGGCGTGCATGGCATGTGTGGCTACTTCGCGGCGCAACGCGCCCTGCGACACTGCTTTTAGATAAACGAGTTGGGAATAAATAAGTTAAGAGACTTTGGCTGAGAGAAGGGCGAGCTTTTTTCTGGAAAAAAGAGGGGCGCGGGAATAATCTCCCGGCGCCCCGATTGTTTTTATTCTATACAAGCTCCCTCATCAATCGCCACTGGCTGTCATGGACAAGGCACAGCCGAATGCGGCAGCGCCGTTTCGTTTGGATAGCTGAACGCGCCATCGATCGCATTCGACATCGCGCCCATTTCAAACCACTGCAACAAAGCTTCGTTTTGCGGGTGGAACGTGAAGATTTCCCGTTTTTCTTTCAGGGTCAGAGGAATCGTGGCCGTAGGCAAAACCTCGACCGGGTCGCCCGTCTCCAGATTGCTCTGGCAGACTGTTGAGCTGGGGGGTTGGCCCGGAAACTGCCAACTGGGTACTAGGTTGCTGATGAACGGATCGTTGAAGGTCTCGGAGATTTCATGGGACAAGCCCGTGACGTCCTGGAACCCTGCGCCGAAAAGGCCGGGAGAGATGAAACTCGAGAAGAGAGAAATCCAGCGCGGCTGTGGCGTTGCACTCGGTTCGAAAAAGTATGTGTGGAAACCGAGGACACAGCAGCCCCCGGGCGCGTTCGGGTTGTTCACATTGAGCGAGAAAAGAAACGTGTTGGGAAAGATGTCAACGTTGACAGCATCGGTGGTGAAATTATTGGCGTTGATGTCGTTCACAACCGCGTTGTCATAGAA
>JBAUEX010000248.1:0-6778 GCA_049678845.1 Candidatus Acidiferrales bacterium
ATGACCGCAGAAATGCCCTGATCTGCGGGAATATTGCCGCAGGGAGGCGAAATAGGTCCGCCCGAAATCGAGCCTTCCGCGGCCGGGCCGCCACCAAGGAAGATAACGTTGGCGTTGGCCGGGCTGATTCCGACAGCCATATCGTAGAAGCACTGTTGATTACAAAATGCCGGAGTGGTCACAGTGGCAAAAGTCTGGCCGCCATCCGTGCTCTTGAACACGCCGAGCAAATCGTTGGAACTTGCTGTGATGTCAGCAATGGAAACGATAAGCTCGGTCCCGCTGGGAAGCCCATTTGAAGAAGGGCCGACGGCGATGCTAATCCGGCCATAACTGGACACGGCCAGCCCAGCATTTGTCACGGCTGTATCGAGAGACGATAGCAGGGACCACGTCTGGCCGCCGTCGGTCGATTTATACACACCATTGTCCAGTTCTGCATCGCCCGCCTGTCCGCAGGCGCCGTTGGCGCCGGTGCAAAACGGGATACCCAGCGCGGCGTAAGCGGTCTTGCCCAATGGATCATTCGGATCGAATGCGACGCCCGTTGCAAAATCAAACTGACTGGGAAGCGCAGGCGTATAGGAAGTCGGCGGTGTCAAAGTCCAATCCGCTCCCCCGTCGGTGGAGCGCCAGATACCTGAATGCGCCTGCGTACTGATCCCTTGAACCGCGGCGAGGAGCACTTGCGACGATCCACTGGTTGCAGCGTCCACGGAAATGCCCCCAATAAATGGACCCGCTGCGGAGGCACTCTGTGGAGTAATAACTGAAGGTGTGCCGCCCGTCACGCTCACGAACGTATTGTCTTTTGTCCAGCTAGCGCCGCCATCGTGTGAAATCAAGACGCCGGCGCCGTAAAAGCTGTCGAACGCGAAATTTTCCTCGCCCGTACCGTAATAGATCGCGCCGGTATGTCCACCTGTGCAGTCGCCCATCACCGGATCGACCGCCAATGAGCCGCTTGAAATCGACGGTTGGCTATCCGTCATCGCAGTCCAATTCGTTCCACCGTTAGTTGTTTTCCAAACTCCGCCCTGCGCCGCTCCAGCGTAAACTGTGTTCCCCGTCGCATCGCAGGGATCGACAACCAGCGCATTTACGCGCCCTGAGACGTTCCCGAAAAAAGAGCTCAGAGTGGGCTGCGGACCAATGGATGTCCACTGCGACTGGCTCAGCGTAATATTCTGGGGGCTGGCGACTCGCTCGCTCGCCGCTGCGGCGAATCGATCCATGAAAACACCATTCGTGCGGCGCATTTGCTCGACTTGCTGGAGGGCCTTCACACGTGCGTCAGCGGGAATGTGTCCGAGAGGGTACGCGCGCTGGTGGAAGAACCAATCCGCGCGTTTGCGAATCTGGAGAGCGGAATCGTGCTCATGCTCTCCTTTGCCACGCGGACGATCGGATTGCCCCACGACGGGCAGAAGTGAGCCGGTAAGGAGCAATACAACAACCGTAAGGCTGACGCCAAGACGGTGCCTTGCAGCAAAACGCATGACTGCCGCGAACGCGGACTTAACGCGGCGCAAATCGTGGTTGTTCAGAGGCACGGAACTTTCCTCCCCATAGGCTCGATCAAATGAATGCTACGATGCAACGTCCCAGTGCTGGACGCAATGCCGGAACCACGCGACGTGCAGTTCCCGGCAACCCCTCCACCCGAGAGGAAGCCTTCCCCGAAGAAATCGAATCGCTTGCCTTAGATGCAAAATCTTTCGTTTTGGATATCGCACTGGCTGGGGATTGAATAGCTGCATACGGTGCGGGTACGCTGACCCTCGTGCGGCGTAAAGCGCCGATCGCGAGCAGGCCACACCTGAACAAGGAACCCATCTGACGGGTTTAAGTTGCGGCTTAACCCCTTCCAACAATCACTCACGAAAATCCGGTCAAGGCCATGCGACATAAGCTCAGTTCTGGAAACGGCACAGGCACAGTGTTCGCTAGTGGGACGCGTGAGTCCCACTATCGGGCGTGCACAAGCGGTTGATTCGGGGTATAATGCCCGTAATCCACATAGGATGAATGATTTAACTGCGGACGGATGACGGTATCCGAATTGCGGTTACTTGGGGTAGACGAGGAGAGTTGACTTGGATATACAACGGCCAGAAGTGAAGCGAAAAAAACGAATCCGTCGAATTATATATATTGTCATTATTCTGATTCTGCTGCCATTGGTCACCTACGGACTTTCGCGACTGAAGCCTGCACCGCCTACCGTCGATGGGTCGGTGATCTGGACCGACACCGTGAAGCGCGGTGAGATGCTTCGCCAAGTGCAAGGCCTTGGAACGCTGGTACCGGAAACCACCAGAATCATACCGGCCATTACCGAAGGGCGTGTGGAACAGCGGTTGATGCTGGCGGGAACAAAGGTCAAGGCTGATACGCTGATTCTGGTCCTCAGCAATCCTCAGCTTGAGCAGCAATACTTGGGTGCGAAGTACCAATTGATATCCGCGCAAGCCCAGTACAGCAACTTAAAAGCGCAACTGGAAAATCAGTTGATGGCTTTGCGTTCGACGGCCGCGGGAGTGCGGTCGGCTTATCACGTGGCACAAATGCAGGCGGACGCCGACGAAACACTGTTCAAGCAAGGTGTCGGGCCGAAGATCACCGCCGACAAGTCCGTGGTTACAGCGACCGAGCTAAAAGCGCAAAACGATCTGGCGCAGAAGCAGGTGGAAACCTTTGCGGCCTCCGTAGAGGAGCAGTTGGCCGTGCAGCAAGCCACGATCGACCAGGACAAGGCGCAAGAGCAGCTCTATGAGCACCAGGTCGACCAACTGAAGGTGCGGCCAGGTATTGACGGCGTGCTGCAGGAGCTACCCGTCGAAGTGGGCCAGGAAGTGACGCCGGGAACCGAACTGGCGAAGGTTGCCGAACCTTCTCAACTGAAAGCGCAGCTACAAATCGCCGAAACACAGGCGCGGGACATTCAACTCAATCAGACGGCTTCGATTGACACCCATAATGGCATCATACCGGGCCACGTGATTCGTATCGATCCCGCCGTCGTCAATGGCACGCGTACCGTGGACGTGCATTTGGACGGCCCGCTGCCCGAGGGTGCTGTCCCAAACCTCAGTGTGGAGGGAACGGTTCTGATCGAAAAGTTGACGAACGTGTTATATGTAGGCCGCCCGGTGCACGGGGATCAAAACAGCACGATTGGCCTGTTCAAGGAAGTTGACGGGGGTAAAGAAGCTGTGCGTGCTAACGTTGAGATTGGCAAAACGTCGGTAAGTACAGTGCAAATCCTAAAAGGCTTGAATGTCGGAGATACGGTAATTCTCTCCGACATGTCCGCCTATGACAATTTTGAACGGATTCGTATCAATTAGAGTTTAAAGACACCTGCTGACGAAGGAGCGAGAATGGACAGCACGACGAAAGCACTGATTCACCTCGACGGCGTTACGAAAGTGTTCTTCACCGACGAAATTGAAACGCACGCGCTCGCCGGGGTTCACCTGGAAATTAAGGTAGGCGAATTCCTGTCGATCGCCGGACCTTCCGGCTGCGGCAAGTCGACTTTGCTTTCGATTCTCGGGCTTCTCGACTCGCCGACCGATGGCGCCTACACGCTGAATAACCAGCCGGTGGCGAATTTGTCGCTGTCCGACCGCACAAGAATCCGCAATCGCGAGATTGGGTTCATTTTCCAGGCCTTCAACCTGATCGGCGACCTTACCGTATTTGAAAACGTCGAGTTACCGCTGACCTACCGCAGCATGGCATCGGCGGAGCGCAAGCAGCGCGTCCAGCAAGTGCTCGAGCGCGTGGGCATGGCGCATCGCATGAAGCACTATCCATCGCAACTCTCCGGCGGTCAACAGCAGCGTGTTGCCGTGGCGCGTGCGCTTGTCGGCCAACCCTCCATTCTGCTGGCGGACGAGCCGACCGGAAACTTGGACTCGAAGAACAGCGAAGCGGTAATGGATCTTCTGCGGCAACTCCACGGCGAAGGTGCGACGATCTGCATGGTCACGCACGATCCTCGATTCGCGAGCGTGGCGGACCGCTCGATTCACCTGTTTGACGGGCGCATCGTCGAAGAAACGATGCGGGCGCAAACGCAGACCGTCTGAGTCTCGTTTCAAGAAATCCCCAAGCGTATGTTCCGAAAGCTTGGGGTGTGCCTGCACGATTCGGAGGTAGGAACCGATGAACACTTTTTTGCAGGACTTGCGCTTCGGTATCCGAACGTTAGCAAAGAATCCGGGCTTTGCCGTTGTTGCTATTTTGACCCTGGCGCTGGGCATCAGCGCCTCCACGGCAATTTTTTCGGTCGTCGACGCTGTCTTGCTTCGCCCCCTTCCCTATCCGAATCCGCAACAAATCGTCACCGTGTGGGAACAGGAGGCCAACGGTCATCGAACGCATTTGGCGGATCCAAACTTTCTGGATTTTTGTTCGCAGAACGATACGCTAGCCGGTCTCGCTACATTTTCGTCCGGGCCGGAGTCCGTCTCTGGCGGCAGCGAGCCCGTGCGCATGAACATCGGTCTGGTTTCTCAAGATTTTTTCAAGGTAATGGGCGTGGAACCATTCCGGGGCCGCGAATTTGCCTCTGATGAACTGCACCCTCATGGCGCGCCTGCGATGATCGTCAGTTATGGTTATTGGCAGCAGCATCTGGGAGGTAGAACCGACTTCTCTCAGGTGCGGTTGTCGATGGACGGCTCATCCTATTCGGTCATTGGGGTCATGCCGCGGGGGTTCAATTTTCCTCCGGGCGTGTCGGCATGGGTTCCGCGCGAGAGTTACGGCTGGTCGACCAGCCGCTCATCTCACAACGGAGAAGGCATCGCGCGTCTTCGTGACGGCGTGAGCATTGAACAGGCGCGCGCAAATCTCGACACAATTGCTCGCCGGATTCACGCTGAGTACGGAAAAAAAGAGATCTCTGACTACTTCCTGACGGATGCGACAGTGATCCCGCTTGCCGACAGCATCGTCGCCAATGTGCGCTCGGCTCTGATCGCCCTTTTCGGTGCGGTCATTCTGTTGTTTCTTGTCGCGTGCGCGAACGTTGCCGGATTGTTAGTGGCGCGCACGTCGGCACGGCGCAAGGAATTAGCGGTACGCGCGGCGCTCGGAGCTGGTCGCGGCCGTCTTGTGCAGCAATTACTGGCCGAATCGCTGGCCCTGGCTCTTGCTGGCGGAACGCTAGGATTTTTGATCGCGCTGTGGACGACGAGTTTGCTCCCCGTAATACTTCCCGCAAGTTTGCCGCGTCAGCAAGGCATCGCGATTAATGGTTCCGTTCTCTCATTTACGATTGCAGCCACTTTGAGTGTTGCGGTCGGCCTGGGGCTGTTCGCCGCGTGGCGCGCTGGCGGAGCGGACCTGAACGGTGCGCTGAGCTCCGGTTCGCGAGGTTACAGCGCGGGGAGCCAGCGAACCCGCAGCGCGCTGGTGATTGGTGAGATTGCCGCCACGTTGGTCATGCTGGTCGGCGCGGGGCTTCTGGGCCGGAGTTTTCTGCGGCTGATTTCGGTGAGCCCGGGCTTTAGCGGGGAGAATTTGCTGGTATTGAAGTTTTCGCTTCCTCAACCACAAGACGAACTGACACCTCCGCAGAGGCAGGCAGAAATCGCGCGGCAGACTCAATTCCTAGACAACGCGCTGCAACGAGTGCGCGCGATTCCCGGAGTCGAATCGGCAGGAGTGGCAGGGGCGCTTCCCATCGCGGACCCGGAGGGGTTCAACGACGGGCTGTTCTTACTTCTCAATGGTCATTCGGCGCCGACGAACTTCGATGCGTGGGCGCGCATGGCCCAAAATACGAAGCAGACCGGGCAAGCCGATCGTGCCGTCGCGAGCGCAGGATTTTTCCGCGCGACAGGAATTCCCCTCATTCGAGGACGTATGTTCGACGAGCAGGATGGCCCTGACGCGCCGAACGTCGCGCTGGTCAGCCAAAACCTGGCACAAGAGAAATGGCCCAATCAGAATCCCGTCGGCCAGATCATCGACTTCAGCAACATGGACGGCATCCTGAAGCCGCTCACGATTGTCGGAGTTGTCGGCGACGTCCGCGCCCACGGACTGGATCAACCGATGACTCCAATGGTCTATGTCGATTATCGCCAGCGGGGGCTGGGCAACGGTTCGCCGGCAATTGTTTTGCGCGCAGCACTGCCAGCCGGCGCCATCGTTCCCTCGGCGCGGGCGATTTTTCGCCAGCTGGATCCGAATATCCCGGTTCAGTTCTCCACCTTTGTCGACGAAGTGGGCGGCTGGCTCGCCGAGAAGCGCTTCCTGCTATTGCTCGCGGGAGTTTTCGCTGGAGCGGCGCTGGCGCTGGCGGCGGTTGGCATTTATGGGATGGTGGCGCACTCTGTGACGCGGCGCACGCAAGAAATCGGCATCCGCATAGCACTGGGTGCGCAACGCGGGGATGTATTGCGACTGATCGTCGGCGAAGCTGCGCGGCTGGCGGTAATTGGTTTAGTGATTGGCATTGGGCTGTCGCTCGCGGCAACTCAGCTGATCTCGAGCCTGCTGTTCGACGTGAAAGCCGCCGACCCGCTGACATTTTTGACTGTGGCAGTGCTTCTGACCGTGGTGGCCCTGCTGGCTTCCTACATTCCGGCGCGACGCGCGATGCGTGTCGATCCCATTGTCGCTTTGAGATACGAATAGGAGATTGACGATGGGCACTGTGCTGCAAGACTTGCGATACGGGATTCGCATGCTGCTGAAGAATCCCGGATTCACTGCCATCGCAGTGTTGACTCTTGCGCTCGGCATCGGCGGAAACGCC
>JBAUEX010000249.1:0-22404 GCA_049678845.1 Candidatus Acidiferrales bacterium
TGCCTTTCCCCCCGCTTCGGCGGCCGTGTCCCCTTCTCGCTCGCCTGACCGCTCCGAGGTCGCCCCCGAAGCTCACGAAGCGGGAGGCGTAAGTTCCTCGGAAATGGCCTCGCCGTACGATCTTTTGCCCCTCGACGGCCAAGTAACTGACGAAGTTCTGCAATTCTTTATCCCCGAAGCCGAGGAGCATCTGGGGACGATAACCGAATGCCTGCTCGCTCTCGAAGCGAATCCCAATCCGGACGACATCAATCGGCTCTTCCGATCCATTCACACGATTAAAGGATCGGCCGCGCAAGTTGGACTGCACCGGGTTTCGGCGATCGCTCATCGCGTAGAGGATCTCATTGGCCGAATGCGCGACGGTGCGCTTGCCGCCAGTACCGAAGTCACGGACCTGTGTTTGGAATCGGTCGATATCTTGAAGAAATTCCTGCACAACGAATGGCCGGATGACATGCACGCCCGGGCCGCGGTCGACTCGTTTTTTTGGCGACTCGCAGAATGCGTGCCCGAGGCAAGCGCCGAGCCCGTTCTGGCCGGCCGTGGGAACGAACCGTCGGCGGAAGGCCATGGGCGACGGGATTTGACGCCATCCCCCGCAACAGAGCCCAGTCACAAAAAACCAACGTCCAGCGCTTCGCCCGTTCATTCTGTCCGAATTTCACTTGAGCGCCTGGACAAAATGATGAATGCGGTGGGCGAACTGGTGATCAACCGCACGCGCATGATCGGGCGCCTCGCAGAACTCGAGAAGCTCGTTGAAATCCTGAACTTCTCGAAAGGCCGTCTCGCGGAGAAAATCTCCGGCTTTCAGGACAAATATGAATTCAACTGGATCGGTTCGGCCGGGGGCGCCGTGAACAATGGCGCGAGTCGCTTCGCGGCGATCGTGTCCGGCACTGGCGGCAACCGACGGGATTCCTTCGGTGATTTCACCGAGCTGGAAATGGATCGCTATGACGATTTCAGCATTCTTTCGCGCTCACTGACCGAAATTTCCGCGGACGTCAATGAAGTCCTCGGACAACTCGGCGGGTTTATGGGCCGCGTCGACGCTGATATTGACGAATTCACGAAGCTCGCACATCGCTTGCAAGATCAGATCACGCAAGCTCGCATGGTGCCGATCGGGAATCTCTACACGCGCCTTTCGCGGACGGTTCGTGATGCCGCGAAAGCCACGGGGAAAGAAGTGGACCTGGTTCTTGAGGGCGCCGACACGGAGCTCGATAACAATATCATTCAGCAGATTTCCGACCCGTTAATTCATATCGTCCGCAACGCGGTGGCGCACGGAATCGAAGAGGTTCCCGAGCGACAGGAGCGTGGGAAGAATCCGCAAGGACGAATCATGGTTCGCGCCTATCATCGCGGCAATCACATTTTCATCGAAGTGGAAGATGATGGCGGGGGGGTCGACCTCGAAAGAATTCGCGCTCGCGCGCTCGAAGGGGGCTTCGCCAGTCCCGACCAGGCTCGCCAAATGAGCGAGCGCGACTTGCGCAATCTTCTTTTTGCGCCTGGGTTTTCGACGGTAAGCGAAAAAACGGAACTGGCCGGGCGCGGTGTAGGTTTGGACGTGGTGAAATCGAGCGTCGACGCGCTCAACGGGGAAGTAGAAGTTCGGAGCGAGCTCCACCTCGGAGCCTGTTTCACGCTGAAGGTTCCGCTAACGCTCATTATTTCGCAGGCGCTTTTCGTTCGTTGTGGCACGTCTGTGTTTGCGCTTCCTCTCGCGTTTGTTGAGGAAATCCGCCGTGTGCGACCCGCAGAAATTGAAGAGGTCGGAGGGAAATTGCTCGTCAAGGTGCGCGACGAAATCATCGACGTAGTGCGCCTGGACGTGCGCCTCGCCCTGCCGCTCCTTGAAACCGCGAGCGGTTATTTCCGCATGGTGATTGTCAATGTGTCGGGGCGCCGTGTCGGCATTGTGGTCGAAGAGGTTCTGCGCAAGGACGAGGTCGTCATTAAGAGCCTTGGCGAGTTTTTGCGCAATGTGAGGCTGTTTCCCGGGGCGAGCATTGCTCCCGACGGCAGTCTCATCTTACTGCTGGATTTGCATCGCCTGGCCGCACAAGAACTGAGTGAACACGCCACTGTGGCAGCCACGGCTGCGGCCGCGCGCGTGTTTGGTCCGGGAGCCGCGGCGGTGGCTTCGGGGAGCATTCCAGCGGAAGCAATTGACGAAGTTCAGGAAGAACGCGTGGTGATTGTGGCGGACGACTCCATTAGCGTCCGCAAGTTCGTGGCGCGCATGCTTGAGAAAGCAGGTTACTGCGTTCGCCTGGCGTCCGATGGCCTGGAGGCGGCGGAGATTGCGGTGCAGTCGGGCGCTCATCTGATTGTCACCGATTTGGAAATGCCGCGCATGAACGGCTATGAATTAATGAGCCACCTTCGTCAGAACCCGGAGACCCGCCGCATCCCGGTCATGGTGGTGACGTCGCGAGCCGGTGCCAAGCACCGGGATCGCGCCCTGAAAGAAGGAGCCGTGGACTTCTTGACCAAGCCAGTGCAAGAAGAGCAATTGCTCGCAGCCGTCGGGAAGATTCTCGGCTTGGAGAGAAATGGAACACGGCGGCCTGTTCCGGTGGTCGGTATATGAACGCAACCCGGAAAAAACTTCGTGTGCTGATCGTGGATGACTCCGCGTTTATGCGCAAAGTGCTTCATGGAATCATTGCCGCCGATCCAGAGATGGAGGTCGTTGGCCATGCCAAGGACGGGCGCGAAGCAATATCCATGGCCGAATCGCTCAAGCCCGACGTCATCACGATGGACATTAACATGCCGCATATGGACGGACTCCAAGCGACCGAACACATTATGTCGCAAAGCCCTCGACCGATTGTTGTGGTGAGTTCGGAATCGCGCGAAGGAGCAGCGAGTACGCTGATCGCCCTGGAGCTTGGCGCAATCGATTTTGTTTCCAAACCTTCCAGTGGGATCGATCTCGACATGAAACTGGTGGCCGACGATCTCAGTCGCAAATTGAAAATGGCCGCAAAGGTTCGCGTGATACGCACCGCTGCGCGCCCTAAGCCGAACGTCGGCGACGTGCATCCCTCCGCCGGACCTGTGGAAGGCTCAACGGAAGCCTCCGACGGCAATGTGGGCAGCCGTTTCCCGGTCGTAGTGATTGCGGCGTCGACCGGAGGTCCAGCGACAGTGATGCGCCTGGCAGCCGCGTTCCCGGCGGACTTTCCAGCGGCCATCGTGCTCGTGCAGCATATGCCGGCCAATTTTACGAGCCAATATGCCCTACAGCTGGCCGACGTGACCGAAATCGAAGTGAAGGAAGCGGAGGCGAATGAACCGTTGCGCCCGAGCACCCTTTATGTCTGCCCCGGTTCTCATCATCTGCGAATTTCGTCGTCAGGCCACATTGTTCTGGAGGACGGTCCGCGCATTGCGGGATATCGGCCGTGCGCTGACGTAACGATGGAGACGGCGGCCAAATGGGCGGGAGCAATGACCGTGGGCATTGTCCTCACGGGTATGGGGAACGATGCCTCGCGTGGCGCTCAAGCGGTTCGCGCCGCCGGCGGTATCGTCATAGCTCAGGACGAAGCGACTTCAATCATTTTCGGCATGCCCGCCGAGGCCATCAAGACCGGGGCCGTCAATCACGTCCTGCCACTGGATCAAATTTTCTCGAGTACTGACAAACACGTTCGCGAGATCGCACGTTCCTCGCAAGCGATGCTACGATGAAGATCGTTTCCAGCGGATTTCAGTCGCCTCGGCAGCATGGACGCACCGAGGAGGTCATCCTGTTTGCCGTTGCGGGACATACCTTCGCGATTGCCGCGAGCGCCATCGAAGAAATTCGCAGCACGGATGGTTTTTCGTCCGCCCCCTCGGAGCTCGCTCCAGGAAATATCCCTAAAGCGCTCTATCGCCTTCGGCGCGGAAGGAAGTGGTACTACGTCGTGAACGCGTGCGTGCACTTTGATCTGCCTGTATCGCGTCCAACACTCATTCTCGTTCTTCGCCATTCCAGGGTTGCCGTCCTGGTTGACCAGATTGATCGCATTGAAACGATCTCGCGTCTCATGGTGCTTCCGCGATCGTTTTCGGGATCCGAGCGTGTCTGGTATCGCGGCCTTACGCTCATTAACGATACGGTTGTGCCGGTTTTGAATCCTGACGGGTTCCTAACTCAGAATGAGCTCGCGCAGCTTGGCGGAATCGATGATCGAACAGGTGCATCCTCGGAAAGCGACGTTTTGCCGCTTCCCGGTGAAGCGCAGGGAGCGCTTTCGTGAGCAGCGCCACGGAAACCCGGCTGAAAAGCTACGTCATTGTGCCCATTGGAGGCCGCAGATTTTCATTGGCGGCCGAGTCGGTCGTCGAATTGATTTCCATCGGAACACTGCAGCAGTTCCCTCATCAAACACCGTGGATTTCTGGTGTAATCGTGCGCCGGGGCCGCGTCGTTCCGGTTTGTGACCTAGGACCACGATTAGGCGAAAGAAATGAGTCAATCGGCCGCTTTCACTTGATCGCGGAGTGGCAAGTCGACGAAACCCGCGATTGGTGCGCGATTCCCGTTGCCGGGGAATGCGAGCTCGCCAGCGCCGAGGCAGCCGAGCAAGCCGACGACAATGCTGGAAATCAAGAACCTTACATTACCGGGTCGTTTCAGGTCGGCGAGGATCGCATTCAAATTTTGGATTTGGGCAAGCTGATCCAAGGGTTTGAAGCGTCCCGCGAAGCGCACCTCCCGGAGCCAGGATCATGAACTCCGCCGGGGCATGCCAGCCGAAAGTGCTGCTTATCGACAGCAACGTCTATTTTTCGAAAAAACTCGGCGACGCTTTGAAAAAGGAAGGTTTTGAAGTGCTGACGAGCTCGCAGGCCGCCTACTCGCTGACGATGCTCGAGTGGAATACGCCGGCCGTGATCCTGTGCGCCACGAATCTGCGAGAAATGAATGCCTATGAAATTGCTCCCTTGCTCCACGCGGATGCTAAGACAGCCAACATTCCGCTGATCGCGGTGGGGAATGGGGGCGACCAGGCACTCATGGAGGCATTTCGCCATGGTTGTGACGATTATGTCGATCGGCGCCGCGGCCCCGAAGGAATCGCCGCCCACGTCCGGGCCTTCCTCCTCAGCCGGCAAGAAGGCTTCCAGCCCACGCAAATGGTTCCGAGCGCAATCACAACTCTGACAGGCGACCTTTCGCGCCTTGATCTGCCCGGCGTGATTCAAATGCTCAATCAAGCACGCCAGACTGGCGCTCTTAACATCAATTCCGGGGAGACCGACGGCGTCATTTATTTTGATGGTGGTGACCTTTCACACGCCGAATGCGGTCGACTGTTTGGGGATGAGGCCGTCATTCATGTTCTCAAGTCCTGCGAGGGCGCCGGCAAGGGCGTTTACAAATTTGTCTACGGCGTAACGGCGGCGCAACGCACCGTATTGCGTTCCTCGACCGATCTCATGCTCGACGCCATGCGTGAACTGGATGAAGATGCGCTGGACGACGCCAACAGCACGGCGCTACCAGACGATGGGCCGGAGCACTCCGATGTTGCCGCGGCCACGGCTGTACCTCATCCTCCCGACGATCAAATTGTGCCAGACAAATCCGGTTTGGAGCGGCCATGAGCGAGGCGTCGATCGTTTCCTCCGCGCGTGTTCCAACGGTATATTTCATCGATGACAGCGCAACCATGCGCGAGGTCATCAAGATTGCGTTCCGTCGCGAGTCGATCAACGTGGTCACCTGTCATGATGCCGCATCCGCCTTGGCACAATTTGCCGAGACCAGCCCCGATGCGGTCATTACCGACGTCATCATGCCCGACAAAGACGGTTACGAAGTCTGCCAGTTCATTAAGCAAAATCCGGAGCTGCGCAAAATACCGGTGATATTGATGTCCGGAGTGGTGAATCGAACCGTCGCGGAGAAGGCCATTGCGGTTCAAGCCGACGAACTTATTCGCAAGCCATTTCAGCCACAAGAACTGATCGCGCGCGTTAAAAATCTGCTGAATCCCAAATCGCTCAGCGCGCCGCCCCGCCAAGACCCTGGCAATCCCGAAGCGGTCCATTCCGCTGCGAGCCCTCTGGCAGATATTTTTGCCCCGCCGGTTCCATTTCCTGCCGCAATGCCGGCACCAATTTCGATGGCCGCTCACAACCCGCTAACCGGAAAACAATCAGCCGCGTCTCCTCCGGCAACGCCACGCCCAAACAGCAATCCTTCGGCGGCCGAAGTTCAGAGACTTCGCTTCGAGCTTCAACGAATAGAAATGCTGGTCAAAAAGCTTCAGTCGGAACTCGAAGCCGAGCGCCAGTATGTCGCTTCTCTGGAATCGCATCTCAAGACGCTGCAGGAGACAGAGTGATCGTCGGACTGCTCGCTTCTTTCTCCTAATCCCTTTCCCAAGTTCCCGCATCTCTTACAGGATGTGAAACCGGAATGATGCTTGATCGCGCGTAGATCCGGTTGCTCGGATTTGCCGTCCTGCGGGAAAAATTGTATGGTTTTGGGTATGCAGCAGAGGAAACGGACTGTAATTTCGGTGATCGCGCTGGCCGCAACGGTTTGCCTTGCCTCCCTGCCGGCAGCGACTCCGAAGGGTGTCAGCGCCGCGCCTTCCCTCTCGAGGACATTTGAATTCACCTACGTCGTACAGGTGCCGGCGCTTCCGCCGGGCAGTCACGAACTGCGGATCTGGCTTCCGCTCCCGCAGACCGGAGCGCATCAGAAAATAAGCGCTGTCAGGATCACAAGTCCGCTTGCCCATCGCATTTACACCGATCAAAGCGATGGCAACCGCGCAGCTTATTTCAATTGGGACGTCGCAAAAACGCGCACACCGCTGGCCATCACTCTGAAGTTTCGGGCGCGCCGCGAGGAATACAAAGTGGCGCTCCCGTGGCACGATCCGGCACCCTCCTCAAATGGGTTTTCGCCCGATATTGCGAGATATCTTGAACCTGATCGTCTCGTGCCCATTCACGGCATGATTGCCGATCTGTCGCGTGAACAGACCAGAGGAATCTCCGCTCCGCTCCAGAAGGCTCGCCTCATCTACGATTATGTGATCCGGACGATGCACTACGATCACGCCGGAACCGGCTGGGGACAAGGGGACGCGATCTTCGCCTGTACCGCGCATCATGGTAATTGCACTGATTTTCATTCGCTTTTCATCGGCATGGCTCGGGCGGCGGGGATTCCGGCGCGTTTCGAAATCGGGTTCCCGATTCCAATCGGCCAACACCAGGGAGAAATCAGCGGGTATCACTGCTGGGCGGAATTCTACATTCAGGGCATCGGCTGGGTGCCGATCGATGCTTCAGAAGCATGGCAAATGCCCAGTAAACACGATTATTTCTTCGGGGGCCTGGATCCGAACCGCGTGCGATTTTCTGGCGGCCGCGATCTTGTTCTGAACCCACGGCAATCGGGCTCTGCGATCAACTATTTCGTTTATCCCTATGCCGAGCTTGACGGAAAGCCATTCGCGCATCTCGGGCACGAGTTTTCTTTTCACGACGTTTCGGTCGATTGAGAACATCCCGCCGCCGAATGTCGAGCGGCTCAGTTGAGATGTTTCGTGCGCAGGAAATCGCGGGCGACGAGTGCCGTGTCTTTATGCCGGCCGATCACTTCGTAATTCATCTGCTGCATGTCTTGATCGGAAATCTTTCCAGACAAGTCGAGGAGTGCGTTCGCGATCTCGGGATGCTCGCGCAGAATTTCGCTTCTCACAACAGGCACCGCTTGGTAGGGCGGAAAATAATGCTTGTCGTCGGTCAAGACAGTGAAAGCCCCTGTTACCAACTGACCGTCCGTCGTATTTCCAGCAACGATGTCCACTTGACGGGCGAGCAACGCGCGGTAGAGCAGTCCCAAATCCATGATCCGTGGCGCGACTGCAAACTGTAATCCGTAGTCCTTCACCAGTCCATCGTATCCGTCGGGACGTTCTTGGAATTCGTATCCGAATCCGGGACGCCACAGAGGTGTGTATTTTGCGGCCTCGGAAATTGTGCGGATTCCGTACCGGCGAGCGTCATCTCCTCGAACGACCATTGCGAAGCTGTCGTCGAAGCCCAGTGGCGGTTCAACAACCAGGCCAAATCGCTGGGCATACCCTTTGCGGACTTCGTCGAAAACCGCACGAGGATCGCCCCAAGGCGGCCTTTTCAAGATGGCCGTCAATGCCGTCCCTGTGTATTCGACATACATGTCGATTCTTCCCGCGAGCAAAGCTTGGTGACAGATGTAGGTGCCGCTCAGGTAGAAGCGCCTTTCGACGCGCCATCCGGTTCGCGCCTCGATCTGTTGCGCAAGAATTTCACCGAGAATTGCCTGCTCCGGAAAATTCTTCGAACCGACGACAATCGTATGGCCGCGATTCACGCAGCCAACGAGAACCAAGAGTACCGGGACGAACGCCAGCATTACCCCACGGCGCATTCGGTTCATGGCGCATGCCGAAGGCGGCGCTCCAGCAGTCCAAAGCCGACATCGGCGGCCAGTGCGAGTATCGCCGCGGGAATCGCGCCCTCGAGAATCACGCGATTATCCACCATGGCCAGCCCGCGAAAGATAAATTCACCAAGACCACCCGCGCCGATGGCCGCGGCGATCGTCGCGATCCCCACCGTCCACACGGTTGCCACACGAATGCCAGCGAGAAGCACCGGGAGCGAAAGGGGAAGCTCGACGCGAAGCAGAAGCTGCGTTCCCGTCATGCCCATTGCCCGCGCGGCGTCTCGGACGCTTTGATCGACGCCCTGAATTCCAGCGACCGTATTGCGAATCACAGGCAGCAACGCATACATGGCGAGCGCGACGATGGCAAGACGGTCGGCGCGCGCCCCCAGCCACGGCACCGGAAGCAGAAAGCCAAAAAGCGCCAAGCTCGGAATGGTTTCCGCGACGTTCGCACTGCCGAGAATCGGCTTCGAAAGCCAGGGTTTTCTCGTGACGGCGATTCCGAGTGGCACGCCGATGACGATGGCAAGCAGCATCGAGATAGCCACCAGCCATAGGTGTTCGGCGGTCGCCTGCAGAATTTCATCGCCGTGCGCCAGAAAAAAATGTACGAGCCTCATTCGTCCCCTCGCTTCGTCAAAGTGCGCGGCGTCACACCGCCACGGAATACGGAAACATAAGCTCGAGCGGTTGGTTCGGTGGCGCGCAAAAAATCCGCCGGGCTATAGAGGCCTTTGGGCGCCCCCGCTTCCAGAAGTGCAATACGCGTTCCCATGAGCAGCGCCTCGCGCATATCGTGGGTGACGAACAGGATCGTTTTTCGCAGGCGTTGTTGAATATCGAGAAACTCGCGCTGAATTTCCGCGCGCGTCAGCACGTCGAGCGCGCCGAATGGCTCGTCCATCAACAGGATCGGTGGGTCCGCGGCGAGCGCGCGCGCCACCCCCACGCGTTGTCGTTGTCCGCCCGAGAGCTGATGCGGGTAGCGCTGCGCGAAATCTGCGGGATCCAAGCCGACAACTCCTAATAATTCGTGAACACGATCCTTGATGCGATGGGGTGGCCACTGTTCGAGTTCAGGCACGAGGGCGATATTGCGCTCCACTGTAAAATGGGGGAAAAGACCGGCCTCCTGGATCACGTAGCCAATTCGTCGGCGCAGGCGAATCGGATCCCATGCAATGGTCGTGCGGCCCTCCACGCGCACTTCCCCCGCGCTCGGTTCGAGAAGGCGATTGACGAGCCGGAGCGCGGTAGTCTTTCCAGAACCGCTTCGACCGAGCAAAACGAGAGTCTCACCCCGGCTCACCGCCAGAGAAAGCGATTTCAGAATTGGACGATCCGCAATGCGAAACTCGGCGTCTCGGAATTCGATGACCGGCTGGGCCGTCGATTGCGACTTTGCTTCAGGAGCCACGCGTTGATTGTAGCTTGACTGGAGCCGTTGGCGGGAGGGTCAGAGTATACTCGGCCGTGATGGGCCGACTGTCGTTCCGCCAATGAGAGGGAGGCACGATGATTCCCCAGTTGCTGCGCTATGAGGATATCGGGATTCTTCTGTTGCGGTTCATGGCAGGGGTCATTTTCATTTCGAGCGGTTGGGGCCACGTGAAAAGCCCTGCCGAAAGAAGCAAAAAAATCGGAATGAGCAAGGGTTTCACGATGTTTCTGGGAACGGCGGAGATTGCCGGCAGCTTGGGAATGATCTTCGGTGTTCTGACGCAAATGGCTGCGCTGGGGTTGATCCTACTGATGCTGGGAGCGATTCAGAAAAAAATAGCCGTTTGGCATACCGGCTTCTGGGGTAAGGACGGATACGGCTGGCATTACGACTTGATGTTGGTCGTCATGTGCCTGGCGGTCGTGTTCACCGACGGTGGAAAGTACGTCTTGCTGCACTAGTGGCGGTTGCTAAATATCTGGCAATGCGCCGCAGAACCTGAGTGAGCATGGCGTGCGTGAGGCGGCCGGTAAACGTGTTTTGCTGGCTCGGATGGTAGGATGTGAAAATCCGCGGAAGGTTGCCGGGAAGCCTGTAGACTGCGCCGTGACGAAAGGGAAATTGCGTGTACGACGAAATGGCCCCGCTGTTCTTGAGGATTCGCAGATAGGCTCCCAACGCCAGGCCTCCCAGGGCAAGAATCGCCTGCGGTCTTAAAATGTCGAGTTCCGCCTCCCCATACGGTCGGCAATTTTGCAATTCGGTCGGTAGCGGTTTGTTGTCTGGCGGCGCACACCGCACGGCCGCGCTGATGTATGCGTCGGTAAGAGCGAGACCGTCGCCTCGCCGAACAGAAGCGGGTTGGTTGGCGAAGCCGGTCGTGTGGAGCGCACGATATAAAAAATCTCCGGACCGGTCTCCCGTAAACATGCGCCCGGTCCGATTCGCTCCATGGGCTGCGGGCGCGAGCCCCAGAATCAGAAGGCGGGCATGCGGATCGCCAAATCCAGGAACCGGTTTGCCCCAATAATCCCAATCGGCATAGGCGCGGCGCTTTGTGCGCGCAACGCTCTCGCAATAGCGCACCAGGCGCGGGCATTTACGGCATGCGATTATCGTTTCGTTCAGGACCGTTAATGCGCTGACTATCATGGTCGCGACTGGGGGCTAAGGGGCATCGCCAAAAATCTAGCGCAAAAGATTTTGACACGGCAGCAAGTCGCAGACTAGCATAGCCGCAGCGATTTTCCCTGCCTGCGACGGGGATCTGTTTACCTAGCGTTGACGGATAGTATTGAATATGGAAACCGGAACGGACTCAAAAAATATACTTGCGCGTATTGTCGAACGAAGGCGCGAAGCGATCGCGCACCGCAAGCGCGTTTTGCCGGAAGTGGCACTGAGGCTTGCCGTGGAAAAAAAGGCGCCGCCGGTTAGAGATTTCCCCGAAGCACTCACACGCCCGGGATTCAATGTGATTGCGGAGCTGAAACAAGCGTCGCCGTCGCGCGGACGATTGCGCGCCGATTATCAGCCGGCAGCCGTTGCGCCAATGTTGCAAGCGGCCGGGGCCGCGGCGCTTTCCGTGCTGACGGAAGAGGAATTTTTTCAGGGGTCTCTTGGCGATTTGAAGGAAGTCTCAAAAGCAACCCAGATTCCCGTCCTGCGGAAGGATTTTATTGTGGACCCGTGGCAAGTATGGGAAACGCGCGCGGCTGGCGCCGACACGTTCTTGCTCATTGTCGCGATTTTGGATGATCAGACGCTGCACGCCCTGCTTGAACTGGGCCGAGACCTGAAGATGGAAGCGCTTCTGGAAGTGCACTCGCAAGTGGAATTGGATCGTGCCACGGACATCGGCGCGAAGATCATTGGCGTCAATAATCGTGACTTGAGGAGCTTTGAAGTACGGTTGGAAACTTCGTTGGAACTGGTTCGGCAGATTCCTGAGGAATGCATCGCGGTAAGCGAATCGGGAATACGCGCGCACCGAGATCTGGAACGCTTGCGCGGTGCGGGGTTCGACGCCTTCCTGATTGGAGAGCATCTGATGACCATGCCGGACCCTGCGGAGGCGTTGCGTGAGTTGCTCGATTCGGCGGCGGACAGGCCGGGTTCGCCGGCGGGTGCGTAGCTGCCATGGTGTCGGTTAAAATTTGCGGGATCACCAACTGGCACGACGCGAAAGTAGCGATCGACGCGGGCGCGGACGCGCTCGGGTTTAATTTCTACGCGAATAGCCCGCGCAGGATTGCGCTTTTCCACGCGAAGCAAGTCATCCGCCGCATGCCAAGAAGCGTCGCTGCCGTGGGCGTGTTCGTGAACGCGTCGGCAAAGGAAATTCTGCGGATTGCGGATGCCACCAATCTCGCCGCGCTGCAACTGCACGGGGAGGAATCTCCTGCCACCGTGGAGAGACTTGCGCGAGAATATCCCGTGCTCAAAGCGTTTCGTGTGGGACCGGGATTCCGAACGAGCGAGTTGAAAAGATACGCAAGCGCTTCGGGATTCCTGCTCGATGGCTACGATGTGAATCGCCGGGGGGGGACTGGCAAAGTGTTTGACTGGCGAGTTGCGCGTGAGGCGAAGCGGTATGGGCCGGTGATCTTAGCTGGCGGCTTGCGTGCGGAGAATGTCGTTGCCGCGATTCGCGAAGCGCAGCCATTCGGACTGGATGTATGCAGTGGCGTCGAAGAGCGTCCAGGGAGAAAAGACGCGAAAAAGGTGAGAAGGCTCATGGCAGCAGTTAGGGGCGTGCGCCGGCAGGATTTATGAGCACAAAAATGGAAGTTGTACCCGATGCGCGCGGCCGATTTGGCGCCTACGGCGGACGATATGTTCCCGAGACGCTGATGGCGCCGCTCGAAGAACTCGAGCGGGCGTACAAGGAAGCACGTGCGGAGGCAAGTTTTGGGAAAGAGCTCGACCATATGCTCCGGCATTTTGCGGGGAGGCCGACGCCGCTCGAGTTTGCCTCACGCCTGACCCAGCATCTCGGCGGGCCGCGCATTTACTTGAAACGCGAGGACCTGCTGCATACCGGCGCGCACAAAATCAACAATTGTCTGGGCCAGGGTTTGTTGGCCGTACGAATGGGGAAACGGCGCGTGGTTGCAGAAACGGGCGCTGGGCAGCACGGCGTGGCGACGGCGACCGTGGCAGCGCGGCTTGGGCTTGAATGTACGGTTTATATGGGCACGGAAGACATGGAGCGCCAGCGGCTAAACGTTTTCCGCATGCGGCTTCTCGGCGCGGAGGTGATCGGCGTAGATGCGGGAAGCAAAACCCTTAAGGACGCAATCAATGAAGCGATGCGCGATTGGGTCACGAATGTTCAGACGACCCATTATCTGCTGGGATCTGTGCTAGGCGCTCATCCCTATCCAGCCATGGTGCGGGATTTTCAAAGCGTAATCGGGAAGGAGGCGCGAGCGCAGATCCTACAAGAGGAGAAGCGTTTGCCGGATTGGCTTTTCGCGTGTGTCGGCGGAGGCTCTAACGCCATTGGGTTGTTCAACGATTTCCTGGATGATGACAACGTCAAAATGGTGGGCGTCGAGGCGGGCGGGCGTGGAGCGGGAATCGGAGAGCATGCAGCCAGGTTGGCCGCCGCGAAGGGATTTTCAGGAGCGAAGCCCGGCGTGCTCCAAGGGACCTATACGTATGTACTGCAAACCGTCGATGGGCAGATTTCGACGACGCATTCGGTCTCGGCGGGGCTCGATTACCCGGCCGTCGGGCCTGAACACGCCTGGCTCGCGGACCGTGGACGCGCAGAGTACACGGCGGTAGGAGACCAAGACGCAATCGAGGCCGTGAAAACCCTGGCGACAATCGAGGGAATTATTCCCGCCCTGGAATCGGCGCACGCACTGGCGGAATTGATGCACCGTGCTCCAAAGATGAAGGGCGACCAACTCGTGATTTTGAATGTTTCCGGGCGCGGAGACAAAGATATGGAGATATTGGCGCGATATGTCTGAGCTCGCGGCGAAAACGAATCCTACGGCGCAGACACGTATCGGGAGACGCTTCGAACAGCTGGCAGGCTCGGGCGAGCTGGGATTGGTCGCCTATATCACCGCTGGCGATCCTTCGCTTGCCGCCACAGAGAAGATTGTCCTTGCCGCGGTTGAAGCAGGCGCGGACGTGATCGAACTCGGCGTGCCTTTCAGCGATCCCGTGGCTGATGGGCCCACAATCCAGCGGGCCAGTGAGCGCGCATTACGCGCCGGGACAACGCTGGGAGGCGTGATCGACTTGGTCAAGGCGCTGCGGAAAACGACCGATGTAGCCATCGTGCTGTTCAGTTATTTCAACCCCATTCTGCAGATGGGTCTCGAAGCTTTCGCTTCGCGTGCTGCAGCGGCGGGCGCCGACGGCGTCCTCGTCACCGACATGACTCCGGAGGAAGCAGGCGAGCACCGCACACGAATGCGCAACCATGGATTAGACACGATATTTCTGGCGGCGCCGACCTCCACCGACAAACGGTTGCAATTGATCGCGGATGCTTCGACCGGCTTTTTGTACATGATTTCGCGAACGGGCGTAACGGGCGCGAAGGAATCTTTGCCGGAGGAATTGCCGGCGATGGTGCGGCGCGCGCGCAAGTTCACATCACTGCCAATTGCCGTCGGATTCGGAATATCGTTGCCCACGCAAGTGACCGTTCTGGGAGGAATCGCCGATGCGGTTGTGGTCGGGTCGGCGCTGGTTGCGCAGATTGAAGCAGCCACCTCAGCGGATTCGGCGGCGACGGCCGTGGCAGAACGCATTCGATTGTTAAAGAATGCCGCTCGGCGCGGAATCAGCCGCCGGGATGCCAGTTTGTGAGCGACGAGGCGGCGAAAGCAATCGAGGGACGTTAGGTCATGAATGATTCTGCGCCGTTTAACCGCGTCGCCATAATTGGCGCCGGATTGATTGGGGCTTCATTTGGTCTCGCCCTCAAGAGCGCTTACCCGAACGTTTCCCTTGTGGTTTTCGACAAACCGGAAATTCTCGAGCGAATCCGCGAGCAAGGTTTCGGCTGGAGCGTTGCGAAAGACGTCGCGACTGCCGTTCGCGGCGCGCAACTGATTTACCTGGCATTGCCCATCGGCGCCGCGATCGAGTTGCTGCCTGTGATTGCTTCCGCCTGTGACAGGGAAGCGCTGGTGACGGACACCGGCAGCACAAAGGCAGGAATTTGCCGCCTGGCCGAATCCGAGTTTCGAGTCGGCGCCAGATTCCTCGGAGGACACCCAATCGCCGGAAAGGAAAACTCCGGAATCGGCAATGCGGATGCAGCGCTTTTTCGTGGCACCCGTTATGTGGTGATTGGAAACGAACGCGAGAGCGAGGAGCGCGTGCTGCGGTTCGTCGAGTTGGTACGAGCGATCGGCGCCGAGCCGGTGTGGAGCGATCGAGACACGCACGACTGGGCCATGGCGGTCGTGTCGCAGATGCCGCAACTGATGGCGGTGGCGCTGGCGAGAGTAATCACTGACGAGACCGACGAAACAGGGTTGCCCGTGTCGCTGGCGGGCCCCGGACTGCGCGACCTTCTGCGGATCGCAGGAAGTCCCTATCATGTGTGGCGTGACATTTGCCTGACGAATGCGGACAATATTGGGCGTTCGCTCGACCGAGCAGCGCAAGCCATCGATTTCCTTCGCACCCATCTGACCAGCCGCGAACTCGAACAAGAGTTCCGCGCAGCAAACGATCTGTATGAATCCCTGCGCAACAAACGCCCTGACTTGCAGTAAACTTCCTGCATGATGTTAGAACGTTTTCTGCGCATGCATTCGTATTGGACCGAGGTGCGCTCGAATGGATAAGCGTGTAGCAAACGCCGAGGTAGCAATCGAGCAGGTGAGCGACGGAGCCACGATTCTGGTCGGCGGATTTGGGATGTGCGGTGTTCCGGAGCACCTCCTTCGTGCGCTGCAAAAACGCGGCACCAGGAATCTGACGCTGGTCTCCAATAATGCCGGGACCGACAATTTCGGCATCGGCTGGCTGCTCGAGTCGAAACAGGTGAAGAAGATGATTGCCAGCTACGTGGGGGAGAACAAGCGATTCGAGCGATTGGCGCTGAGCGGCGAAATTGAAGTCGAACTGAACCCCCAAGGGACGCTCGCGGAGCGGATTCGTGCGGGCGGCGCCGGGATTCCGGCGTTCTTCACGCCTACCGGATACGGGACGCTCGCGGCAGAAGGAAAAGAAACCCGAGAGTTCCACGGAAGAAATTACGTGATGGTTCCCTGGTTGCGAGGAGATTTTTCATTCATTAAGGCGTGGAAGGGTGACCGCTGGGGAAACCTGATCTTTCGGAAGACGGCGAGGAATTTCAACGCCCCCATGGCGACAGCGGGGAACTACGTTATTGCAGAGGTCGAAGAACTCGTGGAACTTGGGCAGTTGCAACCCGACTGCGTGCACACGCCCGGGATTTTCGTTGACGCGATTTTCCAAGGCGAGCGCTACGAAAAGCCGGTCGAAAAAAAGACGGTGCGGCAGGGGCAACCGACGGAGTCTTGATGGCGAATGGCATGGATAAACGCGAGTTTATCGCGCGGCGCGTGGCGCAGGAGCTGCACGACGGTAATTACGTCAACCTCGGGATTGGTATGCCGACTTTAATCCCGAATTTCTTGCCTCCGGGTGTTGAGGTCGTGTTGCAATCGGAAAATGGGATGCTCGGCGTCGGACCGTATCCCTATGAAGGAAGGGAAGACGCGGATCTGATCAACGCGGGCAAAGAGACGATCACAGAGATTCCCGGCTCCTGCTATTTTTCAAGTGCGGATTCGTTTGCCATGATTCGCAGCGGTCGAATTGACGTCACCGTGCTCGGTGCGTTGCAAGTGGACGAGAAGGGAAACCTGGCGAACTGGGCGATCCCTGGGAAAATGTTGAAGGGTATGGGTGGGGCGATGGATCTGGTGGCCGGCGCCAAACGGGTCATCATCGCGATGGAGCACACAAACAAGGATGGCGAGCCGAAAATCATGACCCAGTGCACGCTCCCTGTGACGGGCCTCGGTGTTGTGAAAATGATCGTAACCGAGATGGCCGTGATTGACGTGACGGCTCACGGCTTGTTGCTGAAAGAAGTGGCGCCGGGGCTAAAGCCAGAGGACGTTCAGAAGGCCACGCAGGCGCGGTTGCGCGTGGTGCCGGACCTGAAGATAATTTCAGTTTGATGGTACCTCCGATCGGAGGGCGCTTCAGCGCAAGCCGCGGCATGCGGTACAGAAATAGGGTAGCATCGAACCAGAGGCTGCCCGAGGCGAATGAATGATGGATCCGCATTCTGTGGTTGTGGTTAGCTTGCACAGTCCGAAGGAACGGATTTGGGGTGAACTCTCCGAGATTACCGTGGCGGGCGTCACTCTGCGCGGCATCGATCTCAACTCGTTCGACGATTTCATTCGACAGGTGATGCATCCGGAAGGCGAGCGGATCGGTCTGCCGACGCTTTTCTTTCCCATGCAGCGCATCGAGAGGATTGCGCTGGACGAAGCTCGCGGCTCGATTCCTTCGCTGGCGGAGAAGTTTGCGCTCAGGGTTGGCCAGACTCTCGGAGATTACCTCGCGCAATTCGCTTGACGCATCCTCCGGAACGAATTCATGGACAAGCGCATTTTCACAGTACCGAACCAGCTCACCTTCCTGCGGCTGGGGTTCCTCCCATTCTTTATAATCGCCATCCGCTACAACCGGTACGATTGGGCGCTGGCGCTGCTGATTGTTGCCGGGCTGAGCGACGGCCTCGACGGACTGTTGGCGCGCAAGCTGAACCAGAAAACGCAACTCGGATCGTTTTTGGACCCCATTGCCGACAAGCTGTTGTTGTCTTCGTCGTATTTCATGCTCGCTCTGAAAGGGAAAATTGCCTGGTGGCTGGCGATTCTGGTGTTGGGACGCGATGTACTGATTCTGGTGGCGTGCGCGGTGATCCTGTTGGTGGTGGGTTATATGACTTTCCCGCCCAGCATTTTCGGTAAGCTGAACACGACGTTCCAGGTTCTGCTGGTGCTGGTGGTGATTCTGTCGGCTCTCGTGCAACATCCAGCGCTCCAGGTTTCCCGCGTGCTGCTGATTTACCTGGTGGCCGCGTTTACCATAATTTCCGGATTTCACTACAGCGTGACCGTGGCGCGAAAACTATAGATTGGCGATTCCTCTCAGGAACGCGAGCCTGCGCACGATCGTCTAGCGGTGGAAAATCAAGAATTGAGGCCGCCCGGAGAAAAACATGACGACGAAACTCGCGAGCACGACGACAGCCGTGGCCCAGCCGAGCGCGTAAGCGCGTTTGCGCTCGCCCGGTGTTGCCGGCGCGCGATCCAGCATGAATTTCGCCAGAATAAAGCCCGTGATGCCGCCGCCTAAGTGCGCCATATTGTCCACGCCGGGAAAGAAAAACCCCCAAAGCACCAGATAAATAATCCAGCGGTAGACCTGGGAGCGAAGTTGTTGCATCCCTGCTCCGCCGCGGCGGTACGTGACGGCCAACAATACGCCGATGAGGCCGACAATCGCACCAGAAGCGCCAATACTGAAGTGGCCCAGAAATCCACTGAGAAGATAGCCGCCGATTCCGCAGGCGGTATACAAAAAAAAGAAGCGCGGCGCTCCGTACAATTCTTCAATTGCCGGCGCGAGATCGACGAGTACCCACATATTGAACACAATGTGCAGCAGGTTCGCATGGAGAAAGCACGCTGTGATGAGTCGCCAGGGCTGCGAGGAGTCCGAGGGGAAATGCGCGGGCTGGAATAATGGCAGCGAAGCCCCCAGACGCTCGAGAACGGGGGAAGCGACCGATCCGATGCCGAAAAGCATGCTGAGCATGCCGCCGCCCTGGGGCGCGGTCGGAAAGCCCGCGCGCATGGTGAGAAGCAAACTGATGCCGTAGAGCAGGCAACAAACGCTCAAGATGAAATACGTCATCGGCGCCGTAACAGGCATAATCTTGCTGAGCGAGCGGCTCATGGCGGCGAGCGAAAACGTGAGGTTGGCGCCGCACTGATGGCAGCGCGTGGCCGACGTACCTACGAGCGTCCCACAGGCGGGACAGAGACCTGGACGCCGCTGCTTTTCCTTGGAGTGGAACATCGCGGAGAAGCTTTCACGCAACCGATCAAGTTTCAAACGCCATCGAAGCGGAAGTGGCAATGGTTTCCTTGCGGCACGATCGCCGCGTTCCTATAATACCGGAAAAGTTTGCAAGCACACGAGGAGAACAGTTCGCACCATGCGCTCGGTCGAAGAACATCAGGCGCGAAAAATTGGCGGCGCGCGGTGCCGATCGTGAAACTCCGGCCCTTAGGGGCGGCATTTGCTTATCGAGTCGCTGCATGTGGACTGGCAACCGGATTGATGTTGAGTGGGTGCGCGTCGCATCGGCCCGCCGCGAATCCGCCTGCTCCCGCGCCCGTACCGCAGACCTTGCCTCCCGGCCAGCCGCCAACCTCGCGACCTCCTCCGGGACCTTCTGGAGTTTCCGGCCAATACACAGAACAAGGCATCGCGTCGTGGTATGGCGCGCCGTTCAACGGGCGGCGTACGTCAAACGGTGAAATCTACAATATGTTCCAGTATACGGCCGCGCACCGAACCCTCCCGTTCGGCGCGGTGGTAGAGGTAACGAACCTCAATAATGGGAAACAAGTGGACGTCAGGATCAATGACCGCGGCCCTTTTGTGGGCAACCGCGTTATTGATCTTTCCTATTCTGCCGCGGTGGCTATCGGAATGATTGGTACGGGCACAGCGCCGGTGCGTCTCGATGTCCTTGCCGGGCCGAATCCCAATGTCGGATTTTTTGCCGTGCAAGTCGGGGCCTTTCAGTTGGAGCAGAATGCAACAAGGCTGCGCGAACAACTGAGCGCGCGGTATTCGCCAGTCACGGTCGCGACTCTGGATTCGCCCCATGGCGTTTACTACCGTGTGCGCGTGGGACGATTTCCCAGCCAAGCGGCCGCGCAGGCACTCGCGACGGAACTTCACGACCGAGACGCGGTCGTCGCATTTGTGGTTCGGCTGGACAATTGATGGCGGCTTCCGAAATCCCGGGACTACTTGTGCTTCATGATGTAAACACCTTCCCAATCCTCGGGAGGCTCGTCTGCCATATACTCGTCGCAGCGTCGGAGAAAGATGCTGGCCGGTCCATCTTTTGGCCAGCGCGTAAGGATCTGCTCGAAATAGCCCTTTGCTTCCCTCCATTTGCGCAACTTGTAGGCTTCGTGACCTTTCGTAAAGATCTCGCACAGCTCACGCAGATCGCCGCCAGTTTCGCGACGACCTAATAGTTCGTAAATTGTTACCGGCAACAATTTCCCTTTAACACGAATCAGGTCAAGCTCGCGCACCAGGAGACTTGTGTCACGGAGTGCAATGTATGTGGACTCGGCAAGAATGATGTGCGTGGAGAATTCCTTGTTCAGACCTTCCAGGCGCGAGGCAAGGTTAACCGCGTCGCCCATTGCGGTGTACCCGTAGCGCAGCGCGGATCCCATGTTGCCCACCGACGCGATGCCTGTATTGATGCCAATGCCGATATCGAGAACCGGCTGGCCGCGCTCTTGCCATTTCTTCCGGAGCTCCGCCAAGCGGGCCATCATGTCGAGAGCCGCCTGCGCGGCGAGGTCGGCGTGATCTGTCTGCTCGAATGGCGCGCCCCAAATGGCCATCACCGCATCGCCGATATACTTGTCGAGCGTTCCTTGCTGGTCGAAGACGATTTTTGTCATCTCTGTGAGATAACCATTCAACAGAGCAGCCAGGTCCTGCGCATCGAGGGTTTCAGCGAGTGTCGTGAAGCCGCGCACATCACTGAACATGATGGTCACCGCCGTCTTACGCGGCTCCACCAGCTTCGGATCGTCGAGCAACCGGCGGATGACCTCAGGGTTGACGTATTGCTGAAACGCGCCGCGGACGCGCCGTTTCTCGTGCTCTTCAATCAGGACGCGATAGAGCGCCACGAGACTGACATTGGGAATCAGCGTGAAGAGTGACGGCACGATGAAATTCAGCCACCATCCATGAAGAAATGCCCAATACACAAGGGCTGTGAATGGAACCAGCAGCAGAAAGCCGGCGATCAGCCATCGTGGTTGTACCAGCGCCAGCCAGATCCCGAGCGGAATGCCGAAGAGGAAAATCATGGCCAGGTCGGTGAGCACTTGCGCGCCACCGTGATGGAGGAAATTCTGATTCATGATGTTATCGATCACATTTGCGTGAATTTCCACACCAGGGAAGTCCAGGCCACCGAACGGCGTAGTACGTAAGTCGCCGATGCCGGTGGCTGAGGCTCCGACGAGAACCAGTTTTCCCTTGAACGTTCCGGGCGTGAAATTCTTGTTTACGACGTCCGCGATAGAGACGTAGGGATAGGTGTGGGAGGGGCCCTGGTAATTGATCATCATCCGCCCGATCGGATCGGGATGGACGGTAACATCGGGCCCGAATTCAAGCGCCACAATGCCTCCCCTGCCGTAATCGAGAACAGTTTGCTGGTCGGGAAGATTCAGGAACAGACGAATCGCTTGAACATCAATCGAGGCATAAAAGTCCCAATTGGAAGGATCCGGGTCGGCCCCATAGGGAAGTGCAAGCAGTGCTCGTCGAACCACGCCGTCCGGATCGGGCACTACGTTGAAAAAACCCGCCCCTGCGCGGTCTGCGGCCAGAGCACCGGTGAAAAGATCATCGTTCGCTTCGGCGCCTTTGGGCACAAGATCGAAATCCGCGTAGTCGCGAATCATTTGCACGTAGCTGGTGGGGCCGCCGGAGGATTTGAGCGCCCGCACCTGCGGGTAGGGAAAAAACGAGACCAGGTCAGCGTAATGCTTCAGGGACTGTTGCGACACGCCCTGTAGATCCGCCTGCGTGTAGAGAAAGTAATTCCCCAGGACGACTCGGCCGAATCGTTGGATCGCGTCAGCGAACTGTTGGTCGTAGTTGTAGCGCTTCTGGAGTTCGTCAATCGCCGAAAGCAGCGCTGAGTCGACGGCCTTGCCTTCTTTTTTCTCCGTCGTCAGCTGCGCTTGAAAAGTTCGCAACGGTCCGAGAGTGTCGTCGGGTTTGCTGAAAGTAATGTCGAAAGCGACGACACTTGCGCCGTCTAGACGAAGATTGTCGAGCATGCGCGCGAAATTCTGGCGCGGGAACGGCCAGCGGCCGAGAACCTCCTGCGAACGTTGATCGATATCGACAACGATGATGCGGGGATCCGGAGGCTGGCGGGGACGGTAGCGAAAACGGGTATCGAGGCTGTTCAATTCCAGCCGTGAGATGAAATCGAACGCGGGCGTGGGGCGCTCACCGATGAACGTGGCGAAGTAGACGAAGATCGCGAACAGAGTGATGGCCAGACTCACCACCAGCGAGCCTTTGTGTTTCCACCAGGCGGGGAGAAAACCCAGAAAGCTTCGGATGTTCCGGTTGCTCATGAGCCGGAATTGCGGACGCCCATCCCATGCCGTCC
>JBAUEX010000250.1:0-11873 GCA_049678845.1 Candidatus Acidiferrales bacterium
GGGCATTGTTCGGCTCGGGATTGCTCGCCGGTTGGAGGCGCGATTGAATTTCATAAACCACGCGGAGGTCATTGACGAATTTTACGCCGCGGGCGAAGGCGAGATGCGCGTGGCTGTCGGCGGCGTGGAAGATTCTAACAGGGTTCAAGCTGGCGGCGGTGATATCGGACCTGCGCACGCCGGTAGCCTGGAAAATGATGAGCAAAGTGGCGAGGACAGTGACGGTGCCCATGGCGAAACGAGGCTGCCAGAGCATGGGCAACCCGGCGCGCCAGTCACGCTTACTTTTGCGAGCGCCGAGGGTCTGATCGAGGATTTTAGAGACGAGCGCGGCAGGAGCGGGTTCCGGCTCAAGAATGTGAAGGCGGCCGACGATATGCGTAACCTGCGCCAGAAGAGGAGCGCACTGCGGGCAGGCGTCGACATGGGCGCGCAACTCATGCCGTTCGGCGTCGGGGAGAACGCCGTCCAGGTAGTCGCTCAGCCGTTCTTCGATTTGTAGGCAGGTCCAGGTCATTTTTTATTACTCGTCAAGTCTCACTCGGGTCGCAAGCCCATTTCTTGAAGCACGCGGGCCAGTTCGATGCGGCCGCGATTGATTCTGGATTTTACCGTGCCTTCCGGCACAGATAAAACTTCTTGAATCTCGTTGTATTCCAAACCCTGCAAGTCGCGCAGGATTACAGCTTCGCGCAAATCGGGGGACAATCGAGAGAGCGCCGATTGCACCTGCGCGCTCAACTCGCTGGCCAGGGCCGCCTTGTCGGGCGTGCGCACCGGAGAATGCTTCTCTTCGACCTTGGGCATCACCTCCTCGAGGGAGTCGGTGACCCGATCGTGACGAGTCCGGCGATAATGATCGATCAACAAATTGCGCGTGACGCTGGTCAGCCACGTTGGAAAGCCGCCGTAGGCCATGCGATAGCTGGCAAGGGTGCGATAAATGCGTAAAAAAACCTCCTGGCTCAAATCCTCGGCTTCGGTCGGATTGCCGGTGAAGCGATAACAAATATTGTAAATGCGGCGGGAGTGGCGGCGCACAAGTTCCTCCCATGCCGGCCCCTCTCCCCGGAGGCAGCGCTGAACCAGTTGAGCGTCCGGCTCCAATCGTCATTGTCCTCGTGAGTAGCATCACTTCCGGCCTCATAGTAAGGAACGAGCAAAGGGGCCGAAAAGTTCCGCACCGCCGGGGCATGTTAGCTGGGCTAGGTGCGCAACACAAGCATCTTGCATGGTTTGCAGCCAAATCTCGACTGGAATTAGCTTCCGTTTCAGAGATTATTGTTCGCGAGCCAACTTGACACTCAGGAAGGCGTGCTGATACGGTGCGCGACGATGCGGCGAAGTGTGCGAAAGACGCTTTGGCTCTTGGTGGCGCTGGCGATTGTTGCGGGCCTGCTTTACCGGTTTCGCGGCGCGATCATGCTGGGCGGGTTCAATTGGCAGAAGCTTGGGATGGCGCTCGAGAATGCAAGTATCCCATTGCTGCTGCTCGCCATGGCATCGATTTATGTTTCGTATGCGCTACGGTCGCTGCGATGGGTGCGATTTTCTCGCTACATGGGGCGGCCGACGTTTAGCAATGTGTACAGCGCGACGATTATGGGATTCACGGCGATTTTTGTGTTGGGACGCGCTGGGGAGCCGGTTCGTCCGCTGCTGATTGCACGCAAAGATCGATTGCCCGTGGCGGATAGTTTTGGCGTGTATGTGATGGAGCGCGTGTTCGACGTGGGGGCTACGGCTGTGCTGGCGATTCTGGCGCTGCTTGCGCTGCCGCGCCACGCGCTGGCTGGGTCGGAAGCGAACGCCGGACGGCTGGTTCACGATGCGCGGCTTGCGGGGTGGGGAATTTTCTGGCTGCTCGTTGGAATGGTTGCGGTGCTTGTATATTTTCGTTTGCATGGCGCGCGCGTACTGCAGTCGCAGCTCGGAGGGTTTCGCAAGCGCGGCGGCTGGCGCGGCAAAATTGCGACGCTGATTGACGGGTTCAGCCAGGGGTTGCAGGCAATTCGCTCGCCAGGGGATTTGTTTGTAGCCGTTGGGTATACGGCAGTGCACTGGTTCGTGGTGGCATTGGTGTATTTGTTGGTGATGCGCAGTTTCAGCGGCGAGATCGGGGAATTCGGTTTTCGCGCGGCGCTGCTCGTGCTGGCATTTACGATGGTTGGCTCGGTAGTGCAACTTCCGGCGGTTGGCGGAGGCACGCAGCTTGCGACGTTCCTTGTCCTCACCGTCATATTTGGAGTAGAAAAGGAGCCGGCGGCGGCGGTTGCAATCGTATTGTGGTTGGTGACCTTTGCCGCAGCGTGCGTTGCGGGAATGCCGTTGCTGATTCACGAGGGGTGGTCGATGGGAGATTTGCGCCGGCTGGCGCGCGAGGAAGCCGCAGACGAAGAGCGCGGCGAACATGCGTCAGTTTCCGATGCGGCGAAGCAGAAGCGCGAGGCTCCACGGTGAAATGCCCATTTTGCTCGCATCTGGATGACAAAGTTGTGGACTCGCGCGAAGGCCGCGCCGGAGATTTGATCCGGCGGCGGCGCGAATGCTTGCAGTGCGGCAAGCGGTTCACGACCTACGAGCGCATCGACGAAATCCCGTACATGGTGATCAAGAAGGATGGTCGGCGGGAGAAGTTCGATCGTCACAAGATTTTGCAAGGCTTGTTGAGAGCGTGTGAAAAACGGCCCGTACCGACGGCGAAGCTGGAAGCACTGGTGGACGACGCGGAACGGTTTGTCAACGAAGCGAAGGACCGGGAACGGACGACTTCGGAGATTGGCGAGCAATTGATGGTGCGGCTGAAGAAACTGGACAAAGTGGCGTATGTGCGATTTGCGTCCGTTTATTTGGATTTCAAGGATGTGAAGGAATTCATGTCGGAACTGAAGAATTTGTTGAAGGATCGAGCGAAGAAATAGAGCGCCGAATTTTTGAGCGCTCTAAGGTTCCCAAACGCCGGCGGCGAAGGATTTTACGGTGCGGAAGCCGAGATTTTCGTAGAGACGCACGGCGTTTGCGTTGATCGTAGTGACGGTGAGCGAGAGCGCGCGGTAGCCGTGCTGTTGCAAAGCGGCGAGCGCCGTCTCCATCAGCCTCCGACCCAGACCATTTTTCTGATAACCCGGCAAGACGCAAATCTGCGTGGTGTGCCCAACTCCGGGAGCGACCGTGGAAGTCAAGACCATGCCGATGGGTTTTTCTCCGGGACCGGGGCGAACAATGAAGGAGGCGTCAGGGAAAAATTGACCGCATCCGGGGAGGAGAACAATATTGCGCAAGAATTTCATGGCGCCGAGCTCGCTGCGATATTGGTCGTTGATTTGCGCATCAACGTGGTCGGTATAGGCGCGCTGGATCAAGCGGGCGCAAGGTTCGAGGCAACGGTCCGTCCAGGCTTCGACGCGCAGGCCATCCTGTGACGCGGAGGGTTTGTTGGATGGATTGGCAGGAAACTCAAGAAGCATGAATTGGCGACGGTGAAGACGAAAATGTTGCTCCGCTAGAACCAGATCGAGCGCGGAGCCGAAGGGCATGAGTTGCGCTTCGATGCGCTCAATGAACGGGGTTTCGCGAAGCGTCTCGAACATTTCCAGGAGAAGCTTCTTGCTGATTTCGATTTGGCCGAAGTGCGGCGAAGCGAAAAGGCCACCGATCAGGCCTTTCTGGTCTTCGAAAACGTAGAAGCCATAGCCGACGGGCTGCTTTCCCTCAAGGGCGGCGTAACCGGCGAGAGAATGCGCGTCGATGAATTTGCGGATCAAATGCTGGGAAGGGCGATAGTCCCAATAGAGATCATTGCGCCACAGTTCTGCTTCTTCGTGAAAGAGTGGCTCAAGCGAACGCGAATGAAGTTGGCGCAGATCGACAACCTGCATGGATGGCCTGAGTGTCTCCTTGGACGATTATATTATATCCCACCATAACGCAGGCGGAGAGAGTCGGAAGCGGCACAAATGACGGCAAAAATTCGCGTGGTTCGGATCATCCTATAGTCACGAACCAGTAGGCGCGGTGTTCGCTGGCGCGCGCGGGAACTATGCTAAACTGCGCGACGGTTGCAAGCGGAGTCTCGCGCCGAAAGATGAATCCAACCTCGAATTTGAAGCGTCTGTTTGCACGGTTCGCGCGCGTAGCGGGGTCGTTGCTCGCTCTGGTGCTGTTCGTTTTTCTGGCGGCAGCGACGATTTCAGGATATTTGTTGTATCAAAGTTTGACGCCACCGCGTAGCGCGGCGAATGTTGACGTCACTTTGTTGATGGGCCATCCAACTGTCTACAGCTTTGATATTCCCGGAGAAGGGTCGCGCGAGGGATGGTTTTTCCCCGGACTGATGCGGGCACCGACGATTGTGCTATGCCATGCGTATGGATCGCAGCGGGCAGACATTCTTACGCTGGTGACGGCACTGCAAGAGCACCAATTCAACGTGTTTCTTTTTGACTTCATCGGTCACGGCACGGTGCCGGGGCGTACAACCCTGGGCTACCAGGAAACGCGGGAATTGCTCGCCGCGATCAAAGGGCTTGCGAAACGCGAAGACATTGACCGTTCCCGATTTGGGGTGTGGGGTACGGATCTGGGAGCGTATGCGGGGTTAGCTGCGGCTGTCCAAGAGCCGCGCATCGAGGCGATAGCGGTTGATTCCGTATACGACCAGCCGTCGGATTTTCTGACGATTCAGGTCGGCCATACGGGATTGGGCTCGCTTCCGCTGATAAAGACGTTCTGCCTGTTTGGGTTTAGGATGCTGAACTATGACGACCGCGGGGTACCTCCACTCGTAAGCCGCCTAGGACGTTTGCAAGGGATTCCCAAATTGTTTATCGAATCCACCGATAAGCCGGATCTGGATAGAGAGACAATTCAAATGTTTCAAATTGCTCCGCCTCCGAAGGACCGGTCCGCAGATTCGATGACTTATGCGGAAATGAGCGACGAAGGACGACGCAATTATGAGAACCTCGTGGTTAGTTTTTTCCTTCAGTACCTGCCGCCTTCGGGACAGCCGGCGCAGTAATTGCCTCATTTGTCGACAGAGGTAGTCGGTCTCGGCAGCGCTTCCACCCAACAATAAGGAAGGAACTTGGCGACGATCTTTCGGTCGATCAATCCAAGATCGTTAAGAACCATGTCGCCGCCGTTGCCAACCAAAACGTAGGTGACCGTTCCGCCGGGATGAAATTCAGGAATGTCGTTTTCGTCGAAATAAAAGCGCAATCCGTAGTCGCAGTTCCGATTGAGTTCGCCAACGGCAAGAAGGGTGTCGTTTGGGGGGAGGATTTTGTGAACGTCGCGTGCGAGCGGGCGAGTGGAAACCAGCGCGTCAAGGTGCGGCAGCACGCGAACAACGGCGACGCCCACTGATGCGGTAGCGGCGAGAGTGGAGATTGCGAGCACGAGCCACGGCTTGCGCGCCAAACTGACGAATTCGATTATCACTCCGGTGATTAAGCCAATGAGCAGTGTGGCGAGCGCGAGTTGATTGATTCCGTGTTGGTACGGCGGCTGGTATGGCGGGAGGAGATGAAAACCGAGCGCGCCGGCAACCCCGAGCCCCACCCACATCGTGCCTGTCGCCACGCCCACCCATTGCGTTTTGCGGGGAGCCCATTCGATGGCGCAGGTAAAGGAGCGCGCCATCAGCAGAGCGAGGGGTGGAAAGATAGGCAGAATGTATTCGGGGAGCTTCGATTGGGAAAAACTAAAAAAAATAAAAGGAAAAACGGCCCAGCAGGCGATGAAAAATCCCGAAGAAGTTCGCCATTCGCCGTTGCGGAAGATGCGGCGACCGTCGAGCGCGGCGCTGACGAGAAGAGCAGTCCAAGGCAACAGACCGAGCAGGACGATGGGCATGAAGAACCAGAATGGCTCGCGATGCTGGAAAACAGGCGTGAGGTAGCGCTCAAAATTGTGGAGCAAGATAAAAGTGCGGAAGAAGTCGGGATTGAAATGGGCGCAGAGGACGTACCAGGGCAACGCTACGATGCAGAAAAACAAAATAGCAAGCGGATGAAGCAGGCGGAAAGCAGCTTTCCAGTTTCGAGTTGCCAGCGCCCAGAGAAGGACGCTGCCGCCCGCAAGAACAACCGCGGCGGGTCCTTTCGCAAGGGTGGCGAAACCCAGCCACACACCGAGGAAAATAAGTGCGAGTTTATCGCCGGTGACAATTGCCGGTGCCGCGCCTTTGGTGGCGAACACTCTGTGTTTTTCGACAACGCTTGCGGCACACAGGAGGGCGAGCGCGAGGCTTGCGGTGAAAAGCATGTCGGGCGAAGCGGCGCGAGCGAATGCGATCACGCCGACGCATGTTGGAAAAATCAGCAGGACAGCCCACGCCGTTCGGGTTCCATAACGCCGAAGCGCGAGCCATGTCATCGCCAGAGCGGAGACGAGCGCAGCGAGCGACGAAGGCAAGCGCGCGGCCCATTCGGGCGAATGCAGGAATTTGAAGAAAAATCCGGCGCTCCAGTAATAGAGAATCGGCTTCTCGAACCACGGCAGGCCGTAGAGGAAAGGCGTAATCCAATTGCCCGAGTGGGCCATGTCGCGGGCGATCCAGGCGTAGCGCGGCTCATCGGGCCCGACAAGACCAAATGCGGAGAGGCCGCTGAAGAGGCAAATTGCCAATCCCGCCGCGGCAAGCGACGCGGCGCAGATATTTCTTCGCGACAGGGTGAGTTTCTCGCCCATGGCGGGCGAGTGTAGCAGAGCCGAGCGCAGTTCACACGGGGCACACGCGCGCTGGTTCGCGGAAAATTACTGTGACAGAATGGCGCACGATGCGCGAATGGTGCGAGTACGCTGCCGCCTGGACGATTGTGAAATTTCTGGGAATTTTGCCGCGTCCGGTGGCGCGCGCAACCGCCGCAGCCATTGCGCACATGTTGCTGCTGTGCCGACCGCCGCTTCGCCGCGCCGGACTTGTGAATTTGCGGCTGGCGTTTCCCGGTTGGACCGATGCGCAGCGCCGCCGAACGCTGCGCCGGATGGTGCGGTATCTGGGATGGATGGCGGCGGAGTTTGCCCACTTCCCGGAGCTATCGCGGGAAAACATCGAACGGCTGGTGGTGCTGGACGGCTTCGAGAATTTCGATGCGGCCCATCGACGCGGAAAAGGCGTTATTTTTCTCACAGGGCACATGAGCGCCTGGGAGTTGGCGCCGTTTGCGCAGGCGCTTTATGGAAATCCGCTGTCGTTTCTGGCCCGTGCGCTCGATAACCGTCGAATCGACGTGCTGGTAAACCACTACCGTTGCCTTTCCGGGAACCGGCCGATCGAGAAGAATAATGCGGCGCGAGCAATACTGCGCGTGCTGCACGATGGCGGCACGGTGGGGATTTTGGCCGATCAAAACACATCGCTCGACGAGGGAGTGTTTGTTGATTTTTTTGGGATTCCTGCCGGAACAACAACAGGGTTAGCACGCATCGCGCGGCGGACCGATGCCGCGGTGGTGCCGGGATTTCTTTTTTGGGATGGCGCGATGCGGAAATACCGGCTGCGGTTTGAGGCGGCTGTGCAACTTCAGCATACAGAGGATGAGGACGCGGACATTCGCGTGAATACGGCGCGGTTCAACAAAGTGATTGAGGATTACATATGCGCTCATCCGGATCAGTGGCTATGGGTGCACAAGCGATGGAAGAACCGGCCAGCGGGCGAGCCGTCGCTTTATGCGTCGTAGCGAGTCGAGAGATTCTTGAGTGGCAGCGAAGGAATGGGGAGAGCCAGAGATGAAACGAATCGCGCGAGAACTTGCGGAGTATTTGAAGGCGGAAGCGAAAGGGGATTTGTCGCGGTCTGTTTCCGGCGTGGCGAGCCCCGAGGACGCGGGTGCGGAGGATCTGATTTACGTCGATGCCGCGAAGCATTTGGGGCGAGCGCAGGCCTCGGCGGCTGGGTGCGTGTTGGTGCGCGAAGGTATGAAACTCGAAGGGAAGACCTTGCTGGTGGTTGCGAATCCGAAGCTCGCCTTTGCGAAGGCGGCGGCATGGCTGTTGGAGCCGGAGCCGATTGCGCAAGCCGTGCATCCCACGGCGGTGATCGACGCGTCAGCGAAATTGGCGGCGGATGTGCGTGTGGGCCCGTACGCCGTGGTTGAAGCTGAGACTGTGATTGGCGCGCATACTGAGATTGGAGCGTATTGTTTTATCGGGAAAGGGGCATCGGTTGGAGAATCGTGCCGGCTGCATCCGCGCGTGACACTCTATCCGGGGGCGCGAATTGGCGGTCGCGTCACGCTGCATTCGGGCGCCGTGATTGGCGGAGATGGCTTTGGATACGTTTATGGCGAGGGGCGGCATTTGAAATTTCCGCAGGTCGGAAGCGTTGAGGTCGGCGACGATGTGGAAATTGGGAATAACACGACTGTCGCGCGTGGGTCGCTGGGTGTTACGAGAATTGAGAGAGGAGTGAAGCTCGATAATCTGGTTCATGTGGCGCACAACGTTCGGATTGGGGAGCACACGGTGATTGCGGCGCAGACGGGGATTTCGGGGAGCTGCGACATTGGTCATCATGTGCGGATTGGCGGGCAAGCTGGGTTGGGGGATCATTGCCGGATTGAGGATGAGGCTATCGTGGGCGGGCAAACGGGAGTGCTGAACGGCAAGACGATCCGGGCGAAGGAAATTGTCTGGGGGACGCCGGCGCGACCGTTGGCGCAGTTCAAGAAGCAATATGCGTTGTTTTCGCATTTGCCGGAATTGGCGGAGCGGGTGCGCAAGCTTGAGGAAGGGCAGGCGTAATGGCAGGCATTTCCACACCGGCGATGAGCGCCGTAACGCTAAGGCGCAGCTTGCGTGCGAAGCTCTTTCGCCAATGGCCGCGGATTATTGTAATCGGCGGGCAGTATCGAAATGTGGGCAAGACGGCTTTGGTTGTGGACATGATTCGAGCATTTCCAAAATGTGATTGGCTGGCTATAAAAATCACCCAGCATCATACGTTGAACGATGATTCGGCGGGGTATCGTTTCCGGGCGGAAACGGATCATTCCGGACAGCCTGATTCTTCGCGTTTTCTGGCGGCTGGCGCGGCGCGTTCGTTCTTGCTGCAAGCAAGCCATGCTCATTTTGCAGAAGCGATGATGGAATTACGGACGCTGATGAAGGGGGCCGAACACGTGATTATCGAAAGCAATGTTGTGTTGGATTACGTGCCTGCGGATCTAGCGATCTTGGTCTTGGACCCGCGACGCCCCGATTTTAAGGCTTCGGCCCGGCGTCTGCTGGGAATCGCGGATGGCTTTGTTCTTCGTGCGCCTTTGTTTGCCCCGAATTGGCCGGATGTCGACACGCGGGTGATTCGCGCCAAGGCGTCTTTTCTGCAGCCGATCGGGGGTCCCGTGCCGATTCGGTTGCGCGGACGCGTCCAACGGGCGCTCAGGAAGTGAATCGTAGGCGTTCAGGACGCGTTTTTGTGTTGACCGCTGAGCCGAAGACCGTGATAATTTGGTAGTGGATGTGTAAGTTGTTGCATTTCTGGTTGATTCTTAGGAAACCCGTTAGGCGAATGGGTGTGCGCATGGCGTTTTTTTGCATCTGAGTTCGGAAGGCTGCGCACTGATCACGGAAATGGTGTAGCAGCTGGCGAGGCAATAGTGGTGTTTTCATAAGCGATCAATGGTGTATGGCTTGCCGGGCTTGCCATTCGTGACCTAAAAAAGAGGATTGCCAGTCAAAAGGCCATGCAAATTCCAGACATACAAGCGCGTTTCGGGGCGGCGGCGCAACAAGTTCGCATGCCGGAGCAGGTGGCCGATTCAGAGGCTGCGGATGCGGCCATTGAACGGGGTACCAAGCATTTGCTCTCGCTGCAAGCTGCCGATGGATATTGGTGGGGCGAACTGGAAGCCGACACGACTCTTGAGTCAGACCACATCCTGCTGCATTGCGTTTTGGAAGATCGCGAGAATGAGAAAGTACGGAAGCTCGCGAATTACATCCGGCAAAAACAGACCGGGGACGGTGGCTGGAACATTTATCCAGGCGGACCGTCAGAATTGAACACATCCGTTAAAGCTTACTTTGCGCTGAAGCTGGCGGGGGACTCGCCAAGCGCGTCGCACATGGAGCGGGCTCGCAAAAGGATTCTGGAGCTGGGCGGACTGGAAGCCACAAATTCCTACGTGCGTTTCTATCTGGCGATGGTGGGAGCAATCGGCTGGAACATGGTTCCGGCGATTCCGCCTGAGTTGATGCTTCTGCCGAACTGGTTTTTCGTGAATCTCTACGACATGTCTTCGTGGACTCGCGCGATCGTTGTGCCGCTTACGATTATTTATGCGCGGAAGCCGGGCTGGCGGATTCCCGAGGATGCTCGCGTGGATGAGCTGTTTGCGGATGAAAAGAACAAGACGAAGGCGTTCGCGTGGGAGCGGAAAGTTTTTTCATGGCGGAATTTGTTTCTCGCGATTGACCGGGTTCTGAAAGTGCACGAGGAATTGTCGTGGAAGCCATTCCGTCGCTGGGCGCTGGCTCAAGCGGAGCGCTGGCTTTTCGAACACGTCGAACGTTGCGAAGGGCTCGGGACTATTTATCCGGCGATGGCCAACTCCGTATACGCGATGCTGGCGATGGGATATCCCGCGAGTGATCCGCTGATCGCGCGCGAACTCGGCTGGATTTCAGGCTACGAGATTGAGGCCGAAGAAACGTTGCGGATGCAGCCGTGCATTTCACCGGTGTGGGACACGGCGATCGCCATGGTATCGCTGGAAGAGGCGGGCCTTCAGCCTTCGCATCCCGCACTGCGAAGCGCGGCGCAATGGCTGCTCGACCATCAAATTCTTGGACCCGGCGATTGGCAGGTGAAGAATAAGGATGCGTCGCCCGGAGGGTGGGCGTTTGAATTTCGGAATGATTTCTATCCGGACGTGGACGATACGGCGTTTGTGTTAATGGCTTTGCAGGACGTGGCGCATACGGAGCCAGAACGTTACGCGCAAGCAGCGCGACGGGGGCTTGCATGGCTGCTCAGCATGCAGAACCACGACGGCGGCTGGGGCGCATTCGATCGCGACAACGACCACGTGTTGCTGACACAGATTCCATTTGCTGATCATAACGCGATGATCGATCCGTCTTCGGCGGATGTGACGGCGCGCTCGATTGAATGCCTCGGGAAATTCGGGTGGACGGCGACGGACCCGGCAATACGGCGCGCTGTAATCTACCTGGAACGCGAACAAACCGAAGAAGGCGCCTGGTACGGGCGCTGGGGATCGAATTACGTGTACGGGACGAGTGGCGTGCTCAGAGCCGCCGAAACCCTGGGTCTCGCGGAAAGCCGAGAGAGCCGGCGGGGCGCCGAGTGGTTGCGCAGCGTACAGAACGAGGATGGCGGCTTCGGCGAAACGTGCGCTTCTTATGATGATCCGAGTCTCAAAGGCAAGGGAGAAAGCACGCCCTCGCAGACAGCGTGGGGACTGATTGGATTGCTGGCAACAGAGAGTCCGGACGATCCCGCCGTGAAACGCGCGGTGAAGTGGCTGCTGGAGCGTCAGAATGATGATGGTTCATGGGATGAGGACGCGTTTACGGGAACGGGATTTCCGCGCGTCTTCTATTTGAAGTACCACTTATACCGAAATTCGTTTCCACTTTATGCGCTGGCGCGCTATCGCAATTTGACGAAGACGCATCCAACCAAAAGGCAGACATTACAGTTCAATCCGAGCGAATTTGAACGCCGCAAGGGACAACGGGGGTAAATGATGAGGTTTCCGCTGAGCTTGACCGCCAATCTGACGAAATATCTGGCCGGGAAGGCGATTCGCCGCGAAGAAAAGTTTCCGCTTGTGATGATGCTCGAGCCTTTGCACGCTTGCAACTTGACCTGCACGGGTTGCGGGCGCATCCGCGAATAC
>JBAUEX010000251.1:0-9744 GCA_049678845.1 Candidatus Acidiferrales bacterium
GGTGGCGTCAACTTTGTTATACAGCTCGTCGGATACCACAAGTTTTCCGATTGAGCCTTGGCCGGACTGAACCCCGGAGACGATTGCCTCCGCCTTCGCAACCGTGGCATTCATGTGGTTGTACATCGACGGATCGTAGATGAACTTGCCGATGGTGCCCTGTCCTTTGCGAACCGCGCCAATGATGTCACCGACCTGCTGCGTTAATTGGCCAAGATTGGCCTCGAGCTCCACGCCGCGCTCGACGATTTCCTGCATGTCGTTCCCAGCCTTTCCGGGAATCGTGCCCTGGTTTTGAACAACTGGCCCCTGGAAGCCCCTAGAAATGGTGACGTATCTGTTGCCCAGTAGGCCCGAGGTCACCAGGCTGGCGTCCGAATCCGTGCGAATCAGGTTCTGATAGCGCTTATCGACCCGCATGTCGACTTCAATGTTGTGCATGCGATCCGTGGGATGCGGATTGATCTTGAGGTTCTCCACATTGCCCACCGTGACGCCGTCCAGACTCACGGGCGCACCCTTCTGGAGGTCCGAAACTTCTGGCAGATACGTCTTGAGCGAATACTTTGCGCCCCAATTTACGCCGGTGACGTAAAAAATCGCGACCGCCAGCAGTGCCAATCCGGCCAGAACGAACAGTCCTACTCGAAGTTCGGTCCACGTGAGTTGTTTCCGTTGCGCCATTTCTCTCCTCCTCCGTGCTCAATCCAATTTCGAAGAATATCTTTGTTCCGCAATCAAAACTTGCTTTTCAAGATAAAAATTCACGAAGATAGGGATCGATCGACTTCAATAGCTCCTGCGTCTCCCCCTGAAAATAAACTTGAGCGTTACGCAAAACCAGGAAGTTTGTTGGCGAAAAACGGCGTCCATCTTTTTCTTCCCAAATGGGGAGGACGCGGTCGGACTTAGAGTCGAAAAGAAAATTCGCCAAGCCGAAAGCGTCCTGCAGACGATGGGTCGCGAGCAGCGACGTCACGCCATTCAGATCGCGCAGGCGCAGGATGAGCGTGATAATGGTCTGACTCGTAATGGGATCCAAGCCGCCGGTCGGTGAATCGTAGTAAACGATTGGCGGCTGGTTGATCAGAGCGCGTGCGATGGACACGCGGCGGCGCATACCTCCGGAAAGTTCATCGGGGAATTTCTCGTACGATTCCTCCATTTCGACGAAACGAAGGGCTTCGCGAACTCGCGGTTCGGTTTCCTCGGAGGGAACAGATTCTTCGTCGAGACGAAACGAAACATTCTCCGCCACATTCAGCGAATCGAACAGCGCACCTTCCTGAAAAACGAAACCGATGCGCCGCCGGAAGTCGAGCAATTCAACTTCGTTCATTGCGGTGAGGTCGTGGCCCATCACGACAACGCGGCCCGATTGGGGGCGTAGAAGCCCGGCGGCAAGTTTGAGAAGAACAGTCTTGCCCGAACCGCTTTCGCCGAGAATCACCTTCGTTTCGCCGGCAACGACTTCGAACGAGATGCCGCGAAGTATTTCTCCTTCGTCGAAGGATATGCTGACGTCCTCGAAGCGGAGTAAAGGTTCGCCCGGGACGATATTACTTATGGGCTGGCTTGACATCGCGCTCCATTCCCGTACGCGACTTGATTATAGATGGAAACGCGCACGCGGCCGGCGGAAACCGGGCACCCCATCGCTAGGTAAACCAGTACAGCAAGAGCTTGCCCAAAAAGAAGTCACTGACGAGAATCGCGACGGAAGCCACCACCACGGCGGTCGTGGTGGCACGGCCCACGCCCTGTGTGCCGCCTCGCGTTCGCAGTCCGTAGAAGCAGGCGACAGTCGCGATAATGATCGCGAACACGACAGGTTTGGCCAAACCCATGACCAGGTCGCCAAAAGCCAAAGCCTGGACAGCGCGATTCCAGAATTCGGCCGCACTCAAGCCCAGCGTGAAATGGGCGACGATATAGCCTCCAATCAGGCCCACCAAATCAGCCACGGCAGTCAGCAGCGGCAGCACGAGCACCGTGGCGATCAGCCGCGGCACCACAAGCTTCCGCACAGGGTCCGTGCCCAACGCGCGCATCGCGTCCACCTGCTCGGTGACCACCATCGACCCCAACTCCGAAGCGATGCCCGAACCATTTCGTCCCGTCACCAGCAATCCTGCAATCGTCGGCCCGAGTTCGCGCACCAGTGCGATCGCCACCGTGTCTCCTGTCAGCGCCGTTTCTCCAAACCGCTGGAATTGCTGCGCTGTGTTCAAAACCATCACGCCGCCAATAAAAAAGCCAGTCAGGAGAATAATCGGAAGCGAACCGACGCCGATGGCGTCCATCTGTTCCAGTACATCTTCGGGGTAGTGAGGCGCCGTGAAGATTTTCGAGACGGCGTCGCCGACCAGTTGAGAATAGCTCTGAAGCGAAAAGATTTTGCGTTTGAGAGTGTCGCTCAACGCAACGGCTGGCGAAGGGGCAGTAGGTCCAGGCGTCTTGGGAGTGAGCGTCGCCATCGTGCAAATTTGAGCTTCGACAGCGTAACGTTGAGTATGGAGGACGTCAAGGCATCTCGAAGTGAATTTCCGCGCGCATCATTGCTTTACGAGCGGCGGAGCCTCCGGTAGAATCGTAAGTCTTTCGAATACAAGCGAACACCCAACGAAATGCTGCGATTCTTCACGGCCGGTGAATCTCACGGGCAAGCGCTGATTGCCTGGATCTCCGGATTGCCCGCGGGCGTACCTGTCGAGCTGGAATTTGTGAACCGCGAGATGCACCGGAGGCAACTGGGATACGGCCGCGGCGGAAGACAGAAAATCGAAAAGGATCAGGCTGACTTTCTGGCCGGCGTACGCCACGGAAAAACCATCGGCGCGCCCCTTGCTATTCGCATCGAGAACCGCGACTGGAAAAATTGGGAGAAGGCCTTGCCCGTCGAGGATGCCGATGGCACTGACGACAGCGACCACGACGCGCAACGCCGACTGACTTCGCCGCGCCCCGGGCATGCAGACCTGGCAGGCGCGCTGAAATTCAATTTCCACGACGCCCGATACATACTCGAGCGAGCGTCGGCGCGAGAAACGGCGGCGCGCACAAGCGCGGGAGCGATTGCCAAGCTGCTTTTGCGCGAATTTGGCATCCCCGTCTTGAGTCACACAATCGCCGTGGGACCCGTAAAGCTGGAACGCGCGGCGCAGTGGAACGAAATCGAGTCCGTTTGCGCGAATTTGGACTCGCCGCTGCGGTGCGTGGATGAAAACACGGAAACGCGGATGAAGGCTGAAGTTGACAAAGCATTGCGCGCGGGCGATTCCGTGGGAGGAATTTTCGAGGTCGTTGCCCGCGGCGTTCCGCCGGGGCTCGGCAGCCACGCGCAGTGGGATGAAAAACTCGACGGCCGGCTGGCGCGCGCGGTGATGTCCATACAAGCCGTCAAAGGCGTTGAGATTGGCACCGGAATCGCCAGCGCGACTTTGTACGGTTCGGAAGTTCAGGATGAGATTCGCTATGATGGGGAGAAGAAGCGCTTTCAGCGAAGCTCGAATCGCGCAGGTGGGATCGAAGGCGGCATCACGAACGGTGAAAATGTGGTCGTGCGAGGTTATCTGAAACCCATTTCCACGCTGCGGCGCGCGCTGGGCTCGGCAGACTTGAACAGCAAGGCAAGCATCAAGGCTGCCTACGAACGCTCCGACATTTGCGTAGTGCCCGCGGCAGGCGTGATAGCGGAAGCGATGGTCGGATATGTGCTCGCCGAAGCATTCCTGGAAAAATTCGGCGGAGACTCGCTCGAGGAGACGCGCAGGAACTTTCAAGGCTTTCAAAAGCAATTAGACGAATTTTAGCGCAGGAGACCAAGCACAAAAACGAGGCACGAAAACGATGATCCATCCGATAACGAAATTCCCAGCCGCGGTGCTCGAACAACCTACCAATACGATCGACAAATTCGACGCGGAATTGGCCAAGCTTACCGAGGACATGTTCGAGTCCATGTACGCCGCCCAGGGCGTGGGACTGGCCGCGCCACAGATTGGCCTGAGCCTGCGCATAGCAGTCATCGACGTAACCGTGGGGAAAAACCCGGAGGCGAAGCTCGTTCTCGCAAATCCGGAAATTATCCGCACCGAAGGCGAACAGCGCGAGGAAGAGGGATGTTTGTCCGTCCCGGGTTTTCGCGGAAACGTGCTGCGGCCAAAATATGTGACCGTGCGCGCGCAGGACGTCACCGGAAAAGAGTACGAAATGCGCGCCGAAGGTCTGCTGGCTCGCGCCTTTTGCCACGAAATCGACCATCTGCACGGAATACTCTTCCTGACGCACTTGAGCATGTTGAAGCGCGACCTCATCAAACGAAAAATTCGCAAGTTGACGAAAACCGGGGAGTGGTAGGAGAACCGTGCCGCTTCGAATTGTTTTCTGCGGCACGCCGGCGTTCGGTTTACCTTCCTTGAAGGAGTTGCTGGCTGTCCCGGAATTTTCTGTCGAGGCGGTCATCACGCAGCCTGATCGTCCACGCGGAAGAGATCAAAATCCTGCGCCTTCACCGATCAAGAATGCCGCGCTCGAAGCTGGACTGCAAATTTACCAGCCCGAGAAAGTCAAATCGGCGGATGCGGCCGAATTTTTGAAACGGATCGCGCCGGACGCCGTCGTCATCATCGCCTATGGACAAATTATTCCGCGCGGCTTGCTTGAAATTCCAAAACTTGGCTGGATCAATTTGCATGGTTCGTTGCTGCCTCGATATCGCGGCGCGGCTCCCATCCAGCGCGCGATTCTCAATGGAGACACGCGCATAGGTTTGACCACGATGCGCATTGACGCTGGAGTTGATACCGGACCGATTCTCGAGCAGCTCGAAATGGAAATCGGAGCGGACGAGAGTGCGCCGGAATTAAGGGAGCGCATGGGCAACGCCGGTGCGCCGCTGCTCCTTCACACTCTGCAAAAGCTCTCGGCCGGCGAACTTACGCCGAAGCCCCAAAACAATGCGCTCGCAACGTTCGCACCGCCATTAAAAAAAGAAGAGGGACTGCTTGATTGGAACCTCTCTGCACGCGAGATTTATAACCGCATTCGAGCTTTCCAGCCGTGGCCGGGCACGTACACGCACTTTCGCCGGCGATCCTGTCACCTATGGGGACGTCCGGCGGAAAGTCCTGCCGGCACGGGCACACATGAGCCAGGTTCGATTGTCGAGAGTCGCGGGGACATGCACGTCGCATGCGGCGAAGGAACATGGCTGCGCGTCGAGTACATACAACCTGAAGGACGCAGACGCATGAGCGCGGGCGAATTCGCGAACGGCGCGCGAATTTCCTCCGCCGAAAAATTCACGTCGTAGCAGCAGGTCTCAATTGAAACAATCTCGTAAAGGTCTTTCATCCGGGCACAGCTTCAGTTCATCCTGAGGGACGAAGGGCCGCGCGGAAAAGATCCGGAAATTCAGGGGTTTTAACCCCTGAGGTCGGAACCATAATGCCAATCAGTCCCGCCAGAACAATTGCCTTCGACGCCCTGCTGCGCGTGGAGAACGAGGCGGCATACGCGTCCGAGGTACTCCATGCTCGCCTGAACGAAAACACTACCCCGAAAGTGAGCGCGCGCGATGCGGCGCTGGCGACCGAGATCGTCATGGGCACATTGCGATGGCAACGGCTGCTCGACTTTTTCATCGAGCACTACACGCGGAAGAAATCGCTCGCCCTCGACGTTGAAGTGCTCGTTGCGCTGAGGATCGGAATCTACCAATTGCGGCATCTGGCGCGAATTCCGGCGAGCGCGGCGGTCGACGAGTCGGTTGAATTGGTCAAGCGGGCGCGGAAACAATCAGCCTCATCCTTGGTGAACGCAGTATTGAGACGCGCTGCCGCCGAAAGCGCCAGGCCTGCGCAGGATTTCCTGTCGCAGGAAGTGTCGGCGGCGGATGCCCTTGGACTTCACCATTCTCATCCCACATGGCTCGTCGAGCGGTGGCTCGAACGGTTTGGACGTGAAAAAACCGTGGCGCTGCTGGAAGCAAATAACGAGCCGCCGCGAAGCGTTTACGCCGTGCTCAGCGACGAACATCGCGACGAAGTGCTGCGTTTGCTCGCTGCTGAGGGAGTTGAATTTGAGCCCGGCCGGTTGGCGCGCGACGCCATCACCATGCGAGGGAGCGATGTGGCAAAAACGAAAGCGTTCCAGAATGGCTGGATTAGTCTTCAGGACGAAGCCTCACAGATTATTCCGCTGCTGCTGCGCCTGAAAGCTGGAGAGTCAGTCCTCGATGTATGTGCGCCGCCGGGAGGCAAGACCATGGCCCTGGCGCGGAAGGCTGGGCCGGCCGGCCTGGTCGTCGCTGCCGATCGCCGCGAAAATCGTCTGCGCGCCATGCGCGAAAGGCTGGCGCGCGCGCACGTGTCGAATGTGAAGATGATTGCTTTGGACGGAACAGCGTCACTTCCCTTCCGCGCAAAATTCGACCGCATTCTCGTGGATGCGCCATGCTCTGGCACAGGCACATTGTCGCGCAACCCTGAAATTCGCTGGAAGCTGAAGCCGACCGATCTGCTCGAACTGCACACGCGCCAGATGATGCTGCTCAATTCCGCGCTGGAGTGCCTCGCACCCGAGGGGCGGCTTGTCTATTCGACGTGCTCGCTTGAGTCCGAGGAGAACGAAGGCGTGGTGAGCGAAGTGTTGGGCGCTCATCCGGAATTCCAGGCGATTCAGGCGGAAATCCCCGCCGGCGCGCTCGTCGAAGGCGTACTGGTCGAGACGCTCGTTGACAGCAGCGGCGCATTTCGGACGTTTCCTCCACAGCACGCCACAGACGGATTTTTTGCCGCTGTGTTGGCCCCGCGGTAACGCGCATCCTTCCAATCGTTGAAACCTACCCATGCCGATGTTAGTGTCGTTTCTGTCGAGGCGAAACTGTGGGATTCCGAGAACGAAGCGAATGGGTCGGACGAATGGCGCTGCTGACCTTCGTGCTGGCGTCTGTAGCCTTTCTGAGCGCAATTCTCACCATGCGTTTCGCCATCCAGGGACGCGAGATCGTTACGCCCGACCTGACTCGAGTGGCCGTTTCGCGAGCCCAGATGCAACTCGAAGCCCGCGGCCTGCACCTTAGGGTCGAAGATCGCATCTACAGCAGCCTGCCGGCGGGCGTTATCGCGCGGCAAAGCCCTTCCGCGGGAACGCGCCTGAAGGTGGGCGAATTGGTCCACGTTGTCGTAAGCCTTGGCCAACAGACGGTAACGATCCCGCAACTCGGTAACCGCAGCTTGCGTGCCGCACAAATTGAATTATTGAGCGAGGGGCTGCAGACCGGTGAAGTTTCCAGCGCTTATCTGCCGGAATTCCCCGCGGACATTGTGCTCCAACAGGATCCACCGGCCGGCTCAACCAATGCAAGCAGTCCGCATGTCGATATGCTGGTTTCTCTGGGGGCGCAACCGCCTGCTTACGTCATGCCGGGCTTCGAGGGCCAGCCTCTGGCGGAAGCCGAGCAGCGATTGTCCGCCGCTGGATTGAAAGTGGACAAAGTGACGCCGCTGCCGCTGACAGGCCGGCCTCCGGGAACGGTCACATCTCAACTTCCGCAGCGCGGCGCGCGGATTGAGCCTGGCGCGAGCGTCGAACTGCAGGTAGCGCAATAAGCGCGGCTGCGGCTGTGTTACAATCCAAATGAATTTCATGACTCGCCGTCCGCTCGAAATCGCTCCGTCCATTTTGGCGGCGAACTTCGCCGTTTTGGGCGACGAGGTGCGCAGCGTCGAAGCCGCCGGCGCCGCTGTGATTCATGTGGACGTGATGGACGGCCACTTTGTGCCCAACATTTCCATCGGCGTGCCCATTGTGGCGTCATTGAGCAAGGCAACCCGTTTGCCGCTTGACGTGCATCTCATGATTGAGCGGCCAGGGGACTTCGTCGAGGCATTCGCCAAGGCTGGAGCGCATCGGATTTTGGTTCATCAAGAAGCGACTGTCCACCTTGACCGCGTGATCGCTTCGATTCACGAGCAGAATTGCGAAGCGGGTGTGGTCATCAATCCGGCCACTCCTGCCGCGATGTTGAAGGAAGTGCTGGACCGGGTGGAAACAGTGCTGGTGATGACTGTGAATCCCGGATTCGGGGGCCAAAAATTCATTCCTCAAACGGTTGACAAGATTCGAGAGTTGCGGGATATACGCTCACGCTATGACTACGGCTTCCGAATTGGAGTGGATGGGGGGGTCACGCTGGAAAACACAGCGGAACTTGTAACCGCCGGCGCTGACACGCTGGTGGCGGGCACTTCAATTTTCCATACAACGGACCCGGGCGCTGCTCTTCGGCAAATGAAGCAGTGCGCCGACGACGCGATCTCGCAAAGGGTGTGATGAAAAGCATAACGAAACGACCTTCCTTCTGGCTTACGTTTGCCCTTCTCGTATCTTTCATTCCGGCTGGATGTCTTTTTTCTGGACACAAAAAGACCGCCGCGAAAACTCCCGACACAAACGCCGAACCCGACAAAATTCTCTATGACCGCGCGCTGAACGATTATAATCACGGCCGCTACACGGAATCGCGCTTAAGCCTGCAAACGCTTATCAACAGTTACCCTGACAGCGAATACCTCGCCAAAGCAAAACTGGCCGTGGCCGACTCCTATTACAAAGAGGGCGGCACCGAAGGACTGACGCAAGCGGTCGCCGAATACAAAGACTTCGAAACCTTTTTCCCGTTTCTTCCAGAAGCCTCCTACGCGCAGATGCAAATCGCTATGGCGCATTACCGCATGATGGAAAAACCGGACCGCGACGTGACGCAAGCGCGCCTCGCGGAACAGGAATTCCAATCCTTCTTGTTAAAATACCCGAAGAGTCCCCTGGTACCGGAGGCTGATCAGCGTCTGCGCGAAGTGCAGGAAGTGCTGGGTGACGGCGACTTCGAAGTCGCCCGTTTTTACTACGTAAAGGGCGATTACCGCGCGGCCGCGGCGCGCCTCGTCGAAGTCGTAAGCCGCTATCCTCTGTTTAGCCAAGCAGATCGCGCGCATTGGATGCTGGCGGATATTCTCCGCCGTGCGGCCCTGGGCTCGAAGAATGAGCAAGAGCGCGCCCGGTGGCGGGCTCAGGCAGACAACGAGTATGTGCGGCTTGTGAAGGAATACCCGCTCTCCTCCTTCGCGCCCGAAGCAAAGCGGCGATTGACGGAAGACAACGTGAAAATCCCGCCGTCAGACCCCGACGCCCTCGCGCGCGCAAAATACGAAGAGAAGTACGCGCACGACCATCCGGGACTGGTCCGTCGCGCCATGGGCGTAATGAAAAGCAGCCCGAACGTAGCGATGGCGGCACATACGGGCGAGCCGGATTTGAATCCTCCGGGAGAAGAAACGGGATCCTCACAAGGCGCCACTTCCGCGCCGGAGTCTGGAATTGATGCAGGCAGCGCTGGATCTACGCAGCAGAACATGAGCATCCAGACCGTCTCGCCCGAATCGTCAACTCCTCCGCCTACCAGCAGTTCGACCGGCACCGCGCCGCCGGCCGACCCGGCAACCACATCGTCAAGCACGTCCACATCCGTACCTCCGGCCACCGACGTCGTCCCGCCGCCAGCGAGCACCAGCGCCACGCCGCCAGCGACCGCCAGTGACAGCGGCGCGTCCGGCACCAGCGCCGCGACGTCAACCCCAGCCAGCGGGACGGATCCGCAGTCTGCGACGGACGCACAAAAACCCGCCGCCAAGACAAAAGTCGACAAAAGCAAGGAATCCACCAGCAAGCACAAAAAGGGCC
>JBAUEX010000252.1:0-8710 GCA_049678845.1 Candidatus Acidiferrales bacterium
CCCTTTCATGTTTTTACGCCAGAATCAGGAACTATATTCCACACGTGGCGCAGCGATGAAGGCCAGGGCGGGGGTTACACGGCGCCCAACGCACCCACGGGCGCGGTGATTGATTACTACTTGAAGACGGAAATCAAACCCACGCCGGAACAGCGCATGGAACATCACCGTCCCGTGAAAATTGTTATCACGGACGAACGCGGCAATGCGGTGGCCACCGATTACGGTCCGGGCGAAGCAGGCATCAACCGTTTCGTTTGGACCATGCAATACGAAGGGCCCGAACCGCTCAGGTACGAGAAAATGCCAACGCCGAACGAGTTCTTCAACGCAAATCGGGGGCCGCGCGTCGCGCCCGGCACTTACAAAGTGTCAGTCACCGCAAACGGCCAGACCGAATCGACGAACGTCACCGTCGAGCCGGATCCGAACCTTCACGTGGATCCAGCCATCTTCCGCGCCGAGGCGGATGCGGGAGTGAGAGCGCGCAACGAAATGAGCGCCATCAACGAAGTGATCAACCGCATTGACGGCATTAACAAAGAACTCGAGGCGTTCCGCTCAGCCGTTCAAGGCAGCGACGATCAACGGGAGCAGGCTAAATATCGCCCGGTTATCGCCCGCGGCCGCGAGCTCAGCAAAAAACTCAACGCAATTAAGGACGCGATCTACAATCCGAACGTCCAGCACGAAGTCTCCGAGGACGATATCCACGAACTCACCGACTTCCACGGCCAGCTCAATCGGTTGGTCTTTGAAGTTGGAGGAGCCTACGGCGAAGCGCCAAATGAATTGTTGCGTCAACAGATGACGGAACTTTTTACAAAAGCGGACGCGACGATCAAGCAGTATAACGAAGCGCTGCGGACGGACATCGCCGAATATGACAAAGCCGCGGAATCCGCGGGTGCGCCCGGGGTCTTCGGCGGAAGTCCCATTGAGGTAAAGCCCGTTAAGTAAAATACAGGCTGAATTCTATAGCTCGCGTCTGGCCCGGCGTTTCCCGCCGGGCTGACGTGAGACTTATGTGAATCGATAGTTGGTTTTGCATTCGAGAAAGCTAGTGGGGAAACCCGCCTCTGCGTTGTCCGTGGAATTGTTCTCCAGCCAGGAAATTAGGAGCAACCAACTGTGCATGAGGGAAAGCATGTACGCGGTCCTGGGCGCTCGCGCTATGATAGGTCGTCGCGGGAGGCTGCGCAGGAATTATGCCGGCGAAGGAACCGATGTATCTCGGAATCGACATTGGGGGAACAAAAGTCGCCGCCGGAATGGTAACGGCGCGCGGAGAAATTCTGTCGAAAGTGCGTGTGCCCATGTCCTGCCGCGGAAGCGAAGCGGAAGGACTGGATGCAGTCGAACGCGCCATCGCCGCAGCATTTGGAAGCGAGCCGAAACGCCGCGCATCCGTCGCAGCGATAGGCATCAGCAGTCCCGGTCCTCTTGATCCTCGAAAAGGAATCATCATCAATCCGCCGAATCTTCCCTGCTGGCACAATTTCCCGCTCGCTGCAAAAGTTCAGCGGTTGCATCGCCTCCCGACATTTGTCGACAACGATGCGAATGCTGCCGCGCTCGCGGAAGCCATTTGGGGCGCGGGCCGTGGATACGAGTCCGTGTTTTACGCAACGCTGGGAACAGGAATCGGCACCGGCGTGATTCTTGGAGGGCGGATTTATCACGGACGCACGGGCGCAGCGGCGGAAGGCGGGCACGTATCGATTGATTATCACGGTCCGAAATGCGCGTGCGGCAAACTTGGATGCATTGAAGCGCTCGCAGCGGGGCCTGCGGTAGCTAAGCGCGCGCGCGAACGGCTGGCGAGCGGCGGCGCTGGCACCGAAAAGCTTTTGGCGCTCGCGGACGGGAATCCGGAATCAGTGACCGCGGAAATGGTGAGCGCCGCGTGTCGCGCGGGCGATAGATTGGCGGCGTCGATTTTGCAGCAGACTGCTGACCTGCTGGCGATCTGGCTGGGCAACATCGTTGACATGTTCGAACCCGATGTAATTATTTTTGGCGGCGGAATGGGAGAACTGATGTCCGAGCGGTTCGGCCGCATTCGCGAGCAGCTTCCCGCGTGGACGATCAATTCGCGTTGCAACGAAATCCCCCTGGTTCGCGCGCGCTATGGAGAAGATTCCGGGATCGCAGGCGCAGCGGCTCTGTGCCTTTCCGCGACGGCATCGAAGACGCCGGGAATTTCACACCGCGCCGCATCAAGAAAGCGCAAGTAAATCCCTGGTGTATTGCTGAAATCTTGCGTGGCGAAGCTTTGTGACGTAACACGCAGCGAGGCGGCTTGATTTCCGCTGACTCGCCCGCGAGGGCATATTAGAATGATGTAGAGCGCATCTAAAATCCCATGAAGGTTCAACGCCTAGTTCTCTCCGCTTTATTGGTGCTACTGGTTTTGGCCGCGGCTGGTCTCGTGCTGACCAATTCCTGGACGAATGGCGTTTCGAAACTGGCCGCAAAACAGTCGTCCAGTGAAACATTGGTCGATGAAAGTCCGCTCCAAACCGCGCAGCAATTGGCCAAAGTCGCGGTGACTTCCGACGAACAGCAATACGCGGGAGCGGCGCTGCGTCTGGCGGACCATGAAGTGGACATGGCCTTCAGTGCCGCGCTGCGCGACGCCTCTCGCTATAGTCCGCCGCTCAGCGCCGAGGCGAAAGCACTCCAGGCGCGTATTGTGCGACGCCAGGCCCGTGTGGATGCGGAGAAGGCGAATATCGCGCGGCTCACCGCGCTGGTTGCAAGAGCTCCGGCTAGCAAAAAAGGCGAGCTCCAACAGGAACTGACGCTGGCCCAGGCGCAAGAATCGCTCGACGAGGACGAACTTGGAGATGCACAACAGGATTTCATTCGCGCTGGTGGAGACCCGCGAACCAAGGTTCAGCAAGCGCTGCAGCAGCACGAGCAATCCGTGGCGGATCTCGACAAGGGAATCATAACATTTGCAACCAGCAGTTATCAGGTGTCGACCGAACAGACTACAGCGCGCAATGTGCTCGCGGAATTTCGCGCGTGGAAATCGCTCAACGCTAAGAAACTTGAAATCGATTCGGCCAGCCAAGACGCTCTGAAACGGGCAAGCGCATTCGCGCAATCGCACGATGCGCTCGAAAAACAAATTCAAACTCAGCAAACGCCCATCCCAGCGGAACAACCAGGAAATTCCTCAGCGATTGCGGCGCCGCCAAAGCCTGCAGCCGATGGCCCGGCCGCGGCTGCGGCTCAGCTGGCACGCGTTCACGAACTGAGCGACGATCAAAGGATACTGGCGGGATTGGACCTGCGCGTCGAAAACGAGCAAACAATTGCCGGAATCTATGGCAAATGGAGCGCGCTCGTTTTCAGCCGTGAACGTATGTTCCTCCGCGAACTGCTCGAATCGGTGTTCTGGATTTTGGTGATCGCGGTTATCGTTTCTCTTTCTGACCTGCTGGTGAGCGGATTTTTTATGAAGCATGTTCCTGACCGCAAGCGTTTTCTGACGTTGCGCTCCGTGGTCATGGTTTCGGCGCGCGTGCTCGGCATCGTCGTGGTTCTACTTGTGATTTTCGGGGTGCCCAACCAGTTCGCAACAGCTTTGGCTCTGGCGGGCGCGGGCTTGACCGTCGCGTTGAAGGATTTTATCGTGGGCTTTTTTGGATGGTTCGTCCTGATGGGCAGCAATGGAATTCGTCCCGGCGACTGGGTGGAAATCAACGGCGTGGGCGGCGAAGTTCTTGAGGTAGGGCTATTGCGGACGGTGTTGCTTGAGACGGGCGACTGGTCGGACGCGGGCCATCCGACTGGGCGCAAAGTAACGTTCGTGAACAGTTTCGCAATCGAAGGCCACTATTTTAATTTTTCCACGTCGGGCCAGTGGATGTGGGACGAGCTGCAAGTGGTGATTGCCGGGAACCAGGATCCGTATCCGATTGCCGACGAAATCAAAAAGATCGTCGCAAAGGAAACGGACGCGAATGCTCGCGTGGCCGAACAGGAATGGGAACGCGTGACGCTGTCGCACGGTTCCACCGCGTTCAAGGCGGAGCCGGCGATGAATCTGCGGCCGAAGGACGGCGGGGTCAGCGTCGCGGTCCGCTACATCACTCGCGCCAACGAACGCCACGAGTTGCGCGCGCGCCTTTATCGCTCCGTGCTTGAACTTCTCCATAGCAAGAAAATTCCGCAAGCCACCGAAACGTTTGTTTCGCAGCCCGTCGCTGACACCAAGTAGTTCCTCGCGATTACAGAGATTATCTGAACATGCTTCGGGACCGCGGCGGTTAGCGGGTGAGCCAGGAACGGGCGCGGATAGTGAAGAAGGCGTAAGGGAAAATCCAGAAGAGTGTGAAGAAACCGAAATAGGCGTAAAGAATGCCATAGAGAAAATCCATCGAACGCTCACTGCGCAGAAAATAGAGCATGTTGAAGAACGACATGAGGCCGATGACCGTGAGCAAGCGCAGAATCATAAAGGGCTTTCCAAACGCGAGATAGATGAGCAGGAACAGGACCGCGTAATTCACCGGGTAGCGAAGATTCGTAATCAAGCGCTCGCACAGCGCGATACAGCGTGGGATGAGCGGACGTTTCCACACGATTGATTGGAAGCGAATCTCCTCGCGAATGTAGCTGCGATCCCATCGCAGGAACATCTTGCAGAGTTTCCCGTAGGTTTCGGGGGCAACCGTGTGGACCACGGCAGTGCGCTGGTAAACGGTATGGAATCCCGCTTCGAGGATGAAGTTGGTGAGCGCGCGATCTTCGCCATAGGTGCACGGGACACCCCAAAAGGTTTGCGTCGACCAGCGTTCGAGGACGCTGCGAACGACGGAAGTCCGGTAAGCAGTGAGCGCGCCGGGACAGCAATACACGGTGCGATAGGACGATTCAACGGCACGTAGAAGGTCGAATGAAAGGATGAAACGAACGTGGAGCATGCGCGGGATAAGCCCGCGGCGCCGATTATACACGGCGACTTTTCCGGCGACGGCTCCGATTTCAGGATCGCGAAACGGGCCCGCGACGGCGAGAAGGGCGCGAGGGTCGATTGCGCTGTCAGAGTCGATGGTCACAACGATCTCGCCGCTCGCCTTGGCGAATCCTTCCGCGAGAGCGTCCCTCTTGCCGCGATTCTTCGGGAAGCGGATCGGGGTAATCCTTCCTGGGAACTGAGCTGCTGAGCGTTTGATGTAACGCCAAGTATCATCGGTACTGCCGTCGTCAATCACCAGGATTTCCAGCCGCTCTTTCGGATAGAGGGCGAGTGCGACGGATTCGATCGACTTCATGACCATGGCGCCTTCGTTGTAGGCGGGAATGATCACGGTGATCTTGGGGGCATTTTCAAAATTGGCCGACGGGAACGGGCGGTAGCGCAGCCAAAAAATCGTGCGGAAGCCGAGAAGAACAGTGCCCATAATGGTCCACAGAATGGTAGGGCGCACGATGAAGCGCGTCCACTGGTGTTCCTCGGCGGCGGCCAGCAGGGGATCAAAGGCGGCGTAACGGTAGACCTCATAGACCAGCAAAGCGAAACCGATAATGATGATGCCGCTCAGAAGCCAATCCCAGTGGTCGCGCGCCTCCTCTCGCGCGATTTCGTGCGAAAAGGTCTGGGCTTTTTCGAGGGTCAGCGAGTCGAGCGTACCCGCAAGTATCGGGTTGCCACCGACATCATTCTCGACAGCAAATTTTGTGGGCGATCCGCTTTCCATTATCGATTGTTTCGCCAGGACATGTTTTCGGTGAAGAAGGCGAGCCGAAATCTTAGGCCATCGCTGGAGGGACTGCAAGGGACTCCGCGAATAACGGTTAGGCACCACTATTCGATTCGGCGGACGGGCATGCGGTTGCACTCGCCTCGGATCGGATAGAGATAAGCACGCGGAAGATGCTCCGTATCGGGCTGGTGTGTTAGTCTCGAATCCTCTCCATGCAAATCTTAAAGGGAACAACACTTCTCGACCGAAGTTTTCAGACCAGCATCACGCTGAAGGGAATCGACGGCTTGCTGGAAATTATTGGCGGGATATTGGTTCTGGTGGCAAATCAAGCGCGAGTGAATTCGTTCGTGGACGTAATTACACGGCACTCGCTGGCTCGAGATCCGAATGCCTTTATCGCGACGCATTTGCTGCACGCCTCGCAAGGGATTGTGGGTCACGCGCGCTACTTCCTATTCTTTTATCTGGTCTCGCACGGCCTGACGAAGGTGGTTTTAGTGGCTGCGCTCTGGTTGAATCGAATGTGGGCCTATCCGGCGATGATTCTGCTGCTGATCTCCTTTATTGTCTATCAGCTTTACCGCATGACGTTCGCGCCGTCGTGGTTTCTGGTGCTGCTAACGCTGTTCGATGCCGTGGTTATTTGGCTGACGTGGGCGGAATACGAAAAGCAGCGGGCGCTCAAAATGCAAAAGGTGGGGGACCCAAGCACCCGTTAAAGAGCGCGAGCCCACCCACCGTGATTCGTTTCGAAGAGCCTACCAGATTCGGCACACCTGATCCGCGGGCCGTACCATCGGGTCACCGGCCTTGCAATCGAATGCCTGTTGGAAAGCGGCCATATTCGACGGCGCAGCGATGGCGCGGAAGCGGTCAAGGGGGTGTGGATTTGTCTTCGCCAGCAGCAACTCCAGTTGGGGACGGTCGCTGCCAGCCCAGGTCCGCGCCCAGGCGAGATAAAAGCGCTGGACGGGCGTGAAGCCATCAATCTTCTGATCTGAGTGGCCCTCGGGCGTTTTCTGGAATGCTTTGAGCGCGATGGTCAGCCCGCCCAGGTCCGCGATGCTTTCGCCGAGCACCAGCTTGCCGGTCTCATGCACGCCCGGCTGGATTTCATAATTGTCGAATTGATGCTCGACGCATTCGGCACGCGCCTGGAAATTCTTCATGTCTTCCGGCGTCCACCAGTTTCGCAGATTGCCCTGTGCGTCGAATTTTCGACCTTCGTCGTCGAAACCGTGGGTCATTTCATGGCCGATCACGGCGCCAATGCCACCGTAGTTCAGAGCGTCGTCAGCCTTGGGATCAAAAAACGGCGGCTGAAGAATTCCCGCAGGGAATACAATTTCATTCATCGACGGATTGTAATAGGCATTGACGGTCGGCGGAGTCATGCCCCATTCGGTACGGTCCACGGGCTTGCCAATCTTGGCAAGCTCGTAATGGAATTGAAATTCGTGGCCGCGGAAAAGATTGTCGACGTAGGGTCCGCGAGTGACTTCGTAAGCGGAATAATCGCGCCACTTATCGGGGTAGCCGACCTTGAGCATGATGTGGCTCAATTTATCGATGGCTTGTTTTTTCGTTTCGGGTCCCATCCATGGAAGGGTTTCGATGTCGTCATGCAGCGCGCTGATGAGGTTGTGAACCATCTTGAGGGCCGCTTCTTTGGCTTCGGGCGGAAAGGCTTGGGCCACATATTTTTGTCCGAGGGCCTCGCCGAGTTGGCGGTCGGTTGATTGAACGCAACGCTTCCAGCGAGGCTGCAACTGTTTCGCGCCGGTCAGCGTCTTGCCAAAGAAATTGAAATCCTCATCGACGAATTTCGAAGAGAGCGCAGGCGCGGCCGTGGTGATCAAATGCCAGCGCAAATAGATTTTCCAGTCGGGCAGAGGAGTGGAGGTCAATTGGGCGTTGAGGCTCTTGAAGAATTCCGGCTGGCCCACATTGACGTCTTTCACATCGGGGTAGCCAATATCCGTCAGATACGCTCTCCAAGAGAATGCCGGCGTAAGAGACTGCACTCCCGCAATGTCCATTTTATGATAATGGGCTTCCGGGTTGCGCATCTCGACGCGGGTCATCGAGGCTTTCGCGAGGCTGGTTTCAATGTTCATCACGGTGTGCGCTTCCTGCGCCGCAGTGGCAGGATTGTCGCCCATCAACTTGAACATATTGGTTATGTGTTCGACGTATTCCGTGCGGATTTTCTGGGAGCGCTCGTCAGAATTAACGTAATAGTCGCGGTCGGGTAATCCGAGGCCACCCTGAAAGGCCGCGCCGATTTCTTCGGTGCTGTTTTTGTAATCTTGCGCCGAGCCAAAGCGGAAAAGCACCCCTACGCCATCGCCTTGCAGGCGGGCGACTTCGGCTTCGAGTTGCTGAATCGTGGTGATGCTGTTGATGCGCTTCAGTTCCGGATCGAGCGGATGGACGCCCTCTTTTTCGACGGCATCCGTGTCCATACAACTCGCGTAGTAGTCGCCGATTTTCTGTTCGTTTGAGCCGCGCGCGGCTTTGCGGTCGGCGGCAGCTTTGTCGAGAATTTGATGGAGCACGTCCTGGTTGCGGTTGAGGAGATAATTAAAGGTGCCCCAGCTTGAATACGCGGCGGGAATGGGATGTTTCGCGACCCAGCCGCCATCGGCGAACTGGAAGAAATTGACGCAAGCCTTCGCGGAGCGGTCGAGATCGGCGGGATTTAGCCCGTGAGTTTCAGATTCCGCTGATGACGATGTGTTCTGGCCCGATACGGCGTTGCCACCGGCCGCGCTCCGAACGAGACAGTAGGGAGCGGGCGGAGTCGCGGTCTGACTCGATGATTGTGCGAAAAGAGGTAGCGGCAAAAGCAAGAAGATTGCGGCGAAACTCATATTACGCAGCATGCGCATAAGACATCCCACCCCCCCAAGTGATTAACTTGTGTTGATCGGGTCTACGCGCGAAAGCATATTCGAGCGCCGAGGCCAAGTCAAACAGGCCGTGGG
>JBAUEX010000253.1:0-10947 GCA_049678845.1 Candidatus Acidiferrales bacterium
GTACGACACTGTCGTCGTCGGCGGCGGAATTATAGGAGCATCGCTCGCGTTTGAGCTTCGCCGCCGGGGACAGTCCGTGTTGGTGCTGGACCGCCAAGAGCCGGGGCGCGAAGCATCCTGGGCGGCGGCCGGTACAATTTCGCCTGCGCCAGACCGCGAATCGCTTGGTATTGCCGCGCTCGGATGCGAGAGTTACCGTCTCTATCCGGAATTTGCGGCTGCGATTGAAGAAGCTTCAGGAACATCCGCCGGCTTCCATCCCAACGGCGCCATGGAGCTATTTCTGGATGATGACGGTGAAACGGGGCGCGACCTCCGGCTGAAGGAAATTCAGAGTCACGGTGTTACCGCCGAAGCAATTTCACTTGACGAAGCAAAGGCTCGCGAGCCCGCCATTGGGTTCGCGACGCGTGCGGCGTTATGGATTCGAGACGAAGCGTATCTCGATCCGCGGGTAATCACTGACGTGACGATCGCCGCAGCGTTGAAAACTGGCGTGGAAATGCGCGGAAACAGCGATGCGATTTCCGTCCTAGTCGAACAAGGCCGCTGCAGCGGAGTGCTTGCCGTCGATGCAGGGAAACATCGCGCGGGAAGACTCGAAGTTCGTACGGGAGAAAAAGTTGTGGCGAGTAACGTCGTGATAGCCGCGGGATGGCGTTCCGGAGAAATCGGAGGTGTGGAATCCTACGCGCCCACGATTCCCGTGCGCGGACAGATGATTGCGCTCGGCAACGTTCCCGGCGCCCCGCGAACAATTCTTCGCTCCAATCTCGGTTACATGGCTCCGCGCGAGGATGGGCGCACGGTCGTTGGCAGCACGCTCGAAAGCGGCACAGCCGAAAAACATACGACTCCCGCCGGCGTACAAAAGATTCTTGCCGCAGCATTAACCATGGCTCCCGCGCTGGCCGAAGCGACCATTCTGGAAACATGGGCCGGCGTGCGGCCTGATTCGCCCGATCATTTGCCGATTATTGGGCCTACGAACGTCGAAGGACTGTTCATCGCGACAGGACACTACCGCAATGGAATGCTTCTGGCGCCCGTGACGGCAAAATATCTGGCCGAGTGCATTGCAACGGGGAAACCTTCGGCGTGGTTCGAGCCATTCAGCCCACTGCGATTTGAGGCACGGACCCAGAAAATGGGGCATTTCTAAAGAGGGCTTAAACTAGACTGACATGTCAGTCTAGTTTGCCTGGGGCCGTATGGAATTGCACACTCGGTGAGGAATTCGTAAGGAATCCGCGAGGAATCAGTAAGGAACGATGCCCGCGCGACGTTGCGGTTCGCGATTGGGCGGACCGGCGAGCGTCGAGGATTGTCCAGGGCTCGTGAAGTTCGCTTTGCTTGAAAGCAAGTAAAGCGGGCGGTTTGTGACCACATCCAGCGTGGTGCCACGCGGCAGCTCCGCCTCGGGCCCGCGCGTGAGAAGCACGGCAAGAAGGCCCGCTGCCGCACCTGCGCCCGCACCAATTCCCGCACCTCTTGCGCTCTGGCCGACAATTCCGCCGAGGCCCGCGCCAGCCGCGGTCGTCTCGAGGACGGTGCCTGCGTCTCCGGCCTTATTCGAATCGCCCTTGATCGTGCCTTCTTTGCCGATTGACTCGTTGCCGCCAGTGCCAGCACCGGTCGGCGAAGCATTGAAGCTGGCTTGGTAGCCATTGGGAAGAATTAAATTGTCGAGTTTGATCTTGATTTCGCCGCGTCCGCGAATGCGTCCCGGGCGCTTGGCTTCCGTGACTTCGCCGCTGACGTACGAACCCGCGGGAATCAGAATGCGGCTGTCGATGACAATGGGAAAAAGTGTTTCGAGATACACCGGGTCGCCAGGCTGCGCACTGCGCGTGGAAATGGCATTGTGAAGTATAAGAGGAAGGCGCGTCCCGGAAGGCACTTCAAAATATTTTGGTAGGGACGCAACCGCGGCGGGAGATGCTGCTGGGGGTGAAGGTTGAGCGGGCGATGCGTTTGCAGGCACAGCCGGATGCGTTTGAGCTTGCTGTGCATTCGTGGCGGAAGAAGACTGCGCCGCCGCCGGGGGAATCGCGGATTGCGCACGCAGGGCGGGAGCCATCGCGAGTGCAATAATGATCAGTGCAGCGGTATCCACGAAACGCAGCTTCATCGAGGCCACCTCCACCGGAAATTCTCACTATCCGATGCTGTGCTTTACGTTCAGGATGCCCCCGATGACGCGCTTGTGTCAATTGCCGGAGCTTACTTCGCTATGCGATGAGCCTCTCGATCGAGCACGGCGATGACCATGAATGATTGAGCCCGCATAAACGTTCAGAAACCGATTATCTGACGATAGACGCAGAGCATAATTGAGATGAAAACGATGGCGAGCGCGGAATTTGTGGCGCGGTTTTCCTGACATGTGGCGCCAAAATTTGACGCGAGGGCGACTCGATACGCTTGCCGTTTGACTCGCGGGGCGACGCCGCTTACGCTGTGATCTGAGCGCGAAATGAGGAGGACCGGATGGCGGATTTGGCGTTGGTATACGGCATGAGGCTTTTTCCGGCGACAGAGCTCGACTCGGTCGGCGAAGCAACCGTGCAACTTAAAAACGGCCGCAGCGGGCGCATCACGATGCATTTGATCGAAGGCAGCAGAGAAGAAATCGAGAAAACGCTGAAGCAATCGCTCGATGCGTTCTTTGATTTGTATCCGGAGATTTAGGCGGCGCGGCGGGCGTTAAATTAGAATGACCGTTTGCCCCGTTAAATCGAAACGCTTGCGGCAACGGATATTCCGGCACGCGGCCAGGTCGTCGACACGAACCATGTACGAGCGCGCCTTTGCGAAATGGGCGCGATCTTCTTCGTTTGAACCACGAGGCAGCTCCGCTTTTTTCGTGCGAACTTTCCAGCGGATCGGGTACGTGTTCTCCTGACGGCAATGCGGACACGTCAGCGGGATCTGCTTCGTTTCATCCTTCTCGTCATAAAATCTTCTATCGTCCATTCGCCCCACTTTCCGACTACGTTTTCCCGCGCGCTGCGGCCGGCAAATTCACCGGCGCCGTGCCGCCGAGGGCATCGAGAGTCACGAAACGCATTCCTGCATCTTTCCACCGCGGGAGCCAGTGCGCTAGCGCCGCAACGGTGTGGCGGCGATCGCCTTCAAGCAAACGATGATCGCCATCGTGCAAAAGCACAATATCCCCACCGATGACGCGCCGCAAGCGGTGAATCACCGGCTGTGCAGGCTGCGGCTTCCAGTCCCAGGCCCATTTCGACCACATCGCAACGCCTGAGTAGCCCAGCTCGCGCACCACGGCGTCAAGTTGCGGACCGCGAAAACCAAACGGCGGGCGCATCCAGCGCAGTTCCCCGCCAACGGCCGAGAGGATCGCTTCGCGGCAACGATTCAACTCTTCGCGCAACTTAGCGCCAGGAAGAAAAACCAAGCTCGGATGCGTCTCCGTGTGATTTCCAATCGTGTGTCCGCGCGCGGCCATCTCCCGCACGAGCGCTGGAAAAGCGCGGACATGACGGCCGATCAGAAAAAATGTGGCGTGTGCATCATGCTTGTCGAGCAAATCGAGGAGAGCGGGCGTCGCGGCGGGATTCGGACCGTCGTCGAATGTCAGCGCAATCGCCGAGGAGTCCTGCGTCACGCGCAGCGTCGGTCCAAAAAGCTGTGACTGCGGATGCACTGCACCCCACGCGCCCACGGTCGCTCCGCCAAACACTACCGCACCCGCTGTCGTCCACGGATTCACGCACGTATTTTCTCACGCGAGCCGCTTGGCAGGCGCAACTTTTCGTCGCGCCGCACCCATGAAGCTCAACTCTGATACGATACGGCGCGATGTGGCAGCGTGCCCCGGTGACGAGTCGAAAAATCCCCAGAGGGTTGCGCTGCAGCACCTTGATCTGGCTCGCCGTCTGGATTCCCACCTATTGGCGTTACTGGGGCGCGCAAAATTTCGTTCATCTTTGCGATATCGCGGTGATCCTTACGTGCGCGGGGCTGTGGTGGAGCAATTCTCTGCTGCTTTCGAGCCAAGCCGTTTCGTCGATTGTCGTCGATTTGCTGTGGGATCTCGACGCGGCGTGGCGATTTTTCAGCGGCCATCATCTGATCGGAGGCACCGAGTACATGTGGGACGCGCATTACCCAGTGTGGGTACGGCTGCTGTCGCTATTTCATATCGTGTGGCCGATTCTGCTGCTGTGGTCCCTGGCGCGCGTGGGTTATGACCGTCGAGGCTGGTTGTTGCAGGCCGCGATTGCGGCGGACGCTATGGTCGTGGCACGCTCCACCGATCCGGCGCTCAACATCAATTATGCGTTTCGTGACCCGATTCTGCATCGCGCCTGGGGACCCGGACCGGCGCATATCGCGCTCGTGTGGGTCGGACTTGTGATCGTGATTTATCTGCCGACGCACTTTATTCTGGCGAAAATATTTCGAGGGCCGGAAGGCCCCGGGCCAAAGAAAAATGCAGATGCCTCATCGTATGACTCCTCGGAATGACAAGGAATGGAGCTTTTCGGCAAGCTGTTGGGCGAGGCGCGCGGAACTATTCGTCGCCTTCTTCTTTGCGAATGGAGCGAAGATCGATGCCGAGGTGCTGGCATTTTTTGTAGAGGTGGCTGCGTTCGAGGCCGAGGGCTTTCGCGCTGTTGGTCATGTGGTTGTGATGGCGCTTGAGTTCGCTGAGAATTGTTTCGCGTTCGAAGGCTTCGACGCGCTCGGCCATTGCGCCAGTGGCCGCTTCCGGCATCGCTCCCGCCGCGCCTGATTCGCCAATGCCGCTCGCAGACTCGGCACGCGGCACCGCCATGCGTATCGCGGCGGCGTCCACTTCGTTTCCGGTCGCCAGCAGCAGAACGCGTTCGACAACGTTGCGCAATTCGCGAACATTTCCGGGCCAGGAGTAGCGCGACAATTGCGCAATGGCCTCCATGGAGAATTTCTTCACCTTCCAGCCATTTTGTTCCGCGACCTGGCACGCAAAATGTTCCGCGAGCACGGGTATATCTTCGAGACGTTCGCGCAGCGGCGGCAGCGCAATGGGAAAAACGAAAATCCTGTGATATAGGTCCTGACGAAACGTATTGCGGCGGACCTGTTCTTCGAGGTTGCGATGCGTCGCGACGATCACGCGAACGTTTACCGGGATCGGCCGGTCGCCGCCAACGCGCTCGATTTCACCCTCTTCCAGGACGCGTAAAAGTTTCGCCTGCATCGCCAGCGGCATGTCGCCGATTTCATCGAGGAAAAGAGTGCCGCGATGGGCCTGCTCAAATTTCCCCGTGTGCCGCGACGCAGCGCCCGTGAAAGCTCCCTTTTCATGGCCGAAGAGCTCCGATTCCATCAGTTCGGCCGGAACGGCGGCGCAATTGAGCGTAATGAACGGGCCGTTCTTCCGCGCGCTTTCCTCGTGCAGGGTGCGCGCGACAAGTTCCTTGCCCGTGCCTGTTTCTCCGCGAATGCAAACGCGCGTTTCGCTTGCTGCGACGCGTTCGACTTCAGCCATCAGCGACTTCATCGCAGGACTGGCCCACACAAGTTGATGGCGGCCGACGCGCTGGCGCAAATCGCGGTTTTCTTCTTCGAGGCGCGCCAGTTTCAGCGCGTTTTCCACCGTGAGGAGGAGTTTTTCCGTCGAAATCGGCTTTTCGAGGAAGTCGGCGGCGCCCAGCCGCGTGGCGCGAACGGCCATTTCAATCGTTGCCTGCCCGGACATCATTACAACGGGCGACGCAATGCCCGCAGTCCTTATTTCTTCGAGCAGCGCGATGCCGTCTTTGCCGGGCATCACCACGTCGGAAAGAATCAAATCGAAATGGCCGTCGCGTGCAAGCTCAAGCGCGCGCGCGGCGTTGTCGCAGACCGTCGCTTCGTGGCCGGACAATCGAAACGCGCGAGAAAGAGAAGCGAGCGTGTTCGCATCGTCGTCGATAATCAGAATATGGGCTTTGGGCGCCATGCAAGTTACGCTTTCCGTTCCACAACAGGCTCCGCGGGCTGTTTACTTTTGACCGACGCGGAGTCAATCGACGTCACGTTCGGCGGGCGTTCGAGAAGGTCGATGCGAAATGTTGTGCCGTGGCCCGGCTCGCTCGACACGGAAATTCGTCCTCCATGATCGCTGACGACCGATTGCACAATGGCGAGGCCGAGGCCAGTGCCGTGCAGCTTCGTAGTGTAATACGGCGTGAAAAGGCGCTCGCATTCTTCGTGCGTGAGTCCCGCGCCTGTGTCTGAGATTTCCAGGCGCACGCCGCCGTCGTGCGCCATCGTGCGCAGCGTGAGTCTGCCGCCTTTGGGCATGGCGTCGATAGCGTTGAGGACGAGGTTGCCGATGGCGCGGTGAAGAAGAACGCTGTCGGCTTGAATCACGGGAAGTCTTTCGTCGAGATGCAGCTCGGTGGTGATTTTCGGCTCGCCTGGCGCGATGAAGCGCGGTTCAAAAAGCCGCGTGACGCCGCGAACCATTTCGTTCACGTCCAGCGAGTGCAATTCGGGGTGCGGCATTTTCGCGAACTCGCTGAACCGGTTGACAATCGTTTTCAAATTTTGAATTTCGGCAAGAAGAGCCTCCGTGGATTCGCGGAAGATCTCGTCGAAATCCTCGGCGTGTTGCTCGCGCGCGCGGCGCAGATTTTCGACCGTGATTTGCAACGGGAATAACGGATTTTTCAGTTCGTGCGCCAGGCGCCGCGCCAGTTCGCGCCATGCGGCGACGCGTTCGGTTTGAATCAGCCGCTCGCGCTGTTCGGCGAGTTGTCCGGTCATTTGATTAAAGGCCCCGGCGAGCGTGCCGATTTCGTCGCGCGAATGAACTGCAACGCGCGCATCCCAATTTCCGGAGGCAACTTCCCGCGCACCTGCCACAAGCTTACCGACGGGCCGCGTGACGCGCACCGCAGCCCACCAGCTCAGCAGAATCCCGAGCGCCAGCGCGACGCCGCCGACAAGCAGCGCCCAGCGGCGGATGTCGCGTTCGAGCAAAACCAAATCGTGGCGCGAACTGCCGACAAACAACACGCCGAGGAGATTTTTGTCCGGGCCAAGCAGCGGGAGCAAATGAAAAACTTCATCGCTGGCGGCATCACGCGTCCACTGGATCGTCGCCCTAATTTCACCCGGCTGCTGAAGTTCGCGGTCCACGAGCGGCGCGAAGCGATCCGCCTGCGTCGCCGGACCATCCACAGCAGTCAAGTCTTGCGGGGAAAAATGCGCGTCGAGATTGACATAAAGCAGCGCGCGCATTCCCGGCGGCAAACTGAGTGAAGACAAAAAGGATTTGTCGAGCCGCTCGCCTCCGGCAGTGTAAAGATTCGAGCCGGCGACGGGGAGCACCGACACTGCGATCAGCCCGAGTTCAGGGCCGTCGGGCGTGTCCACCTTTTGCAGAAAGGCACCGCGCGCAGACCAATCGGTTTTTTGAAGCAGCCAGTCTTCTTTATAACCGAAGCGCGCGGGCCACTGCATCGAAGAAATAATGCTTCCGTCGTTTCCTGCGAATTCGAGGAAATCGAAATGGTGATCCGAGGCGACGCTAACGGCGTCGTGCCCGTACGCGGACGGGTCAATATCGCGCGCGTTGAGATGAATGGCCATGTTCAGGGTCGCTTCAGAACCAGAGATGTCCTGAACGCCGCGGACGATTTGTTGGCCCTGATTGGCGAATTCGCGCTGGAACTGCGACACGATGGCGTCCGTGTGGGATGCATCAAGACGCTCGAATGCGCGGCGCGTGAACACCGTGACACCCACGCCAACGATGGCCACGGCCGCGACGACGACGAGCGGAAATAGCACGAACAGTTTCAGGCGGAAACTCATTGAGCGGCCCCGTCGAGCCAGACATCGGCAAGACGCCACGCGCCCCAGCGTGCCGGAATCCAATCCCGTACGCGAGCGCTTAAGCCGACCACTTCCGGGACATGCACGAGAGGAATGACTTCGTAGGTGTCCACCACGGCGCGTTCGCGTGAATATAATTGTTCGGGATTCGCGGGATCGTTGAGCGCTGCGGTGAGCGACGGATCCAAATCCGCGAGTCGCGCAAAAGTTTGCAGGAAGTCACCGAACGTCACTCCGGGCGCAGGCGAAGACATGGGAAGGCGCACGATGCGAGCGTCATATTCGGAGACATTCGCCGCGTGATTCGTGTTGCCATCCGGCGGACCGGCGACGATGGCGCGCGCGGAAACTGAAACTCCCGCGGCTTGCGCATTCACGGCTATGCGTTCGGCAATCATGCGCTCCATCGAGTCATCGGCATCATAGCCCAGCCTCAGGACATGTGCGGGAGAGATTTGCGAGGCGAGCCGGCGCGCGGCTGCTGTATCCGCCGCTGTTGGAAAAAGGAATTCGTAGCCGGAGGACCATTGCGGCAAGAGCGCTCCGGCGGGCGCGCCCTCTTTTTGTAAAACGAAGTCCACGAGCGAAGCGCGGCCAACGGCAAGCGAAAGTGCCTGGCGGATGCGAATGTCTTTAGCGCGCGTGCCGGAACGAGCGAAAACCAGCGCGACTAATTCCGTGGGATCCGATGCGGAAATCTTCACGCCTCGTGAAGCGTCGATGCGGGCCCGATCGGGCGCAACGTCGGCCATGTCCGCCTTGCCAAGGTCGAGGTCGATCATGCGTTCGCGCACCGTGCGACCCATTTGCACGTCAATGGAGTCTACAAAAGGGCGACCGGCCCAATAATCGTCATTGGCGGCGAACACGGCGTGGCGGCCGGGTTCCCAAGTCGTGAGACGAAATGGGCCGGTGCCGACGACGGAACCATCGGGTTTGCGAAGGAGAATGGAATTGCGCGGCTCAGCCAAGCAATAAAGGACTTCGGGCTGCGGAACATCGAAGTCGATGACCACCTTTGGCAAGCGAACAGCACCCGCTACAGCGCCCACATCACCCGGGCTAGAGACATGCCAAGAAGGATTCGCCGCTCGCAATGAGTCAACCACCGCTCGCACGTCGAGAGAAGCGTTGTGTGGTTGCTCTCGAAGCATGAATTCCCAATGTCTGAAGGCGGCATTGTGAGTCCAGGAAATGGCGAGCGAAGGCTGGGGTCGTCCCAACCGGTCGAGCGCGACCAATCGGTCGGCGATCAATCGCAGCATACGCCCTTGAGCGATTTGATCGGCAACGCTTCGCTGCCTTTGCGCGGGATCAAGTGAAGTGACGCGGGCCTGCAAATCAATGGTCAGCGTACCGCCGTAGCGGGGCCGGCGCGCCGCGGAAGCTGCCAGCGCGACAAAGAGCAATGCGAACAGCAAACTACTGGCTGTAAACTGCGCGAACGAAGTACGCCTCATAGATTCCTGTTTGTAGATTGCGCGAAACGACCAATGCCGTATTGTCCCCCGCCGACCACATGGCCGTGACTGGGCCGTCGAAGCCGATTTCGCCGCTGATAGCAACCGCCTGGCGGTCGATGATGTCGAAAGCCTGAATCGAATCGGGGGCGGTCCAATCGCCGGTGCGCGTTACCAGCAACGGCCACGAAGCGCGGTCGGCGGAATACAGAACAGCGACATCACTGCCCCAATCGGGAAAAGACGCGACGGACGTGGATCCCTCGAAGAGAACGGCGCGGCCGTCAGGCGTCGTGGCGATTACGGAAGTCGAGGCGCCGGAGGACGCTGGCGGCGCGACAACCGCCAGCGAGGAGAATTCTTGGGAACCCAGGACCGGGAAAGTGAAAGTATTCCGATTCGCGGCCGCCATCGGCAGCACAGTGAAAGCGCGAAGAAAACCCGTGGAGAGGAGCCAGCCGGCATTGCCGGGATTGCAGGATGCAGATAAAGCGCTGCTCACCGTGATGTTACAGATGACGCCGGGAAGCACGGCTTCTTCCCCGTTTGCGCCTTGTTGCAACCGTCCGCGAATGTCGCGCGGCCAGGGAGTTGCGTGCGCGATGGGCGTCTCAGATTGAAGCCGCCATGCGCCATTCTGTTGCGCAAAGAGCGCGACGCGGCTGGGCTGCAAGATCAGAAGGCTCGGCGCGGAGTTCGGCGACGCAGACAGAAAATCCGCGTCGAGAATCGGCTCTGGCTGGCTGAGCAGAAATTCCTTTTGAAGAATGACAAAAGGGTTGCGCCGGTTCTCCTTGGCTACTCGTTCGCGAGCGACAGAAACGAAGAAGGTTGGTTGCGATTGGCGTTGCGTAACTTGAGCAACCCACAAAAAGTCATGGAGATCTTCCGCGAGCATGACGTTGACGGAAGCAGCCACGATTTCCTGGGAACCTGTCGCGTGGAACGCTTGGGTCTGCTGCTCGATTTCGTCACGGAAAGCGTCGCAGGACTTCTGGAATTCGAAAGAAGAGAGCGAGGATAAATTGTCGAAACTTGGCGCGATGGTGAGCTTACCTTGAATGGCCGTACTGACCGAGGCGGCGACCTTGCGGGCGAGTTCACGAGCGGCGGCGGCCAATGGATCATCTCTCTGTGATTCGGTAGAGAGTTTCGACGCGGTCTGCGGCGACGTTTGCGCAAGTGGTTGCGCTGAAGATTGCGACGACGACTGTGAGGAAGCTTGCGCGGTCGGCGGCTGCGAAGCTTGCGAGGCAGGCGCAGCGAAAACTGCGAATGAAGATGCCAGCAGCAGATGAGTCGCAAAAATTCGACGGAAGGGCCGCATCGAGTCGGGTCACGAAAACGTGACGTGGCGCAATGATAGCACAGCGTATTTTGGCGTCCGGGTGTTCGCGCTGGCCATGTGTCGTTTCAAGCCACGGCCGCGCAGGAAGAAACCGCTGGCGGGTGGCTTGACTGCGGCGGCAGCCAAACCACCCACAGGGGGTTTTACCAGCAGTTACCCGACTGCACCGACCGTGAAGCCGGCCGGGAATTCTCACGGGCGTCCACTTGATCGGACGCTTGCCTGCGCGCCGGCTGGGGGATCCGCAGCGCTCAGCGGGGCGTCAAGCACGCCATTGGTGAAGAAAAATTTGCCGTCCATGGG
>JBAUEX010000254.1:0-2732 GCA_049678845.1 Candidatus Acidiferrales bacterium
ATCATTCTCAGGCTCGGGCGAGGCCTGCTAGCTTCATTGTGGGGGCGTTTGGCGCGCTGCGGGGCGCGCTGTGGGGCGATCGGTTGGTTTCCATGATATTAGGCGTTCCGCCCGGAGAAACCTTCACAATGGCGCCGGGCTTGCGCACGGTGGCCGTGCCTTGGATTGGCGCGGGCTTGAATTTCGACAGCACCGCACCAATGTTTGAGCCGTGAGTAACAAGCGCGATGTTTTGCTTCTTTGACTGCTGAAGGTAACCGTCATACACCGGCTTCCATCGCGCAAGAAAAGAGTTGAGGGACTCGCCACCACTTGGCGCCTTCCCCGGCTTGGCAACGTGCTGGGCATTGAACTGGCGCTCAGTGCGCTCGTTCTTTGGCGTTCCGCTCCAGTCGCCAATGTTCCAGGGCGAGAGCCCTTCGTCGTGCTCAATTGGCACGCCGCGCGCGATGCGCTCCGCCGTTTGCTGCGTCCTGGCATATCCGTCCGTGACGATGCGATCAAACTTTCCATCCATCCGGTAGCCGGTTCCGGTCGCGGCGTGCTTGCCGCGCTGCGTCAGCCCCGGATTGCTCGATCCGCGAAACTTCCCCTCCGCATTCAGCGGCGTTTCCTCGTGCCGAATCAAATAGAGCATTTGAATTGAAACAGCGGGGCGATAGCGAATCCCTGTCTGACACGCCGTCCACGCACTTTCCCTTGGGAGAACCGGGGCGGATTACCAGGTGCCGCCATTAAAGTCACCGTTTGCCTCAGTGGGTCTGCGGCCCCTAGAGGCGTTCCCTTACTGGTGGTCTTCATGCTGGATTCAAGGAGTTGCATCGCTATCGCCGTCGCTGGCCTTGCTCTCTTTTGCGTTTGGGAGCCCATAATTGATAATCTGCTCGGCTGTTGACAGATCGGTTCGTACTCAATCGGCGCGAGCATAATTGCTTCACGCCTTGTCCCTTCCGGATCAACAATCGGTATATTGCAGGCCCGAACTCGTGTTATTTTGCCGTCTGATCCGTGCATTATCCGGCCATCCAGGATAGGCTCTGCTCGCCCCTTGGGCGGGATTCTAACTCAGGCTTTGGAGCGGGAGAAGAAACTTTTACCGAAAAGCTCATGGCGAGGAAATCGCCGCAGTCCGGCGAGGACAGGCCACGCTTTTTGAGGTCCTCTTTGCGCTCAAGCTGAATCTGGCTTTTATTTGAGAAGCCATACTCCGGGCCGGTTAGGTCCGCTTCCAGCTCCGGATCATCTGGAATCTCCGCGCCAGCGTTGAGCCAGTCGCGCATGGCGCCCCAGACTTCCGCGCGGCGGTTGAAATACGCCGCTGAGTCGGTAGCTGGCGCTCCGCCGTGAAACTCAAAGAGGCGCTGCGTGAAGCCTCGGTAGCGGATGTGGTCGATCACCCCGGCGCCTAGGCCGTCGCCATCGATCACCGTGGCGTCCGGCTTTTCCTTCTGCTGCCAGTGGATGACTCGCTCGGCCACAAAAACGGTATCCTTACCGCGCAGCTTTTCTAGGATCACGGCTTTGCGGCCTTGGCGATAGCCGATTACGGTTTGGTCGTCTCCGAAGCGAGCCACATCAATCGAGAGCACTTTGGGCAAACCACTGACCGATTCGGATTTGAACTTACGGCAGGCAGCCACAGCATCCGACGAAATAAATTGACTGCTGCCAGCGCGCGGGAATTCGCCGCGTACCCGCACGCGCACAAAATCACTGTCCTCGCCATAATCCTCAACCCACTTCTGAATCTGCTCCTTGTTCGTCCCCTCGACAGTGCGGCTGTCGATTTGGTATGTCCGCCAGCGATGCTTGAATTTGCCAAACGCTTCCCGGAAGCGTCCCGTGTTTTTTGTTGGGTTGCCGAAGGCCAGCCAAATAATGATCGTTTCTTCGTCGGTCAGCGCGCCTTCGGACACGTCCCAGACCGGATCTTCGATGGCCGATGCTTCATCATAAATCAGGAGAATCAGTTTCAGCTTGTTGTGGAGCCCGGCGAAGGCGTCCGTATTGTGGCCGCTCCAGGTCACGAAGTCCACGCGCCACGCCAACTCATGGCGCTTATCGGTGCTGCGAATGGACGTCGCCCGCACGTCGAACCATTCCGCGTTGTAACTCAACTTGAACCACTTGCTAATTTCTGGGACCGTCTTCGTCGAGAGTTGCGTCCCGGTGCCCGCCGTCACCACGCCTTTGCAGTCCTCGCAGGCGCTCATGGCCCAGTTGCTCACCATGCCCATGAACGCTGAATTGTGCGTGGGCAAAAAGTCTTTCGTCAGATAGAGTCCGTCAGGATTTTCAACGCTGATGCACATTCCGCTCGCCGAATCAATTTGCTCGATGGAATCAATCCAGCGACTCACGTATCTGGCTTCGGAAGGTTTGAAGGCTTTGCGCCGATGTTCGATTGTGAATGGATTCTTCGGAGCGTTAATAGTGACGCGATAGCAGTCGAGGCAATATTTCCGCTCCCCATCGGATGGATACCACCCTCGCTTGATTGATGGCTGGAGCTGGGCTTTGTACCCGAGGGAACGTGCCAGCCACACAACATCTTTTGCTAGGCGAAGGCTGGTGGTCGAGTAACCGATGGAGCCCGACCCATGGACTTCGCCGTCGGAGTCGCAAAGGCCCTGAAACAAAGACTCCCGATTGGCTGCATTCGTGAATTTGTACGAGTCTGGGATGTAGCGTTCTGGAGATTCGCAGGCGAAAACTGCATCGTTCCACAGTCG
>JBAUEX010000255.1:0-27024 GCA_049678845.1 Candidatus Acidiferrales bacterium
ATCCCACGCTGACCATCGCCGAGGAGAAAATCGCCGCCCTCGAAGGGGCGGAAGCCGCGATTGTGGCTGCTTCTGGCATGGCTGCAATTTCAAGCGCGCTGCTTGCCGTGCTCAGCTCCGGCGACGAAGTCATCTCGACCGCGCAGCTCTACGGCGGCACGTACCGCCTGATGCGCGATCTGTTTCCGCGCTTCGGGATTCGCGTGCGCCACGTGGAACCGGATCTCGCCGGCATCGAGGACATCGTCACGCCGCGCGCCCGCGCGCTTTACGTTGAGACGCCCACGAATCCCTCGCTGCGTCTCGTGGATTTGCGCCGCGCCATCGCGATTGCGCGCGAATTCAATCTTGTCTCCATCGTGGACAACACGTTCGCCAGCCCGGTGCTCCAAAAGCCTCTCGCGCTCGGCTTCGACATGGTAGTGCACAGCGCGACCAAATATCTCGGCGGACATTCGGATCTAATCGCTGGGGCGGTCGCCGGCTCGCACGCGTGGATCCATCGCGTGCGCGACAACATTATCTATCTGGGCGGCTGCATGGACCCGGCCGGCGCGTACCTGCTGATTCGCGGGATGAAGACGCTCACCGTCCGCATCGAACGGCAGTGCAAAAGTGCCCTGGCCGTCGCGAAATTTCTGGAGCGCCATCCGAAAGTTGCGCGCGTTCATTATCCGGGACTCGCGTCGCATCCCGATCACAAATTGGCGCGCCGCCAGATGCGCGATTTCGGCGGCATGCTCTCATTCGATTTGAAGGACGGCCTCGCCGCCGCGCGGCGATTCTGCGATCGCGTGCAGCTTTTTGCTCTGGCCGCGAGCCTCGGGGGCGTCGAGTCGCTCGTCATTCTGCCGATTTACACTTCGCATTACAACATGTCGCGCGACGAACTCCACCGTGCCGGCGTTGAACCCGGCACTGTCCGCGTCTCTATCGGCCTCGAAGACCCCGCCGACCTCATCGCCGACCTTCGCCAAGCCCTTTCTTGATATCACCGAGAGTCGCGTCGAATCCGTTCCGGCGACTTGCTGCATCACAGATGTGTTGTTAGAGTCAAACCCGTGCGAACCGGCATAATTCTTGCGCTCGCTGTTTTTCTTGCGGCTCATGCTGCATCCGGGCTCGAACCGCCACAAGGCGTCGCGTCATCTTCACAGGCTTCGCTCGCATCCTCTTCGCCGCAACAACTTTATCAAACCCTGAGCACGCTGCCTGTCGACGGCACTCGCGTGTTCGATGTTCATAACCTCATCCTGCGGCGAGACGGCGTCTCGTTCACTTTTACCGATGGCACGCTCGGATTCCTCGCTCCGGTCGAGGGGCGCACCTCCGGAGCTGTTTTTGTCGGCCATGGACGCGTTTTCGCCCTTCCGCCCGATGAAGCCGAGCGCGCTTCTGTGCTCCGTTTTTTGAAAGTTCCCTTGGTCGACGTTGAATTCTCGCAAGCCTATCTGCGCTTCGACGACGGCACGGCCCAGGAAATCCACCGAGATCTTGTCGAGCAAAAGATCGCGGCATCCGGCGATCCGGCTTTTGTCCAGAATTGGACTCCGATCGTCGCGAAGCTCGATCCCGGATCGTCACTCCGAATCATTCAAGATTGGCTTTCCGCCGTGCCGCGCCCCTTTTTCTACGCGGCGCTGAATTCGAACGTCATTGGTGCCTTCGACGTGGTCGTTGACGAGCGTCATGCGGAAACCGTGCTGATGGGTCAGCCCCATGAAGACAATGGAAGCACGCTCTTCGACGTCTGGACATCATTTGCGGCGCCGAATGCGCCGCCTCACGAGGAAGAATCTCTGCCCATCGATTACGCGGTCGATACCAGGATCGCCGAAGATTTGAGCCTGACGGGTACTACCATAATTCACTGGAAGGAGCTGCGCTCCGGAGAGCGCGTCATTGAGCTCGAGCTGTCCCGCTTTCTCCACGTTTCGAGCGTCACTGACACCGCCGGCCAGGCGCTCGTCTTCTTTCAGAATCAAGATTTGCGCCGCCAGCAAATTGCGCGTCGCGGCAATGACATACTTTTCGTCGTGCTACCGGCAGCCGCTACCGCGGGTGTCGAATATCGTCTTCGGGTGGCCTATCAAGGAACGGTTATCGAGGACGCGGGCAACAATGTGTATTTCGTTGGCGCGCGCGGGAGCTGGTATCCCCATTTGGCGGGGCAGGAGCGATTCGCCTCATTTGATCTGAATTTCCACTGGCCGAAGCGCCTGACTTTGGTCGCCACCGGCCATCAAACAGAAACCGCGGTTGAAGGTTCCGAACGCACTGGCCATTGGCAAAGCACGCAGCCCATGTCCGTCGCGGGCTTCAACCTTGGTGACTATGCCGAGCAGACCGTTGCGGGGAAGCCGGAGATCGCGCTTTACGCGAATCACGAACTCGAACAGGCCATTGTCGCGCGCTTGCAGCAGAACGCCGCTGCTCGTCTGCCTCCCGGCACATTACCCGGGCGAATTTACGGAACGGAAAATCTCGAGTCCGCACTAATGCCGAATCCTCCGGCCGTGCTGAAGCGGCTCGGAGGCAAATTGCAGGACTCGGTTCACTATTATGAAACCATCAACGGGCCATTCCCGTTTCCGAAGCTCGATGTTTCGCAAATTCCCGGCTCGTTTGGCCAGGGGTGGCCGGGCCTGCTCTACCTTACGACGCTAGTCTTTCTGCCGCCCGAGGCGCAGCAGCAAGCCGGCGTAGCGGAGCGCGCACAGGAAGAAATCGCGCAGCTTGTTCCGTTCCATGAAGTGGCTCATCAGTGGTGGGGCAACGTGGTGGCTCCGGCGAGCTACCGCGACTTTTGGCTCGAAGAAGCAATGGCCGATTACCAGTCGTTGATGTACGACGACTCGCACAATCCCGGTAAGCATGAACTCCAAAATTGGCTCGCGCGATATCGCGACCTCTTGCTCACGAAGGCTCCTGGTACCGACGCGGCCATCGAGGCGGCTGGGCCGCTGGATTTCGGTTACCGGCTGGATTCGTCCAAAACGCCGGATGCGTACAACACGATCGTCTACGACAAAGGCGCGTGGGTGATTCACATGTTGCGCGAGATGTTGCGCGACCCGAAATCCCGAAATCCCGATGCGCGCTTCGGAAAAATGTTGCGCTACGTTCTGAGCGAACATCGTTTTCAATCGCTCTCTACCGCGCAATTTCAGAAAGCCGTCGAGCGCTTCATGATGCCATCGATGGATCTGGAAGGCAGCCGTTCGATGGACTGGTTTTTCGACGAGTGGGTGCGAGAAACCGGGATCCCTGATTACCGCGTGGATTATCAAGTTCACTCGCGCGGCGGCAGGATCGAAATCGAAGGTACGTTGCAGCAGGGCAGCGTCCCGAATGTCTTCACCGAATCTGTGCCGATTTACGCCGCACACGCGCAAGGAAAGCCGGAACTGCTCGGCCAGGTCATTACCAGGGGGCTGGTAACTAAATTCCACTTCTCGGCTCGCCAGCGCCCTTCGCGTTTAGTGATTGACCCCGAACACACGATCCTCTGCCGCACAAAATAGCGCGGCGCAACGAGGAGTGGTTTTTGCGGGAATTTGCCCGTGAGGCTATTTCGAATCCGGCTATGCGTGGAAGTGGCCGGCGTGGCGGATTTCTTTGCGGTAATCGGGCGCCGAAATTTCCACTGTGCGGCACATTTCGAAGAGTCGTGAACGGATACGCGTACCCACCCGATCCGTCAGTGAATCCTCGGAGGAGGGTGGCCGTGCGGAGGAGTTTCGTGTCTCCGCGGCGCCAGAACCCGTGGCGGCCGGGGCGGGCGCGTCGAGAAAATTCGTGGTGAGCAAAGTGACGCGGTGGCCGTTGTAGCGCGTATTCAAAATGTGGCCCACGGTTTCCAGCGCCCACGACGAGGGTTTCGACGACCCCAAATCATCGAGCAGCAGCACCTCGGTTGTCAGTACCGGCTCGAGTACCCCCATCTCCGTTGAATGGCTCTCGGGGTTGTAACTGTCCTGAATTTGCTTGAGCAACTCGCGGTAGTCGTAGAAGAGTCCGGTGTGCCCGCGGAGAACAATTTCTTCGAGCGCAGCCACCGCAAGATGCGTCTTCCCCACGCCGCAAGTGCCCATCAACAAAAGTCCGTGTTCGGTCCCAATCGGAAAGTTACGCGCGAAACCTTGCACCTCGAGCTTCGCCTGAAGCAGACTGCGGTTCCAAGCCGTTGCTTCAGGACCGGAATAGCCGAGATCCGTATCGAAGCTCTCGAAATTGCAATGCTGGTAACGCTTGGGCAGTCGTGCGCGTTCCAGAATGTGCGAGTGGCGGTCGCCCACTGTGCAATCGCACGGCACAGCCCAGACCGTCTTCGGCTCGCCAACTGCAGAGCCAGCGCGAGCGCCGCCCGCAGGCGCGAAGGGCCGCGCTTCCTGATTCGACCCGGTCTGCTCGACAACTTTCCAGCCTGTGCCGCTGCAATTCGGACAATCGCTCCGTGCCATGCCGCAAGGATAGGCGCTGCACGCGCTCAGCGCAAGCGGACGCCTGTGCATCGCTGTGGAACCTGTGGATCCCGCTCGAGACGGGTTTCGAGGCCCCGCGCGAGGTGGCGGAGCGCTGCGCGACCAGAAATCCCCGCCAGTGTGGCTCGGCGCCGGTGCACATCCCGGAATTATGACTTCGTGTTATAATTGTTCCGCATTTCGAAGAAGCCCGGATTGCGTCGCCGCCTTTCTGGCCAGCTTTTGGCCGTTCGCCTATCCGCCTTCCTCGCCTTACTTGAAAAGCACTGAACCGGTCGGTGACGCATCACGTTTTTCGATTTAAGAGAGAAGGAGATAGGGGAGCATGAAGAATTTGTTTGTCGGGAACATGAGTTTCCAAACGACTGAGGCAGATTTGCGCGCGTTGTTTGCGCCGTTTGGGACGGTCACGCGCGTTCATCTGGCGATGGATCGGGAAACCGGCCGCGCCCGCGGATTCGCGTTTGTCGAGATGCCCAACGATGCCGAGGCGGCCAAGGCCATTGCCGGCTTGGATGGCAAAGAGGTAGGCGGGCGAAATTTGAAAGTGAATGAAGCGCGGCCGAAGGGCGAGGGTCGCGCCCCTGAACGCGGCGGCGGTCCGGGACGTAGCAGCGGCGGCGGTAATCGCGGAGGAAATCGCGAGCGGTTCTCGAATGAGGACTATCGCGAAGCGGCACGTCAGCCGCGCGAACCCCGCTGGTAACGGGGGAAGGCCACGCCAGACTGGGGGCTGTCGGTATCAGAGCCCGCAGTCGGTGTCATCGGCTGATTCCGGCGTATGAAATCGACACGCGGCCTCGTGCGAATTGCTCCTGTATATTTTATTGGGAGTATCGCTGAGGATTCTATCGCGAATTCAAGGAGCTTTTATGGCGACACGATCGAAATCCACATTTCAGAAGCGGCAGAAGGAAATGAAGCGTCAGGAAAAACAGCGCATGAAGGCCGAACGTCGCGCGCAGAAAAAACTTGCTCCTCGCGCCGAAGGCGATGCTCCGATCGAAAACATTACCAGCGAGAACATGTTTGACGACCCCGATATCGTCCCTGCTGATCCCTGGCCTCAGGGATAATTGCGAGCGGGGCCAGCCCCGCTCTCGCGTTACCTGATGGCCTGCGTCATCAATTCCCGAAACTGAAATCGAGCCAAGCTCGCGCCACAGGTTGAAGGGTGCCTGACGCCGCGCGCGATTTCTGCCTGCACCTGTCTATTCTTCTGTGATAATCCAGTCCATGGCCAATCGCACTTTCGTCCCGGAGGCTCGACCATGGTTAAAGCTGACAGTCGCCATCGCTGGTTTTATCCGCACTCGCTGAGCATCATCTGCACCAGTATCCTAATTCTGTGGATTTGCTTTTATATCTTCTCAAATCCTGCCACTCACTGGGGCTCGTTCTTTGGAAATGCGATTGCCGACTGGTCGGGTGTGGTCGTGATGCTGTTTGCGACGAAGTATTTGTACGAAAAAGGCTCGGCCGAAAGTCGCCAGCTTCCGAAGAGTCCTTGCAGACCAGCACTGGAACTTCTTCGTGACCATTCCTTGAGTGTTTTCTTGATTATAACGGGAGTGGGCTGGATCGTACTTTTTGCGCACATGGATACGGGAAGCAGATGGGGTCAGGTGGTTGGCAACGTCGTGTCCGAATGGACGCAAATCTTCGGCGTAGTGATTTTCACCAAGCGCTTCATCGAGCGCCACTCAAAGGAAAGCACTCGCTGAAAGCGCTAAAAATTTACTTCTCGATGCGAATCGCCTTGGGCGGCATGGCACGCACAATGGCATTGCGAACCACGTGGCGCTCTTCGGCGCCGAAGCCTTTAGCCAGTTCGCCGCGAACGAATCCGATGAAGGCTTCCATCTGCTGCTGCATGTCGGACATTTTGTCGCGCATGTTGAGGATGATTTCGATTCCCGCGAGGTTGACGCCCATATCCCGCGTCAGCGTGAGGATCACTTCGAGGCGCTCGAGGTCCTGGTCCGTGTAAAGCCGCGTGTTTCCTTGCGAACGCGATGGCTTGAGCAGGCCCACGCGCTCATAGAGCCGCAGCGTCTGCGGATGCAACTTGTAAAGCTCCGCGACGGCGCTAATCATGTAGCCGGCTTTCGCTCTCTTTCTTTGTTTCGGCATTCTATGTTCCCATGCTGCTGGTCGCCACGCGGACTGGCGCGTTCATAACGACGCGCGCGAGAAAATTTCGCGGCGCGGGTCTTCCGTGTCATGCTTCGCCAAATCGCGAAGCAACTGCCTCACGCGCTCATCTTCAGGTCGCGGCGCCACAATGCGTACTTCGACAAGCTGGTCGCCACGATGTCCCGCTCGCCGTACCGAAGGCGCGCCTTTTTCACGCAATCGCAAAACTTTGCCGCTGTTCGTTCCCGGCGGAATACGCACCTGCGCGCGCCCATCGATTGTCGGCACTTCAATTTTCGCCCCTAACGCCGCCTCCGAAACGGTTACGGGCACGACGGTGTAAAGATCGTCGCCTCGTCGCTCGAAAAACGGGTGCGGTTCTACGCGGGTGATGATGTAAAGGTCCCCCGGCGGTGCGCCGTGTGTTCCGGCATTGCCGCGGCCGGGCACGCGAAACCGCGAGCCGGTCTGAGCGCCGGGTGGGATGCGAAAATCAATCGTGTCGGAACGGCGCACGCGGCCTTCGCCGCCGCAGGTCCGGCAGACCGTATGCAGCTTGCCCGAGCCACCGCAACGCGGACAATTAATCTGGAACCTCATGCGGCCGCTTACTTGCGTGGCCTGACCCGAGCCCCCGCACGCGGGACATACTTGTTGGCCGGTGCCGGGAGTCGCGCCTGTCCCATGGCACGCGGGGCAGACATCGAGGCGCGTGATGGTGATCTTCTTCACCGCACCGTGCATGGCTTCCGCGAATTTAATGTCGATTTGATATTCCAGGTCGCTGCCGGGCTCGGCTTCCTGTTCGGCATGCGCCGTGTTCGCGCCGCGAAACACCTGGCTGAAGAGGTCGCGGAAACTGGTGCCGCCCGCGCCGCCAAAATCAAATCCGCCAAAATCGAAATGGACATCTTCGGGCGCGCCACCCGCTCCTGCTGCACCGCCCGCGGCGCCTGGATAGCCCGGTGTATTGAAGCCGAACTGGTCGTACATCTGGCGCTTCTTCGTGTCCGAAAGCGTCTCGTAGGCTTCCTGTATCTGCTTGAATTTTTCCTCTGAGGATTTGTCGCCGGGGTTCAGGTCGGGATGATATTTACGCGCAAGTTTGCGGTATGCCTGGCGGATTTCCTTGAGCGGGGCCTTGCGCGGTACGCCCAGCAGTTCGTAGTAATCTTGCTTTGTGGTGGTCGGCATTTTGCGTCCGTGTCTCTGCAGGGTTTCTGATCCCTGGCTTGCTTCGGCACGAAAGTTGCAGCAAGCAAAAGTGGAGAATTTGCCTTACTCTAAAGCTTCGCCCAGCGCGAGTTCCACTCGTTAAGCTCTTCCGCTTCGCGCGCCAGTTCCTCACGTTTGCGGCGCTGGTCGTCATTGCGAGTGCCCATCGAAGCTTCCTTCCCGTTCGCATGTTCCACCCAGAGATCAATCATCCCAATTCTCTGCTGCACGGCCTCCGGCTCCGAGCGGAAGCGCATCAGCGCGCCCGAAATCTCGACCGAGCGCGGACGAAATTCCGCCGCCGCATCGTGCTTGGTCTCATAAAACAGTCGTCGCCAGTCCGCCGAAGGCGAGCTCGTCAACATCACCTGTACCAGGTAATAATTGTCTCGGACTTTCTGCACGGCCTGTGGCGGCCCGGACCGCTTGATTCCTGTGGTCGTATCCAACCGTGTCCCTCTTTCTTGTGGAGGTTCGCCGAGGCTCCGGCAGGACGCCATGCCGCCCGCCGGAGCGCCGCGCCAATCGATTCGGCGATTAGTTTGGCTTCTTCGACTCGTCTAGGTCCACGAACTCCGCGTCGACCACATCGCCTTGTCCCGTTGACGGGCCCGATGTCGTGCTCGCATTGCCGTCAGCGGCTCCCGGCCCACCCTGTCCAGGATTCGCTCCTGGGCCGCCCGCCGCCGCCCCCGCAGCTGACGTTGCCTTGTACATCGCCTCCGCCAGCTTATGCGAAGCCTTGGTCAACTCCTCGGCCGCTTGATTGAGCCGCTCGACTCCGCCCTCCGCGAGCGCGCGCTTCGCCGCTTCGACCGCTTCTTCGGCGGATTTCACGTCCGCTTCGGCGAGCTTGTCGCGATTTTCACGGATCAGCTTCTCGGTCTGGTAGACCAGATTGTCGCAACGGTTGCGCGCCTCGGCCTCGGCGATTTTCGCCTTGTCCTCGTCCGAGTGCGACTCTGCTTCCTTGCGCATCTTCTCGGCCTCTTCTTTGCTCAGGCCGGAAGAAGCTGTGATCGTGATCTTCTGCTCCTTGTTCGTCGCCATGTCCTTCGCCGACACATTCAAAATGCCGTTCGCGTCGATGTCGAAGGTGACTTCAACCTGCGGCACTCCGCGCGGAGCTGGCGGCAGCCCGATCAGGTGGAATTTCCCGAGCGTGCGGTTCCCGCTGGCCACCGGCCGCTCGCCCTGCAGCACGTGAATCTCGACGGAAGTCTGATTGTCGGCAGCCGTCGAGAACATTTCCGCTTTGCGTGTTGGAATGGTCGTGTTGCGCGGGATGAGCACCGTCATCACGCCGCCCATTGTTTCCACGCCCAGCGACAGCGGCGTTACGTCGAGCAGCAGAATGTCCTTCACTTCGCCGCCGAGCACTCCGCCCTGAATCGCCGCGCCGACGGCAACCACTTCGTCCGGGTTGACGCCCTTGTGCGGCTCTTTCCCGTTGAACAAATTCTTCACGATGTCGACGACGCGTGGAATGCGCGTTGAACCTCCCACGAGCACCACTTCGTCGATTTTGTCGGGCGTGACGCCTGCGTCGGAAAGCGCTTGTTTCACGGGTCCGACGGTGCGCTGGAGTAAGTCTTCCATCAATTGCTCGAGCTTCGCGCGCGTCAGCTTCTGCTGCAAATGCTTCGGCCCGGACTCGTTCGCCGTGACGAACGGCAGATTGATTTCCGTCTCCACCAACTGCGAAAGTTCAATCTTCGCCTTTTCGGCGGCTTCCTTCAGTCGTTGAATGGCCATGCGGTCTTTGCTCAGGTCGATGCCTTGCTCTTTTTTGAACTCCGCGATCATCCAGTCGACGATCCGCTGGTCAATATCATCGCCGCCCAAATGCGTATCGCCATTGGTCGATTTAACTTCGACCACGCCTTCGCCTACTTCAAGGATGGAAATATCGAAGGTGCCGCCGCCCAGGTCGTATACGGCGATCGTCTCGTCTTTTTTCTTGTCGAGCCCGTAGGCCAGCGCCGCTGCGGTCGGCTCATTGATGATGCGCAGCACTTCGAGCCCCGCGATTTCGCCCGCCTGTTTCGTCGCCTGCCGCTGCGCGTCATTGAAGTACGCGGGAACGGTGATTACAGCCTTCGTGATTTTCTCGCCCAGGAAATCTTCCGCGGCGCTCTTCAGTTTCTGCAAAATCATGGCCGAGATTTCCGGCGGGCTGTACACCTTCCCTGAAATCTCCACGCGCACGTCATCGTGCGGACCGCGCACAATCTTGTACGGCACGCGCTTCAGCTCCTCGCCGACCTCATCGTATCGGCGGCCCATGAAGCGCTTAATTGAATAAACCGTGTTTTCCGGATTGGTGATCGACTGGCGCTTGGCCACCTGTCCGACGAGCCGCTCTCCCGATTTCGTGATTCCCACAACCGATGGCGTCGTCCGCGCACCTTCCTGGTTCGGAACTACGGTAGACTCGCCGCCCTGCATCACGGCAACGACCGAATTGGTGGTTCCAAGGTCAATTCCGATGATTTTGCTCATTGGATTCAGGCCCCTCCCTCGCTCTGCTTGCTTTAGAATAACTGCATCGACAAATGCAAAGTATTGCGAGCCACATTCTACATGTTGAGCGCATCATTGTCAAGTTTGTTGACGGCTCGTATTTGTATGTACCGATTATACTTACTTGCAATCATCAATAAATCAACTCTAATGCGCCCCTTCCTACCGGCGTATCTCCGGCCCTCATCCGCAGTGGTTCAGGTGCCCAAATCTTACTCTCCGAGCATCTGAATTGGAGTATACTTGCCGTTCCTGTTTAGCGACACGCACTCGGATTAGTGGCGTTAGATGCGCTCGTTCGCGCTAGAATGCCCGTCGATTTGCACCGCAGGGAGGAGAAAGACTTGAGCCGGCATTCCCTCAGAGCTTTAACCGTGTTGTGCGCCGCAGGGACCCTGCTTTCGGGTGTTGCCATGCACGCCCGGCCACACACGGCGCAGAACTCACATGCGTCCGCCGATTGGGCTCGCCTTTTGGCCGCAAAATCACTCGGCAATCCGAACGCTCCGATCAAGGTGGAGGTTTTCAGCGATTATGAATGCCCGGCCTGCGGCCGTTTTTATGAAGGTACGCTGCGGCCCATGATTGATGACTACGTGTTGTCGGGGAAGGTTTATCTGGTCCACCGCGATTTTCCCCTCCCTATGCACAAGTACTCGCGCGAAGCGGCGCGCTGGGCAAATGCCGCCGCGCGCATCGGCCATTTCGAACCTGTCGATCGCGTCCTGTATGACAATCAGGCTGTTTGGGGCGAACATGGCAGCGCCGAGGGCGACATCAGGAAATTCGTCCAAGCGGCGCTGCCGCCGGCGGAGTTCAAGCGCGTGGAACGATTGATGCAAGGTTGCGAAAGTGATTCACATGCCGAAATCGCGAGCTGCGTCGTGGATGCTGAAATCCAGCACGATATGGCGGCAGCGCAGCTGCTTCCCGTGACGCAAACGCCCACGTTCGTTGTTTCGGCCCGCGGACAATCTTATCCGGCTACGGCCGGACCGATCTCGTGGCCTCTGATGAAACAGTTTTTCGACCAAATTCTCAACCAGAGATAATCCCAGAGATGACGATGACGCGCCGGTATCGGTGGAACGATAGAATTTCAAGGGTGCATTCGCTGCGGATCTTTACGTCTCTCGTTGCCGCGCTGGTTCTGTGCTTCTTTGTGGCGCTGTGCGTTGTGCCGTCCATGGCGCAAACACCCGCCGAGTGGGAGCGGCTCTCAGCCGAAAAATCGCTGGGAAATCCAAATGCACCCATCAAGATGATCGTTTATGACGATTACGAATGTCCCGTCTGCGACGAGCTCTATGAGCAAACGTTGCGGCCATTGATTGACGACTATGTTGCCTCCGGCAAGGTCTACCTGGTCCACCGTGACTTTCCGTTGCCGATGCACCTCTATTCGCGCCAAGCCGCGCGCTGGGTGAATGCAGCCGCGCGCATCGGAAAATTTGAGGCTGTCGAACGCGCTATCTTCGACAATCAAATGGCATGGTCGGAGTACGGAACGGAGAATCCCAAGGGAATTATCAAGCCGATCGTCCAGGCGGCCCTCACGCCGGCAGAGTTCAAGCGCGTCGAGCGTTTGATGCAAGGCTGCGAGGGCAACTCGCAGAACGAAATTAAAGGCTGTGCCGTCGACGCTGGCATCCAGCGTGATTTGGCCGAAGGCCAGCTCCTGCCCGTGCGCGCGACCCCCACCATCGTGATTTCTATCCACGGACAGCAGTATCCTCCTATGCAGGGAGCCATTTCCTGGCCAATTCTTCGGCAATTCTTCGATCAGCTTCTGAGCCAGAAATAATCGATATGACCTCATCCTCTCGCTGGAGTGCGGGCCGCATTTTACTGCTGCTTGGGCGTCTGACGCTTGCGGTTGTGTTTCTCGCGGCCGCGTACGGGAAATTGCGCCCGCAAAATGCTGTGCCGTGGACGCTGGCATCTTTGAAAATCACGTCCGCCTCGCTCGGCCTGTCGATGACCTTCTTTGCGATGCAGGTGGATTCGTACCAGCTTTTGCCGCCCCGCATGGTCAGCCCGTTCGCGCACGCGCTGCCATGGATGGAATTGAGCCTGGGCGTCCTTCTTCTCACCGGCTTTGCCTTGCGATACGTCTCGCTGGCCGCCGCGCTGTTGCTTGCGCTTTTCTACGCGGTTGTGATTCGCTCTTATGCGCTGCACCTGGCGATCAACTGTGGCTGCTTCGGTCCCAATGAAAAGCTGGACGCAGGGACGCTGATTCGCGAAGGCTGTCTCTTCGCGCTCGGTGTCGCCGTCACGATTGGCGCGTTCGCCGTTCATCGCCGCAGGCGGTCAGCCGCTGTTGTCACCTAGCGGTCGAGCTTCTCGCGTGAGAGCTTTCTTTGTCCAAGTTTCTGAATTCACATTTCTATAGCCCACCCATCAGACTCGCCGTATCATCATGGAGAGCCTTCCATGAAGACCCTCGACGAATATCTGCAACTTGCCACCCAAGCGCACGGCCATATTTGCGCCGGACAAGTCCTTGGTGTGCGAATGGCCATGCTCGGGCTGCGCGAATTGAAAATTGATGATCCGGAGCGGGAGCGCAAGCGCTTCGTGACCTACATCGAAATCGACCGCTGCGCCACCGACGCCATCGCCCTCGTCACTGGTTGCCGCCTGGGCAAAAGGAGTCTGAAATTTTTCGACTGGGGAAAAATGGCCGCCACGTTCGTCGACTTGCCAAGCGGCCGTGGCGTGCGCATCGCTGCTCGAGAGGATTCAAAGGAGCGCGCTCGACAAATGTTCCCCGACCTCCAAAAAGAACAAGCTCAGCAAAAGGCGTACCGAAGTCTTCCGGACGCGGACCTTTTCGAAACGCAGCCCGTACAGGTCGAAATTCGTCCCGAGGATTTGCCGGGCTGCAAGGCGGCTCGCATCATCTGCGAAAAATGCGGCGAAGGCGTCAACTTCAATCGCCAGGTCGTCGCGAGCGGCCGAACCCTCTGCCGCGCCTGCGCCGGTTCCCGCTACTACGAACCGCTCGCATAGCCCCCAGAAGGTAGCCTGGGGACCTGCGCTGCTCGAAATCCCATTTCGCAATCTAGCTGCACAGGATAGAATGGCGCGCTTTCATCAGGAGGTTTTCATGCGCCATTTTGCAAACGCGCCCGCTGTAAAAATCTCATCGGTCGCTGCACTCCTCTGCGCGGCGCTGATTTCGCTACCCGCCGTTACGCGCGCCCAATCCTCTGCGCGATCCGCGGCAAAAGATTTGACCGTCGAGCGCATCTACGGCGCACCCAGCTTGAGCGGAGAAACGTTGCGCGGCGTCGCATGGGCGCCCGATGGTAAACAACTCAGCTATTTCCGCGCCGCGGGTGATGGCTTGGACCTTGTCGTCATCGACGCGGCCACCGGCCAGAGCCATATTGTCGTGGCAGCCGAAAAACTAGCCTCGCTGATGCCGCGGCCGAAAAAGCAAGTCACGCAGCGCACAGGATTCGGCCGCGCCACCGCCGCGCGTGATTTGTGGTCGCCGGATGGCAAGTCGCTGCTTTTCGTCGGCGGCGAGAACCTGGTGCTGTTCAATACGGAAACCGCCGCCGTCAAGAATCTGGTCAGCGGCGAGCAGGAAATCGGCGATCCAAAATTCTCTCCCGACGGACGATGGGTCAGCTATCTACGTGATTATAATATTTGGGCCGTGAACGTGGCCACGGGCGAATCGCACGCCGTCACAACCGGCGGAAGTGAAGCCCTCCGCAAAGGCCAGGTCGACTGGGTTTATCCCGAGGAGCTCGACCTCGGCACCGCGTATTGGTGGTCGCCCGATTCAAAACGGATTGCCTATTTGCAATTTGACGAAAGTCCCGTGACGCCCTATCCCATCATTGATATGGCCTCGATGACCGGCGAAACTCTCACCACCCGCTATCCGCAGGCGGGCAGCCCGAATCCGATTCTGCGCGTCGGCGTGATTTCCGTGAATGGCGGCGACACCGCATGGATGGATACCGGCTCGGACACGAACATTTATCTTCCGCGCGTGAAGTGGCTGCCGAATTCACAGCAACTCGCGATCGAGCGTCTGAACCGGGCGCAGAATCGTCTCGATTTGATGTTCGCCGATGCTTCGAGCGGCGCTTCGAAAATCATCCTCACCGAAACGGACAAATATTGGATCAATCTGAGCGAAGACCTCTATTTCTTCTCCGACGGCTCGAAATTCCTGTGGTCCAGCGAGCGCACCGGATACCGCCATCTCTATCTTTACAGCATCGAAGGCAAGCAACTGGGACAGCTCACCAGCGGCGATTGGCAAATTTCGGATATTTCCGGCTTTGGTCCTGGCGGCGAAAATGGCCTGGCTGTTGACGAGGCCCGCGGCTACGTTTATTTCCTCACGAACAAAGACAAGGTGACCGAATCGCAGCTCTATCGCCTTTCGCTTGCCGACAAGAGCCTCACCCGCGTCACGCGCGATGCGGGGACAAATTCCGTTGAAATGTCGCCCAACGCGCAATACTTCGTCGACACATTTTCCGCCTCGATGACGCCCCCGCGCCAGACTCTTGACCGCACGGATGGCACGCGCGTCGCCGTTCTCGACGAAAACAAAGTCGCCGAGCTGGCCGGCTACGATTTATCGCCTGTAAAATTTTTCACCGTCAACGCCGACGACGGCACGCCGCTCCACGCCATGATGATTCTGCCGCGCAATTTTGAGCCGTCGCGCGAATATCCCGTGCTCATCAGCGTTTATGGCGGCCCGCACGCGCAGGAAGTCCGCAACGCATGGGGCGGCGTGAATTTCCTGTGGCACGAACTGATGGCGGAGAAGGGCTACATTATTTTCACCGTCGATAATCGCGGCTCGTACGGCCGCGGCCACGTTTTCGAAACGCCCGTTTACCATCACTTTGGCAAAGTCGAATTGCAGGATCAGCTCGCCGGTGTGCGCTGGCTCAAATCGCAATCGTTCGTGGATCCCTCGCGTATAGGCATTTGGGGCTGGAGTTACGGCGGTTACATGACGCTCTATTCCATTCTGAACGCGCCCGATGTTTTCAAAGCCGCAGTTTCTGTCGCGCCTGTCACCGACTGGAAGCTCTACGATACGATTTACACCGAGCGCTACATGGGCACGCCCCAGGAGAATCCCGAAGGCTACAAGGATTCGTCTCCGGTCACTTATGCATCGCATTTGCAGAGCCAGTTGATGGAAGTCCACGGTACCGGTGATGATAACGTTCATTTCGCCAACACTTCGGAAATGCTTAATGGCTTCATCGCCGCGGGAAAATATCCGGCTGCGCTGATGCTTTTCCCCGGACGCGGCCACCCGATTTCAGATCGCCCGGCGCGCATCCAGCTCTTCGAGCGCCTCACCGCATTTTTTCTGAAGAATCTCTGACGCGGCCCAATCGCCGGCACGGCAATTTCATGGGGAGATGACGATGCGACTTAAATTCCTGGTGCTTGCCGTTTCGATTTGCATTCTCGTTTGTGCCGGCATTGCCCACGCGCCCGCCGCCTTCACGCTTCACGATCTCGGCCATGGCGCGTGGGCCGCTATCGACAATCCTGCCGCAAAATCCGCGCGCTCTGGCGCGAACGCCGGCTTCGTGATGGGCTCCGATGGCGTCGCGGTGATCGACACGTTCGAGAATGTCGCCGCCGCGCAAACCCTCCTTGATGAAATCCGCAAGAAAACAAATCTGCCGATCCGCTTCGTCGTCAACACGCATTACCATCTCGATCACGTCGCGGGCAACAGCATCTTTGCTAACGCAGGCGCAACAATCCTGGCCCAGGAGAATGTCCGGTCATGGGAGCGCACCGAGAACGCGAAATTCTTCGGCCCCAAAATCACAACGCAGCAAAAGGAGGAAGTGGAATCGCTCGGCCTGCCTGCGATCACTTATAAGGACGGCGTCACGCTGTACCTCGACCGCCGCGCGCTGGTCGTCCGCTCGCTGCCCGGCCACACCGGAGGCGACTCGGTCGTCTACGATTCTTCCGCGAACGCCGTCTTCTGCGGCGATTTGTTTTGGAATCACACGTTGCCGAATCTGATCGATGCATCTACAAAACCTTGGATCGCCACGCTCGATACGCTTCTTGCCGACTATCCAACCGCCACATTCGTTCCCGGTCACGGAAGCGAACCCGGCCGCGCAGCCGACGTTCGCGATTTTCGCGGCTACCTGATGGACCTGCGCGCTTTTATTGAGAAGGCTCAGGCGGACGGCAAGTCCGGTGACGCGCTCATTGACGCCGTACTGCCTCAGCTCCAGCAAAAGTACGGCTCGTGGAATTTCTTCGCCTTCGCGAAGAGCGACATCAAATACACGGACGAGGAATTGCGCGGTACAAAAAGGATTCCAGAATCGCCAACTCAATAAATGGGAGGCACTTTAACGGGAGAGTTTCACTGCAACGGCGGAGCGGCAAGCACCTCTAGTGTTCCCATCGATCTCTTGTACCTTGTCGTGGCTCGTCGCTATCGGTGCGAATGACCAGGCTGACCAGCGGCAGTTCGACGGTGTCATCGTTCTTTTTCGGTGGCTCTGAATTCCACGGCGAGATCCAGTAATCCACCGCGAGCCACAAGCTATACGATGGACGCGCCATCCCGAGGCACACCACCGTTCCGAACGCGATCCACAGAAGATTTTTCGTCATGTAGGAAAGGTGCGTAAACTCGGGCATGAACAATGTGGGAACGAAAATCGCCAGGAAAATTCCGGCGGAGAGCGCGTAATCCAGATACATCGCCCCCGCGTAATAACCCGATTCCGGATAAAATGACAGCCCGCATACCGAGCATTCATCACGCATCTTCAAGAAACTCGAAAAGACATGCCCCTCGCCGCATTTCGGGCAACGAAAGCGCAGTCCGCGGCTGACGGATTGGCGAAAGTCCGCTTTCATTCCCGTCTCCACGGTGAAAGTATTACCCCTCGAGGCAGCGCAAAATTTCACTGCTCAAGTTAGATGCTCTTTGTAAGTTGTTGGACGCATGCATAGGTCTGTTCGTTGCGCTCCCGGTTCCGCGTATCACCGATGCCCGAAGACGGTGCTACGGAAGTTTCGCGTATTCGGCGCGCGCTTGTCCCAGAACAGGAATGTCCGGGTCGGCATTCTTCCAGAACGAAAGAAAATCCTGATAGGCCATGCGCGCTCCAGATTGGTCGCCCTCAAGGACACGCGCACGAGCTAAAGCGAGGCGGGCGAGCGGATACACGGGATCCAGAGCAAATTCGCCTTGATGGTCGAGGATGAATTGAAATTCGGCGGCCGCGCTTTGGCCGTCCTTGGCCCGCAGATTGACGAGTCCGAGGACGTAACTGTATTCGTGTCCCGGAGCCAGCCGATATTGCCCTGCCGGTTGAAGTATCGCCAGAGCCTCTTGCGATTTGCCCCTACTGTGCGCTACAAGCGCGCGAATAATCGGAAAGTCAATCGAGTTGAGCAGCGTATCTTGCGGATATTTCTTGGCCAGTTGATCTGCAATCTTTTCGGCCCGCGAGGAGTCTCCCGTGACAGCAAGGACGTCCACGGCGCCTGGTGGTGGATTGTCCGGGTCCAAGGAAATTGCTTTTTCGGCGTCGGCTCGGGCTTGCTGCGAGTAGCCATATAGCGCCTCCGCACCCGCAATCCCAGCCATGGCCGATGCAGCCTGATCATTCAGGTGCTGTTGAATCGCCTGCGGAATAAATGCCTCGAACATGGCCTTCGCCTTTGCGAACTGGCCCAGCACCATATCGGCCGATGCCTGAGTGGGAGCTAGATCCGCTTCCGTGCCTTTGGATTTTGCCCATTGCACTTGCTGTTGCATCCCCGCGGGGTCTCCCTGAATAAATGCAATCGTCCACAGCCCCTGATGAAATCCGCCGGCCGATGGAGATTGAGCAAGGCCGTTTTGGAAAATGGCTTTTGCTTCGTCAAACCGGTCTTGGTACTGATAAATCTGGCCCAATAAACCGGCGGCAATGGCATTACTGGAGCTAATGCGCAGGGCGTCAAGACACTCTTGCGCGGCTTTGTCGAATTGCCCCATCTGTGTGTAGAGGTTGCCGAGGTTGATTTTGGGCACGATGTCGCGCGGGTAGGTTTGTTGCCAAAGCACGTAGGTTTGCTCGGCCTTGTTCACGTCGCCGGTCACGAACTGGTAGTAATGCGAATCGAGATAGAGCTTTTCCGGCTCGCTGGCGCGATCACGCAACGCAAAGGCCTTCTTCAGATTCTCCACGGAAAGATCGTTTTCGCCCATATCGGTGTAGACCGTGCCAAGCGTGGCGTACGCCATGGCGAAATTCGGATCCAACGCAATGGCATGATTGAGAAGCGGCACGCACTGCGGAAAATTTCCCATTTTCATATCTTGGAGGGCGAGCGAGTACGCTTTCAGCGCTTCAAGCGAACTTGTCGTCGCCATTTCGACCGGCACATTGAATTTCTGAATTGTGGCCAGCGATTCGCCAAGCGACCCGCGCATTTCAGCCGCCAATTTTCCCAACGCCGACAGGACTGCGTCTTTGCCGTTCGCGTCCGCTTCCACGCGCACCAGCGACGCCCCGGTGTCGCAATTCAAGGCATTCAGCGTGAGAGCATACTGAGTGCCAATGCCGGAAATTGTGCCTTCGAGAACGGCCCTCCCTCCGTCGCGCTGGCAAACCTGTTGCGCGAGCTCGGGCGTCAGCCGCGTATTCGCCGGCTGCTCCATCAGGCGAAGCGTTTGCTGTATTGCCGAGTTCGAGACGATATTCAAATAAGGGGATTCCGCAAGTTTTGCCGCAAGCGCTTCGCGCAAAGAGCCGTCAAAGACTGAATCGCCGGTTGTGTTGACGAAATCGGCCAGAACGATGGGATCTTTTTCCGTCAGCATGGGTTTACGATGAGCGTAGAAGTAGCCGCCCGTAGCGACAAGTCCGATTAGGATGACGGTAGCCGCAGAAAGCAGCGGCCAGCGCTTTTTCGTTGCGGAAGCAGTTGCCCCCGTCTGAACTGACGCAGCGACCGACGCCGCCGGGATCCTCGTGACTCGCGTGAAATCCGAACTAACGCGCGTCGCCGCCGAATGCGGGGATGCGCTGGACGGCTCGGCGTCGAGAACTGCCGCGCGCGCGGACATTCGCGCCGACGTGCGGCCCGAATCGGAATCCCGCTTCAGGCGCGCCAGGTCCGTGCGCATGTCCGAAGCATGCTGATAGCGGAGATTGCGGTCCTTTTCGATCGCCTTATCGATGATTTCTTCCAGTTTTTCGGGAACTTCCGGATTGACGCGGCTCGCCGGGAGCGGATCCCGATTGAGAATCGCTTCGTGAATCACGCCGGACGTGTTTCCGGAAAACGCCTGACGCCCCGTGGCCATTTCGTAGAGCACAAGGCCAAACGAAAAAAGATCCGTTCGCGCATCGAGAACTTCGCCACGAACCTGCTCGGGTGACATATAGGCGACGGTTCCGAGCGCAACGCCGGGGCTCGTCAGCAACGCTTCCGCAGTGTCAGCTGTCGGGGAGCCTGACGTGCCATCGAAAGCAGGCCCACTCGCGTCGATTAGTTTTGCCAGCCCGAAATCGAGAATTTTGGCGTGGCCGCGATCGGTGATGAAAATGTTCGCGGGCTTGATGTCTCGATGAACGATGCCTTTCGCGTGCGCGGCGTCGAGCGCATCGGCAATTTCCGTGCCAAGATCGAGCAGCAGATCCAACGGGAGAGCGCGCCCTGCGATTCGATTACGCAGCGTCTGGCCCTCCAGATTCTGCATGACGATGAAAAGCTTTCCATCGTGCTCACCGATCTCATGAATCGTGCATATGTTTGGATGGTCAAGGGCGGAAGCGGCGCGCGCTTCGCGTTGAAAACGCTCGAGCGCCTGGCGGTCGTTGGCTACCTCTTCCGGAAGAAATTTGAGGGCAACAAAACGCCCAAGCTTGGTGTCTTCGGCCTTGTAGACGACGCCCATTCCACCGCCGCCCAGTTTTTCGACAATGCGGTAGTGCGAGACGGTCGTACCGACGAGCGAGGGGGAATCAGGCATCGCGGAATCTTAGGGTGCGCCGAGACGCAAGTCAACGCGCAGACGTCTTCTCAGCAGGCAGAGGCTCCGGCAGAGGCTCCGATTGTTGAGCGCGTTCAACACAGCAGAACCTATTTCTTTCGCGTGTAATCCGTTTCCTGGAACGCCGATTCCTTGCCATCCGCTGAAACAGTTGACAACACGACGGCGAACTCATCGCCATTGACTTGGCGAAGTTGCGCGTGCAGCGTCATCTTGGCGGCCCCTGACGTTTCTGTGTCACCAACAAAGTCGATCGTCTTCCCGTCGTCGCTGCTCGTGCCCTTCATCATTGTCATGCCGGTCGACATCGTGTACATGCGGACCATTTCGTATTGCTTCGTGGCGTTGTTATAGCCGTAGAGACGCAAGCCTTCAACGGGCCGGCCAAAAACCGTGTCCGTGCTTTCTTCGAGAATGAATCTGCCGCCGAGCACGACGGAAATTTTGGCTGTGCCTGACGACGGAGCGGCGGCCGCGCCTGTTTGTCCGATGAACTTTATGATTCTGGTGTAGTCGCCGGCCAGCTTTGCCAGCGACGCATGAGGCGCGCCAGGTTTCGTGGGATCGGCCTTGGCGGGCGCGGCGTTCTGGCGACTCCGCGTCTTACCCTTCGAAATCGCAGATCCCGGAATCAGCAAAATTGCACCAAGCGCCATCACAACAGGCCACCGCTTCTGCTCGATCATCTCAATTCCTCCATAGCGAAAATTCAGTTCGCGCCTATTTTGCACCCGGATCGCAGCATTGCCACAGAAATTGTGCGCCACGGGACAGGCGGCGCAGTGGCGTGTGTTCGTCGCGCGACAAGCCGTGCCTCGCTTTGCTGAGAAACGGAAGCAGCAGGGCGGCCGTCGGGAGGACTTTGCCCTTGGGGCATAATGTGACGGAGACGTACGCGTGGTCAAAGCTGCCGAACCAAGAATTGCTCATGCACAAAGGAAGGTTAAAGTTTGATGAGAACGTCGACTCGGCGGCGTTGGCCGCTCATCTTGTCGACTCCGTACGCCGGGCCGATGCTCGCAATATCAAAATCGACCAAAATCGCGTGTCATTCACTGCGGGCATCTTCCATCTCCTCAGTTACAGCAGCTTTCTCGTCCAGATCGGATTTGGAGACCTCACGGTTGGTTCCGCCGCTCGCCAGATTGAGTACCGTCTGAGTTTTCGACAATTGCTTCTGGGCGCGACAATAAGCGCAGGATTCCTTGCTGGAGCAATCTGCTATGACTCTCGCTCATGGGAACTGATTATAGTAGGATGGTTCCACTTATGTGGCTGTTTCTAGTTGACTTCAGTTTTGTCCTCGGGCTTTCGCGCCTTGAAGATTTTCTCTGTCGCACCCTCAAAACGGCACCACGCCTGAAGGAATGACCTGACATGTGCGGTAATCCGACTGATCAGGAGTCAGACGCTTCGACGCGGTGTAGAGGGCGGGGGTGATCGAAGAAACAGCGTGACTTGACGAGTCGTACACTCCAATTCCGCTAAAGCACTTGGCTTCTTGTCAAACTAAAGGCTCAAGATGAACGATCAACAAAAGAAGGAGCAGTATTCTGGAGCGCGAGATCAACAGATCCGTGCGGCACTGGATCAGCATTGGGCGGCGTCCGATGCCAACGATTTTGAAACGGAGCACCGCATCTATCACGAGGACGCGGTGCTGGAATACCCGCAGTCAGGCGAGCGAACCTGCGGTCGACGCAACATACAGAACCAACGCGCTAGTCACCCGAGCAAAAAGCGGTTTGCTGTCCGACGAATCATTGGCGGCGGTGACCTTTGGATCACCGAATTTATCCTGACATATGACGGCAGGCCATCCTACACCGTGAGCATCATGGAGTTCAGGGACGACAAGGTTGCGCGGGAAACACAGTACTTTGCGGATCCATTCGCGGCTCCCGCATGGCGCGCTCAATGGGTCGAACGGATGGACACATAATCGCGAGGCGCGAGAATTGGCTAACGACCCCGCCAATTGCGGTTTGCCGCATAATTGTCGAGAACAGAGATTAAGGCCAGAGACCCGCTGAGTCCCGATTAACGCGGAATCCCTAACGAGGCCGACCTCGCTGTGGTATCAACCGGAAATCACTGAGCCACCACACGACCGACTAAGCCTTTGACTTTCGCAGCACGCTGAAACTATCATATCCGGGACGTTCTGAGGGAACCCGCCAGTGATTCAGGCAATGACTCGAACGATTCCTCGGGCCCGACCCGCACAGCATTCCTACCGAATCGCTATTCACATTTTGATTTTTGACCGCAGGGGGTGCATTGATGTCGTCGCATGAAGATAAGCCGCGCCCGGACGGCGCGGAGAAACCCGACGAGAAGCGCGAAAAAAACGCTCAGGAAAAGAAGCTGCGGGATCTGTCACGACGCAGCTTTATTAAAGGCGCCGGAATCGCCAGTGTAGCGGCTTCGGCCGGAGCGCTGCTGGCGGACCGCGTGCTCGAAGCTGCCCCGCGGCCACAAAGCGGCGGAATGGCCGGAGGCGTAGTTGGTCCCGGCGAAGTCCCGATAACTCTGAAAATCAACGGGCAGATCCGGAAATTGAATCTGGAACCACGCGTGATGCTCCTTGACGCGCTGCGAAATCATCTGGACCTGACGGGCGCCAAGAAAGTCTGCGACCGTGCGACATGCGGCGCTTGCACCGTGCATTTGGACGGCCGCGCCGTCTATTCCTGCACAACTCTCGCCATCGACGCGCAGGGGCGCGACATCACCACCATCGAAGGCCTTGAACCTAAAGAAGGCCTGCATCCGATGTCCCAGGCATTTTGGAACAATGACGCGCAGCAGTGCGGCTTCTGCACCCCCGGATTTGTGATGGCGTGCTCCGCCTATGTGGATCACGAGCCGAATCCGACCTTCGAGGGATTGCAAAAATCGCTCGGGGGCAATCTCTGCCGCTGCGGAACGTACATGGGAATTCGAGAAGCTGTATTGGAAGCCGTGAAAACGATGAAGACGAAAGGAGGGCGAGCCTAATGGCTGACTATCACTGGCCTCCCGCGAATCGTCGCGCACTGATTGGCAAGCGAGAGAAGAGAATCGACGGCCCTGTGAAATCCTCGGGCCGCGCAAAATATTCCTACGATATCAATCGCCCGGGAATGCTGTGGGGCAAGATGGCGACTTCTCCTTATGCCCACGCGAAAGTCACCAAGATCGACACCAGCGCGGCGGAAGCGATGCCGGGCGTTAAGGGAGTGGTGACGATTGTGCCCGAGGGCCAGGAAGTGTTGTGGGCCGGGCAGGAAATTGTGGCCGTCGCGGCGGACTCCGAAGAGCGCGCGGAAGCAGCGGCGGACGCCATCAAGATTGACTATCAACCGCTGCCATACCTGGTCACCGACGCCGACCCGGAACATGCGGGCGCGCAATATTCAAAGCAACTCGAGCAGCGCGTTAACGGCAATCCCGATCAAGGTTTTCAGCAGGCGGAGGTGATCAGTGAAGGACATTACGGCCTCCCGGTGATCACACATTGTTGCCTGGAATCCCACGGTCAAGTGACCGAATGGAATGGCGACGATTTGACGGTGTGGTCTTCAACGCAGAACGTCAGCGGAATGGCCGGCGAATACGTCGACGGGCTTAAGCAGCAGGGAATCTCGGTCGCCGCGAACAATGTCCACGTGATCTCGAATTACATGGGCGGCGGATTCGGCAGCAAGTTCGCGGCCGATACTTGGGGAATTGCATGCGCGCAGTTGTCGAAGAAAACCGGACGGCCCGTGAAGATGATGCTCGAGCGTGACCATGAGCTGATGGTCGCGGGCGCCAGGCCGTCGATGCACGCACATGTGAAAGTCGGTGCGAAGCGCGACGGCACGCTGGTGGCATGGCAATCTGAATCGTGGGGCACGGGCGGCCCGGGCGACGCGGGCGCGCCGAGGTTCCCTTACATTTTCGAAGTTCCCAATGTTCGCGCAAAGCACACCGCAATTCTCACCAACATCGGACCGGCTCGGGCTTGGCGCGCTCCAAACCATCCGCAAATGGCCTTGATTTCCAACGGAGCAATGGAAGACTTGGCCGCGAAGCTGAATATGGATCCGGTCGACTTCATGTTGAAGAATATGAATTTGGTGGCTCCCGACCGCGCCAAGACCTATCAAGAAGAATTCGCGAAAGCTTCAGAATTGATGGGCTGGAAGAGCAAATGGCATCCGCGCGGAAAAAGCGGCGCAGGTCCTCTGAAACGCGGACTGGGCGTGTCGCTGCATACATGGGGCGGGCGCGGAAATCTCAGCAATTGTTTGGTAACGATTCATCCCGACGGCTCTGTTGAGACGTCCCTCGGCAGCCAGGACCTCGGCACCGGCACGCGCACCGTGATCGCCATCGTCACGGCCGAAACGCTCGGGTTGCCACTCGAAGCCGTCAAAGTGAATATTGGCGACAACAAGTATCCGCCGGCCGGCGCATCGGGCGGCTCTACAACCGTCAGCGGCGTCAGCACTTCCACGCGGCGCGCCGCCACCGAAGCGTTGAACTCACTGCTCGCCAAAGTGGCACCCTCGCTAGGCGCCACCGCGGACCAACTTGAAGGCTGGGACGGCAAGATTCAGGTGAAAGGCAACGCCGCGAAATCCATCTCGTGGAAACAGGCCTGCGCGAAAATGGGCGCATCGTCCATCACCGGTACGGGCAAGACCTCCAACGACTTGATGTCCAGCGGCGTCGGCGGCGTGCAGATGAGCGAAGTCGAAGTCGACACGGAAACGGGAATCGTGAAAATCATCAAGCACGTTTCCGTGCAGGATTGCGGCTTGGTGATTGACGTGCGAACCGCCGAAAGCCAGATTTACGGCGCGGCGATCATGGGCATCACCTACGCGCTCTTCGAGGAAAAAATCATGGATCAGGTGACCGGCCGCTGCTTGAATCCCAACATGGAATTTTACAAACTGGCGAGCATCGCCGACATCGGCGAAATTGTGCCGCACATGATGACCGGGCCTGGTTATGACGAGCGCGGCACAATCGGCCTCGGCGAGCCGCCGGTGATTTCGCCGGGCGCGGCGATTTCAAATGCCGCCGCAAACGCCATCGGCGTGCGCGTCCCGGAACTCCCGCTCACGCCCGACCGCGTTCTCGCGGCCCTCGGCACACTCGAAAAAGGAGGCGTGGCCTAATGGACGCATTCGAGTACGCAAAACCATCCAGCTTGAAAGAAGCCCTCGGACTCCTCGGTTCCGATTGGGACGATGCGTCGGTCTTCGCCGGCGGCACGGATTTAATTTCGCTGCTCAAGGACGACGTCGAAGACACCAAGCGCCTCGTGAACATCAAGGGCATCGCGGGCCTCAACCGTGTCCGCGAATCCGCCGAGGGCGTGCACATCGGCGCCGCGGTCACCGTGGAAGAGTTGGTTTCGAACCCGATGATTCGCGAGCAATTTCCAGCCATCGTGGACGCGGCGGAAGGCATTCGCAGCCCGCAGCTTCACAATATGAGCACCGTCGGCGGCTGGCTTTGCCAGCGGCCGCGCTGCTGGTATTACCGCAACGGATTCGGGCTGCTCGCGCTCGATAAAGATGGGAACTCACTCGTCGCGCAAGGAGACAATCGCTATCATGCCATCTTCGGTAATTCCGGCCCGGCGAAATTCATCAGCCCGTCGAGCTTCGGTCCGGTGCTGATGGCCCTCGGTGGGGAGGTGCGCATCGAAGGGCCAAAGGGCGCGCGCAACGTCGCCGCCGGCGACTTTTTCGTGATTCCGCAAAAACCGGGTGAACGCGAGCATGCCATCGCTCCCGATGAAATCGTGACGGAGATTACAATTCCCGCCGCGTCGCGCGGCATGCGCAACGCGCTGTACGAAGTGCGGCCGAAGGAAGGCCTCGACTGGCCCATCACGACAGCGGCTGTCGCGTTGCGAATGCGCGGCGACACAGTCGAAAGCGCGCGGATCGTTCTCGGCCACGTCGCGCCGAAGCCGTGGCCCGCCGAAGACGCCGCCAAATGGCTCGCCGGAAAAACAATCAACGAAGAAAACGCCGCGAAGGCCGGCGACGCCGCCGTGCAGGGCGCCACACCGCTCAGCCGCAACGGGTACAAAGTGCAGCTCGCGCGCGTTTCGGTGAAGCGCGCGCTGCTCGCCGCCGCGGGGCTACGCGCTGTCGCGAGCTCGCCCGCCGCGGCGGGGAAAGGAGACGCATAGCCATGTTGAAACCTGTCGCAGGACCCAGCCTCAACGTGCTCATCTCCACCGGCGAAATTTGCCGCTCCGTGCGCTCAAAGAAATTGTTCTATCAGCACGAGGAAGACGAATCCGACGCGCGCAGCGCCGCGCCCTTCTGGTGCTCGCGCACGCAATCAACGGTCGGCCCCGACGGCAAGCTCGTCGGCCTCGACGAATGCCGCTCCTCCCGCGGCTGCTGCCAGGCCGCCTAGCCGCCTCGCCTTTGCGCGTGCCTTTGGTGGCGCAGAGTTTCGCGTTTGGAAATTCTGCGGCTTTAGATTTTTCTGCGGCGGAGAGGGCCTCTATTCGCCCCTGACTCCGCTTTCCACAGCCGCCACGTCTATCCCTGCGGTTTACGGCGTGCTAGCGTTGTTCGAGCGAAAAATCGATGACGCAAGCGGGGACACGAGCGAGATACAACGGGCCAGAAG
>JBAUEX010000256.1:0-8611 GCA_049678845.1 Candidatus Acidiferrales bacterium
GGTTGTAATCGCGCGACGAGTCGAATGCATAGAGCATGTCATCGGCGTCGAGATTCTTCAGCCTATCCTGCAATGATTTTTCGAGATACGCATCCGCTGCTTCTCGCGTTGGATATTCTTTTTGCCAGTAAAGCGGCGTGCTGACCATCAGCATCTCCACGTCCAGCGCGGCGCGCAGCCCGTTCACCGGCTCCGTTTTGTAATTGCCGCCGTCCCATGCAGGGTCAGCTTCAATCAGGTCCATAATCATTTTGCGTGTCATGCGGTTGCGCCCCGCGATTTCGATTGGCAGGCACGCGAGGGGCATCAGCGCGTCCATAAATTGGGGATACGCCTCGCCCCACATCCACGTGTGCATGCAGCCCATCGACGTGCCCATCACCAAACGCAAATGATTTACGTGCAGGCCTTCGCTGACCAGATCGTATTCGCCTGTCACCATGTCCGCGTAATCGTAATGCGGAAACTTCATGCGCATGCCGTCACTCGGCTTGCTCGATTTTCCGTGACCAATGTCGTCGGGAAGAATAATGAAATGCTTCGAGGAGTCGAGCAATTGTCCGGGGCCGAAAAGCACGCCCGCGAATACGGGACGCAGAAACTGGTGTCCTGTGCCGCCGGTGCCATGCATGATGAGCACCGCGTTCGTCACGCGGCCGCTGGCATCGCGTTGCGGCGTGCCCAGCGTGGTGTAATGCAGACGCAACTCGGGCAGCGTCTCACCATCACGAAAATGAAAATCGTGAACAACGAAATCGCCCTCGTGCGTGGCCCACGTTTGCGCGGATGCGCCTGCGTGCGCGGCCTGCGCGAAAGTCGCGCCGGGATGGAGGAGCGTCGCGGCGACCAACAACAATGCCAGTCGAAAAGTGGAAAGCTTCAATGGAGTCCTCCTCAGGCCGAAGTTAAAAAAACGATGCTTTGTGTTCCGCGCCATTGCATATCATGCGGCCAGGGTTTGTTCAATCGCGGAGTTTGCATTTTGCCGGAGCTTCGCATTGACATGATGCGGCGTCCGGAATAGTCTTCCGGGACTTCCGCGTAGGCGCGAGGTGGCCGGTGGCTAGAACAATCGAGGCGCACCGAAAGATCCAGTGAGTTTAGGGGGAAGAATGATGAAGCGGGGAATGGCAATCGTTGGTGTGCTTGTGTTGATGGCATGTGCGACACGGCGCGCGATGGCACAGGATACCGACGCGATGCCGGTGAATGCGGCACCGAAGTCGAACACCACATTTTTGCGTTGCGGGAAATTAATTGCTGACGCAAGCCAGCCTGCAATTGACGGCGGCGACGTCATCATCACAGCCGGAAAAATCACGGCCGTCGGGCGCGGGTTGACGGCGCCAGCCGGGGCGCAGCAGCAGGACCTTTCGAAGTACACATGCATACCCGGGCTGATCGATGCGCATATTCATATCTGGACGGGCCCGCGCGGAAAATATCCTTCGTTGCCGCTGGCGACGATCCGCGCCACGAAAGCGATGGCTTACGCGCTCGATTCGGGCATTGTGGCCGCGCGCGTTTTGGGCAGCGGCGGCTTCGTCGACGTCGCGCTCAAGGACGCGATCGAAGAGGGAACGATTCCCGGCCCGCATCTGGTTCCGGCGGCGCACGCGATTTCCATTCCCGGCGGGCACGGCGATTTCTATGATTTTCCGCCTGACCTGACGCCAGAGAATTTCTACACGCCGGAAAACGGCTTCATCAATTCTCCGGCTGACGCGGAAGCCGCGGTTCACTGGCAACTCAAGTACGGCGCGCGTGTGATCAAAATTCTCGCGTCTGGCGGAGTGCTCTCGCCTCTCGATTCGCCGCTCGCGGAACAGGTTTCTCCGGAGGAACTCAAAGTGATCGTCGAGCAGGCGCACGCCGCTCACGTGAAAGTGGCGGCGCACGATGAAAATCTCCCCACGATTTGGGCCGCGCTGCACGCGGGCGTCGATTCGATTGAGCATGGCGCGGGCCTCGACAAGGACGCGGCAAATTACATGAAGGACCATGGCGTTTACTTGACGCCGACGCTCTACATCGCGAATAACATTGTGGAGAACGGGCCGAAAATGCACATGGCGGATTACGCGATTCGCAAGGCGAATTTAATTTGGCAGGGCGAGTTGCAAGGATTCAAAGCCGCGCTGAGCGCCGGCGTGAAAATCGCCGCTGGCTCGGATCAGAGTTACGAGCCGGGGAAGGGAACGGTGCGCGACGAAATCATGACCGACGTGCGCTTTGGCGCCACGCCGCAGCAGGCTCTTTCTTTCGGCACGAAAGCGTCCGCAGATTTGCTTGGCCTGGACGACCTGGGAGCGATCGCCGTCGGCAAAGAGGGCGACATCGTTGCGACGGAAGGCAATCCGCTCGAAGACATTCACGCGCTCGAAAAAGTTCGCGCCGTGATTTTCAAAGGAGAGCCGATCCCCGTCGCCAACCGTTACTAGTTCCACGGCGCTCGTGACATGCGAAGTATCAGATGCCGTGGCGAAGCGGTTGACACGGTGACTGCTGCGCGCCATTCTGATTGGCACATCGGCGGTAATGAATACAGATAAGACATCTCGAAGGAAGCGCGTGTGGAAGTGGGCGCTCGGCGGCTTTGCGTTGCTGCTCCTGGCGGCGTACCTCGTGTTGGCGCATTTTATGGGCGGCCCGCGCGACGTTTACGGATTTCTGCGCTACGCGCTCCCGCAGTGGCGTCAGGGCGATTTGCGTGTGGGCGAGCGCGCTCCTGACGCGCGCATATTCTCGCTTGATGGACGCACGGCCTTTTATCTGCACCAGTGCATCGGCAAGCGCCCGCTGGTCCTGATTTTCGGCAGCTACACTTGACCGCCCTTCCGCCGCGAGATTGGAAATCTCGTCAAGATTTACGACCAATATAAAGATCGCGCGGATTTTCTGACCGTGTATATTCGCGAAGCGCATCCTCAGGATGAGTGGCAGATGAAATCGAACGTTGATCAAAATATTTGCTACGCGCAGCCGCGAACATTTCTGCAGCGCGTCGCCATCGCCAACGATTTTGTCACGCGCTTCCATTATCCGATTCCCATCGCGATCGACACGATGAACGACGCCGCAGATCACGCGTATGGCGGCTGGCCGGAACGAATCTACATCATTGATGAGTCGGGGAAAATTGTGTATCGCGGCGGACTGGGCCCGTTCAATTACCATCCGGAAGAGGCGCGGGCGTGGCTCGCGCGACGCTTTCCGCAAACAACGTCCGCATCGCTAACCTCGCCACGAGTCAATCGCTAGCCGTGTCTCACGGGGATCTCGTCAGAGAAAGTAACTTACGCGGAGCGTTCGAGAGCGGCGCGGTCCCAGTTGCCCAGGGATGCGGCCGCGTCGTAGGTGCTTTCGCAAAAATCCATGAGAGTGTCGCGAGGAGACGCGCTTTTGCGGACGTCTTCGTACGGAAGGAAAAATTCTGACTGCTCCGCGCCGTAATACGCCGCAGCGGGACGCACCGTTGCGTTCTTGAAACCGGGCGGTTCCGGAGCGGCGTAGGCGTAAAACGAGGCGTCGATCACTCCTTCGTTTCCGGGCCAGAATCCCACACTGCTTACTTCATGCGAATAAGCCTCGCGCGTCATGAAGTCTGCTCCGGGGCGTTCCGGGGCGCGGCGGCCGGAGAATCGCGTTACCGCCAAATCGAAACTACCCCAGAAGAAATGCACGGGACTCGTTTTCCCGATAAAGCGCGCGCGAAATTCCTGCAGCACCGCCTCAGTACTGACCAGCGTCCTCCAGAAGCGGTTGGCATATTCCCGATCGTAGGAAGCGTGCACGGTGTCCTGGTCGAAGCGAATGGGATTAGGAATTTCGACGGGCATGGGCCAGATTTTCACGCGAATGCCGAAAGACGTGAGCGCTTTCATAAACGCGCGATAAAACTCCGCCACCGAACGGGACCTCAATTCGATTTCGCGCGTCTGAGCGTCGCAGGTCTGAATTTCGAGAATGTGTTGGAGGAAATCGAATTGGATTTCAAACGCGCCTTTGCCGTAGGGAATCGCCGACGTGGTGAGGCCGCGGCTATTGACGTAAAGCGGAACATTCCACCAGTGATTAACGAGCGGCGTGAGGGCGAGGCGGACTTTGCCGGCCATTTGCGTCCACATATGCAGAGTGGCGCGCGTCGCTTCCCATTCCTTCACGGGCAATGCCGGCCAGAAAAGATCCTCGGCATATTTTGGCGGCAAAGCTGGAGCGGGTTTAGATGCGGGAGTCATGTGGTTGCGGTGTGGTGCGGCGGGGCATCGAGTCAGTCCATCATTATTTCGTCGATGTAGCACCAGCGCCAATCTTCACCGGGCTCGAAAGATTGAATGACGGGATGCTTCGTGGCGTGGAAATGTTTTGTTGCGTGGCGATTCTTCGACGAGTCGCAACAGCCCACGTGCCCGCAGATTAAGCACAGGCGAAGATGCACCCACGTGTCGCCCATCAGCAGGCATTCCTTGCAGCCCTTGCCGCTGGGCGTGACTTTTTGAATTTCCTTACTGTGTGCGCACGTTTGACTCAACGCAGCAACCTCTGCGCGGATTTTACGCCTGTTTGCCGCAAGAAATCGAGGCAAACAATTCCGAATGAACGAAAACGGTTCAGAAGAAACGATGGGCTGAGGCGCGGACGAGCCCGCGCCTAGCGACTGGCCTCCAATCAACCGCGATGACTCTCACGGCGTTTTGACGATTATGTTTGCGACGTTGCGCTGTCGAAGCATGGAATTGAAAGCGGCGACGTCTTTTGACATGAGTTGCTGATCTTCGTTGCGAACCTGTTCGGCCTTCTTGCTGAGTTCGTCAGCAACGGCGACTTGCTGGGTGGTGGGCGGGAAATCGGTGCTGCCCACTTGACGCGCGAGATAGTCAAGCTTCTCGACGAGCATTGATTCCCACCGCACATCGTCCTGCCCGCGACCGGTCACCTTGAGTTGCAGCAGGTGGCCCTCAAAATCGGTGAGCTTATTGTTCAAATCAGTGGCGGCATCGCGAATGGATTTCGAATTCGTGTCGTCTCCTAGTTGCGTGTTGAGTTGATTGAGCTGCGCGCGCACGGATTCGAGTTGATTGACGGTATCCGCCATCGCGTTCAGTTCGCTTTGGAGATGCTCGACGAGTTTCGTCTGTGTTTGAATGTCGGCATCCGTGCCGGTAGAGTGCGGGTCTTTTAGAATCCGCAGCTTTTGCGTGTATTCTTTTCCACCGGCGAGCAATTTCACGGTGTAGGTCCCCGGCATTGCGAGGAGCCCAACAGGTTCCACGCCGGGAGCGGGCCGCCAGCCTTCCGGACCAACTGTTACTTCCGGCGCGTAGAGCGGGCTCGTGCGCAAGCGGAACTGCTTGCCGGGGTCGAAGCGCATGTCCCACCAGACGCGGTTGACTCCGGCATTTTTTGTGCCCTCGAAGGTGCGAACCGTCTTGCCGCTCGCGTCGGCGATTTCGATTTTCACGCTGTCCTTCGTCGCAGATTTCAAATAGTAGTTGATGACCGCTCCGAACGGCGGATTGTGTCCGGCGGTTGGATCGTAGTTTACGGATGCGGGTTCGGTGACATTGCGGAAACGATAAGCGTCACGCGGCGCAAAAAGATGCGCATCGGATGCGCGCACTTCAGGCGTCATTTGTTGCAGCGGAGAGATGTCGTCCAAAATCCAGAAGCCGCGTCCGTAAGTAGCCAGTGCGAGATCGTGGAAGCGCTCCTGCACAGCAATCCAGTAGACGGGCGCGTGCGGCAAGCCTGACTGCAACGGTTGCCAGTTGTCGCCGTCGTCAAACGAAACATAGAGCGCATTCTCGGTGCCGAGGTACAGCAAGCCCTTGCGCACGGGGTCTTCGCGAACGCAATGCGCGTAGCTCAACGGGCTGTGCGGAATGCCATTTGTGATTAACGTCCAGGTCTTGCCGTAATTGCTGGTCTTATAAACAAACGGATCGCGATTGTTTGTCTGGTGAAAATCAACGGTGATGTAAGCTTTGCCTGCGTCGTAACGCGAGGCCTCGATGTTGCTCACCGTTCCCCATTCAGGCAGATTGGGAATATTACTGGTGACGTTTGTCCAATGCTTCCCGGCATCGCGCGTGATTTGCACCAGGCCGTCATTCGTGCCCGCCCAGATCACGCCCGCCTCTTTTGGAGATTCAGCGATGGAAAAAACAACGCCGGCGTATTCGACGCCGATGTTATCGGGCGTGAGGCCGCCGGAAATTCCCATTTTGCTTTTGTCATTGCGAGTCAAATCGGGGCTGATGACTTGCCAGCTATTGCCGCCGTCCGTGGTCATGTGAACGTACTGGCTGCCCGTGTAAACCCTGTTGTGGTCTTCAGGCGATATGGCGATGGGGAATTCCCAGTTGAAACGATATTTAACGTCAGCGGCCGGCGCTCCGTTGGTGGTTTCGGGCCACACTTCCACTTCCCGCGCCTGCCGATTCGCCACGTTATCGAGAATCACCGTACCGCCGACGCTGCCAGAGCCCGTCCCGCTGTTCCAGACGATGTTGTTATCGACGGGATCCACCGTTGCGAAACCGCTTTCGCCGCCTGCCAGAGAGCTCCACGCGCTGCGCGAAATGGGGCCAGGGCCTCGGCGCGGGCCGAAGCCGCCAAACTGCAGGCTGTTGCTGGGCCCGCGATAGGAGCCGCCGTCCTGTTTATTGCCGTAGACGTTGTAGGGAATTTGATCGTCCACCGTGACGTGGTAAATCTGCGCGATGGGAAGTTGAATATGATCCCATGTACGGCCGTGGTTGATGGAAATGCTGACGCCGCCATCGTTCACAACAGCCATGCGATTTCCATTCGTCGGATCAATCCACATTTCGTGATTGTCGCCGCCTGGGCTGGCAGGCATTGGCGTGAGCGTCTTGCCACCGTCGAGCGTTCTCGAAAAGGCAGCAGAGAAAAAATAAACTTCGTTTTCGTTGTCCGGCGAGATTTCTTCGCGCGTGTAATAGTGAGTTCGCCCGCGGAGCTGGCGGTCGTAGCTGACAACTTGCCAGTTCGCGCCGCCGTCGTCGGATTGCCAAAGCTGCCCGCGCTGCGTGGGCTTACCGTCCATCGGGACGCCGTCACCCGTCTCGATCTCGGCGTAGACGCGATTGGAATCGCTGGGAGCCACGCGCACGGCGATTCGGCCGACCGGTGAATTGGGTAGGCCGTGCCCCTCAAGGCGCGTCCACGTGACGCCGCCGTCCGTCGATTTGAAAATTCCGCTCCCGGGTCCTCCGCTCGTGCGGCCCCAAGTGTGAATCACAAGTTGCCACATTCCCGCAAAGAGGACGCGGGAGTTGTTTGGATCCATGGCGAGGTCGCCGCAGCCGGTATTCTCGTCGACGAAAAGCGTTTTCTCCCATGTCTTTCCGCCGTCTGTGGTGCGAAATACGCCGCGCTCCGGTTGCGGGCCGTACGCTGTTCCCAGCGAGCATGCGAAAACGATCTCCGGATTGCGGGGATCGATAATTACGTTGGCGATGCGGCCCGTGTTTTCCAAGCCCATGTGCGTCCATGTGTGGCCCGCGTCCATTGATTTATAGATTCCGTCGCCGATGGAGATGTGGCTCCGAATATACGGCTCACCCGTCCCGGCCCATACGATATTCGGATCCGTGGCGGCGACGGCTATCGCGCCAACCGAGGAAACGTCCTGCGAGTCGAAAATGGGATCCCAATGAATGCCGCCGTCGGTGGTTTTGAAAATTCCGCCGGAGGCCGCGCCGACATAATAAATATTCGGATCGCCGGGCACGCCCGCTACCGCGATCGTGCGGTTGCCGACCGGACCGATGTAACGGAAGCCCAGTTGACCAAACGGTCCGGAATAATTGTTACCGTGTGTTCTTTGCGCGAACAAACAATCCGCGCTGGAGAGCAGCAACACGACGGCGATCGATGCAAGCAAAGCGACTCGCTTTGACATGATTTGTTTTCCTCTTTTGAATTGAAGGGTAATTAGACGCGCGGATAATACTGCGTGCCTCCGAAGACGTCAACTGCCGCTCAACGTTGGAGGTTTTGCCGGCGCAGTTGACGGAGCATCTCACGCAGGTCGGGGCCGCCTTTGACGATCACTACCAGCGTAATGAACGCGAAAGCGCCGCCCGCAACGAGCAGGCAAAGCGTCCAGAATATTTCCCAGTATTTCATCACGCCTCCTCCAGCTGTGCGTCGGTCAGCAGAGTCTGCTGCGAGGGAGTCGAAGGTCGCCCGAGCAGGGAACCGACGAGAAACCCGCAAGTCGCAAGTCCAAACGACGCGAAGCCCGTGATGTTTTCATTCCAGTGCAGCACAAAGAAGGGAATGATCGCGCCGGCGGCTCCCAACAACATGGCCAAATATCCGCCGAGCGTCGTGGCGCGCTTCCAATACAGACCGCCAATCACAGAAACGAATGCGCCCGCGAGAAAAATCGTCGCGGTGATATTCAAATAGAGATAGACGGCGCCGGGCGGAGTGTAATAGAGTCCCCAAAACATCAGGAACAAACTGACGAAAAGATTCGCGATGCGATTCAGTAGCAACTGCGCGCGCGAACTGAGCTGCGATTTTCCCATCATCCTGCGCAAGGGAAGAACGACATCCTGCGAAATGATGGCGCTCCAGC
>JBAUEX010000257.1:0-2205 GCA_049678845.1 Candidatus Acidiferrales bacterium
GACCAAATATGTGGGCCGAACATCGGGCTGACAATTCAGGCTAATCGTCAAGCTGTGCAGGACGCTCGCCGCTGCCTTCGCTGGCTTGAACAGCAGGGCTATACTCGCCTCGGCATCTTGGGAACCAGCCTGGGCTCCTCCGTTGGCTACATCACCCTGATGCACGATCCCGCCATCAAAGCCGGGGGCTTCTTCCATTTCTCGACCTACTTTGCCGACGTCGTCAGCCATGGCATGACCACCAACCACGTCTGGGAAGGCCTCCGCGCGCACGTCACCGTAGAAGAGCTCCGCGACTATTGGGCCCCCATCAGCCCGATGCCGTATGTGGAGCGCGGTATGGGCGCGCATAAGAAATCTTTCCTCGTCTACGGCAAATATGACCCCACCATGCTCCCGGAGCTGAGCCGCCAAATGCTCGAAGCCCTCCGGCGTCACGGCGCGCAACCGCGGTCTCTGGAGCTGCACTGCGGGCATTATTCCCTGGAACTCGCTCCCTTCAGCTACATCGCGGGTTACCGCGTCCTGGCCTTTCTGCGTTCCGCGCTTGGCTAGAAGCGCAGAATCCATTTGCTACCCCTTTTTTCTGCACGATTCTTCCTTTCCCAACGTGAGTCTTCGACGCGCTTCGTGAATGACCACCGCAGATGATTTCTGTCTCTAGAACCTATTTCAAAACTGGGTACAACGACCTGAATCGATGATGGTTAAATTGTCGAAAATGCGAGATAAATTTGTGCAGCAGCGCCGAGGGAGGCCCGATGGCGCGATACGGTCGACTGCTGGCCGACGCCCAATGGGAGAAGATCGGTCCTTTGCTCCCGAAGCGGCCCAAGCGCCCGCATGGCGGCAGACCACCCGCCAACGATCGCAAAGTGCTCGAAGGGATTTTGTGGATTCTGCGCAGCGGCGCTCGCTGGCAGGATTTGCCCGACGAGTTTCCTTCACCGGCGACGTGCTGGCGGCGGCTTCGAGATTGGGAAGAGCAGGGAGTCTGGCTCACCATTTGGCGCGCATTCCTGGCGGAACTGAACCAACGCGAGCAACTCGACTGGAGCGAGTCGTTTCTGGACGGCAGTTTCGCTCCGGCGAAAAAAGGGGCTCGAAAGTCGGAAAAACCAAGCGGGGCAAGGGCACGAAGTGGATGGTGGTGGTCGACGGCCAGGGTATTCCTTTGGGAAAGCAGCTTTACTCGGCGACCCCCAACGAAGTCCGGCTCGCGGAAGAGACGCTCGCGTCGATCCACGTGACCCGGCGAGATCGCGGCGGACGGCCACGCCAGAAACCGCTGCGTGTGATCGCCGATCGCGCTTACGACAGCGATCCGCTGCGCGAGCGGCTGGCGACACGAGGAATCGAGTTGGTCGCACCGCACCGCTGGAATCGCAGCAAGCCGCGTACCCAGGACGGTCGGGCCTTGCGCCGCTATCGGCGTCGCTGGAAGGTGGAACGCACCTTCGCCTGGCTCGGCAACTTTCGTCGCTTGGTCGTTCGCTACGATCGCTCGGATGTCATCTACGAAGCTTTCTTTCATATCGCCTGTTTCATGATCACGTTACGCAGGGTTTTGAAATGAGTTCTAGAATGTTCTTACATGACGAAGTTCTTGCTTGCGGCAAGAGATATTTCGGATTTCTCAGCGAAGCAGAACGATTAATTTCGGAACAGCGATGCTCGTAGAATCGCTTAGCGCAGCTCTGGCTCGAGCGGGTCTCTCGTCTGCCTTGCATAGGCGGGAGGTTGCCCATATACTTCGCGGCGTTGCGGGGCGTGGCAACGAATGTTTCTTGCGCGAGGAGGTTTTTCAGCGATGCAGCTTCCGATGACGAAATCTGTGCGCGTGCTTTTTACAGTGGCCGTGTTCCTGACGCCGCTGGCAGCTGGGGCTCAGCAAAATGCATCGAGCAAGGAGACAGCGGCCGCGCGGAGCAAGGAGGGCAAGAAACTGTTTGGCTCGGCGGAAGCATTGCGCGTGGCACGCGTGAGTTCGCCGCGAATTTCGCCTGATGGATCGCGCGTAGCTTACCTGGTTGCGGAAAACGATACAGAAAAGGAGCAGGCTTGGAAATTTGTGACACATCTTTGGGTGGTGCCGGCGGGGGGACCGGCGAGCGCGGCAAAGCAATTCACCCGGGGAGAGAAAAGTGTATCGAATGTGGAATGGTCGCCGGACGGAAAAATTCTCGCGTTCACGATGGACGCCGG
>JBAUEX010000258.1:0-22346 GCA_049678845.1 Candidatus Acidiferrales bacterium
CAATTACGCGAGTGGGTTGTCATCGTCGATTGCCCGCGGCGTATTGGGTGGATGGGAATTGAGCGGCATCTTCACCGCCGAATCAGGGCAACCGTATTCCGGCGTCGTCGGATTCGATTTGAACGGCGACAGCAATCGCAATACGGATCGCACTCCGGGACTTGGACGGAACACGTTCTACACGCCCAAATTCATCTCGCTCGATCCACGGGTGACGCGCAACGTCAATATCACCGAGCGCTACAAGCTGCAATTCATAGCGGAGGCTTTCAACGTTTTCAACCGCGCCAACATTACTGGCGTCTTCAACCAGCAGTATAGTGTCCTCGTACCCAGTGTCGCGAACCCCACACCCTGTACCGGCACCACAACCAATACTTTTGGCGACTGCCTGAAGCCTGTTGGGTCGTTTGGAACTCCATCGAGCACAAACATTAACGGAGGACCCGGCTCACGCATTTTGCAGCTCGCCGTGAAGTTCATGTTCTGACGTTCATCGTTCCGAGGGAATTGAGGGCCATTGCGCTGGCCGCCCCGCGCCTCAGGCCTTCTTGCGTTGCGTTACTGCGCTTTGTTTGCAAGCGAAGCATCGTCCACGATTGCCACGCCTGCGGGCGGTTCAAAATGGAATTGCGATTCTGCAATACGTATATTTTCGCGCCAATCGCCGAATCGGAACTCAGTCTGAATGTCGCCCGGCTGGAGAATCGTCACGCGCGCCAATTGATCGCGCGGGTTCACTTCAAAGAACACCTCGCTGAAAGCGTCCTGGTCTTCCTTGCGCGGCTGGCAAACCAGAACTTCGTTGCCCACCTCTGTGGCACGCTCCGCCGCTTCAATTGAATTGGACGCGCGCGGCGCGGGCTGTTCCGTCACTGTAGCCAGTTTCAGGGTGCCGCACAGTCTCTCGAGATTCACCTTGCCGGCCAGCAGCGCCAGCGGCGTGCGCCAGTCGGAGCTTTGCTTGACGGAAGTGCGGCTCGCGGTGTGATCCGCCGGCACGTAATACCAGACGTTTTTGCCGTCAACCAAGAAGAGCTTCTTTTCCGGAGAATCGTAGTCCCAGCGCATGCGCCCGGGCCGCGAGAAATAAACTTTGCCGCTTTCAGCGCGTATTCCGGCGCCGCCTGACCTGTACGTTTCCAGAAATACCGCCGACATGTTCCTGGTGTGGTGGTAGTGCATCTCGAGCGCCCGCGCAACCCGATGAGCCCTCAGAACACCAGGGGCGGGAGCAAAAAGCAGGAATGTGACAACCAGCGCAGCGCGCACGGAGGAATTGTATCACTCACCGTGCGAAGAGTTCTTCCGCAAGCGCGGAGCGCTCCATTTCAAGGTAAGTTGCGACATCGGCGAGGATAGTGCTTAGCGTCCCTACCTTCAGGGTTCTGTGAGCGGGGATCGTTATATGGTGCTCGGTCCCCCTTGATTCTGGAGGTCAGCCGAAGATGGCTTCCGGTTTGTCGCGTGGTTTCGTATCCGTACCGGCGGAGCAGGCGGGCCAGTTCTTCCCCGCTCAGATCACGCGGCAGTTTCAAGTAGGAATGACCTCATCCTTGACCAAGTGCAAGCGAATGACTCTGGGCCTGTCCTCGTCGTTGAAATGGCAGCGCACGGCGTCCTGCACTGTTTTCTTGAGTTCATCCAGTGTTTCCGCCTGGGTGTAAATCGACTGGCCGAGCGCCCTTGCTTCGTAGCCGCCTTCGGGCGACTCCTGAATCGCAAAAACGATCTCGCTTTCGGCCATGGAATGTCCTCGTCGGTGCATTATACCCTGAGGCCAGAATATCGCCGACATGTTTTTGGTGTGGTGGTAATGTTGCCTCGAGCGCACGCGCAACATCGTGCGCGGTTGTTGTCTGAGAGCTAAGAAATGGAAAGGCGATTAGATTCAGCAGGAAAAACGTAAAGTACATTCACAGAGTTTACCAAAAACACGAGCCGCTCTGCTCTATGCGCGCTACTGCAGGGTCGGCAGAGCAGCGCATGCGGCGGGAGTAGCTATCGGCGCGCCAGTGATATCGGCGTGAATCACACCGGGCTCATCGCTGCAAAAACTGCGCTGGCCCGTAATGCCAACGCTGATGGGTCTTGCGGTGACAAGATAAGCCTCATATCCCGCGGTCCCGCAAGTCGGCGGAGCAGTAACTGCAGCGCCCTGAGGAGCATATGCGAAGTTGTACCCGGTCTTTTGACCGCCTGCTAAGACGCCATCAATGAGATTGGCCTGATTGCAGGTCGCCCCGAGGCCGACACCGCCAAGCGTAGCAAGGAGAGGCGGATAGCCGTTTCCCCACGTCGTGTTATAGATGACGGCGGCGGTGGTAATGGTGCGAACATTGGACGCGGCCGCAGCTTCGTTTGCAGCCATTCGTGCGCGCATGAAATTCGGTATGGCGATCCCTGCGATGATCAGAATGATGGCCACCACAACTAATAGTTCAATCAGCGAGAACCCAGCGTTCAGCATTTCACGCGTCCTGCCTCGATCTGTTGTTCCGGCTGCCATTGTCTTCTCATTTCTCCGTGACTTCTGTAAAAAAAAGGGGAGGAATCGCTTCCTCCCCCACCTGCGTGAGCCTAGTTTACTGAAGTGGTTGGAGCAACTGGCAAGCCGCCACTGAGGCGGCAGTTGTGCCCGTGAGGTCATAACGAATGACACCGGATTCGTCGGTGCAGAATGAACGTTGTCCGGATTGGCCGATCGTGATCGGCGCTGCCGTTGCCAAAAATGACGTGTTTGGCGCGGCGACCGTTCCCAGTCCTGCCGGTACGGAAGTCGCAATGGTGTAACCGGACTTGGTGCCACCAGCCAAGGCGTTGTCGATCAAACACGCAGTGGCGGCAGCCGCTGTACAAGGAGCGGCGCCTCCGAGGTCCGCCAGAGGTGCATAACCGGTGCCGTACGTGGTGCTGTACGATACTTCGGCTGTCGTGATGGTGCGGAGCGAGCCGACCGCGGAGGATTCGTTGGCGGCCATCTTCGCGCGCATCAGGTTCGGAATTGCAATCGCGGCAATGATCAGAATGATCGCGACCACGATCAAAAGCTCAATTAACGAGAAACCCTTCTGTTTCCTGTTCATGTGTTCTCCTTGAGTAATTTCTAAGCCTGCCAGAATCTCTTAGGACTCGGTGGCGGCGTGCTGTGGTGTAGTAGTGCAATCCAGGTTCCAGTACCAAGCGGCTTCCGTGCCAAGGTTGCCATATATTCGTAACAGTATGATTATATTTGTCTTACATAGATAATCCAGCCTCCGTTAGTGTAGTATTAGCATGCCGCGACCCTCAAGGAGTAGAAAACCGACAAAATTTGTCACGTCAAAGTGCCCATCCCCGCTCTGCTGCAAACTGCGTGCGGCAAAGAATTCAACCTGTAAGGCCCCAGGTCAGTTCGCGATGAAGCCGCCAAGGGAAACGGAAGACCTCAACGTCTGGTCAACAGATATGCGTTCGGCGGGACGTGAACTACAAAATTTAAATGCCGTACTTTTTGGCGTAGTGACGGAACGACCGATAAGTCATCTTGAGCAGTTGCGCAGCCTTGGTGCGAACGCCGCCAGCGCATTCGAGCGCGCCCAGGAGATACGCTCGCTCGAGTTCTGCCACGTGCTTTTCGAGGTCAATACCCCCGTCAGGAATTAGCCGCAGCGAACGAGACGGCAACTGGCGCTCTGCAAAATGGTTCTGGTAATACATGGTGATTCGCTCGGGAAGGCCTTCCGGCGAGATTTTCTTGCCTGTTTCCAGGGCCACGGCGCGTTCGATTGTATTTTCGAGTTCGCGGACGTTGCCCGGCCATTCGTAAGCCTCGAGGCGCTCCATGGCCTTCGCCTCAATGCCTTCGATGCGCTTGCCTGTCATACCTCGGAAGCGTTCGAGAAAATGACGCGTGAGCAGCGGAATGTCTTCGCGACGTTCCCGGAGCGCCGGCAGATGCACAGGGATGACGCTGAGGCGGTAGAACAAGTCTTCGCGAAAGCGTCCTTCGGCAATTTCCTTTTCCAGATCGCGATTCGTCGCGGTGATCACGCGCACATCCACATCGCGTTCTTCCGTGCTTCCAATAGGCCTCACCTTGCCTTCCTGGAGCACGCGATACAGTTTCACCTGCATCGTCGGGCTCATATTGCCGATTTCGTCCATGAAGAGCGTGCCGCCGTCGGCAGCTTGAAACAGGCCGGCACGATTGTCGTTCGCCCCTGTGAACGCACCCTTCATGTAACCGAAGAGCTCGGATTCAAGCAGCGTCTCGGGAAACGCTCCGCAGTTGATAGTGATAAATGGCGCATCTTTGCGCGCGCTGTTTTCGTGAATGGCCCGCGCGACCAGCTCTTTTCCCGTGCCGCTTTCGCCCGTGATCAGGACGCGGCTCGATTGCGGCGCAATCGTTTGGATCAAGTCAAAAATCGCGCGCATCTTCGGGCTCGTTCCGATAATGTGATCCAGGCCCGTCAACCGCCGGATCTCGCGGCGCAAAATTCCCGCTTCCTTCTTCAATTTCAGGTTCTCGGCCACTTGCTTGACGGCGGGTTTCAGTTCATCGAGAAGCTTGTCTCCCTTGATGACATAGCGGTCGGCGCCGAAATTGACCGCATCAATCGCCGTTCCCAGCGTCGGCACACCCGTGATTAAGATAAACACGGACCCGGGCGAGACTTCTTTGGCGTATTGGAGCAGCTCGACGCCGGTCATGTCCGGCATGCGAATATCAGAAATAACAATGTCGTAGATCTGCGATTCCAAACGGCGCTTCGCCGCCTCGCCGCTCGCGGCGATATCGACGCGGTGCCCTTCCTTACGAAACGTGATTTCGAGCAGCTCGCAGATGGAGCGTTCGTCATCCACGACGAGGAGTTGCGCCATTTAATTACTCCCGCCCGTTGAAACCATGCGCGCTTCGCCATTCTCGTGTTGCTTGTCTCCGGCGAAGCGAGTGGCGCCACGCCGCGGCAGTTCGATCACAAATGCCGAGCCCTGCGCGGGTTCCGATTCCACGCGGATGTGCCCTTCGTGCGCCTGCACGATCTGGTATACAATGGCCAGCCCCAGCCCAGTTCCCTGCGGAAATCCCGACTGAAATGGCTCGAAGAGTTTGCTCGCCTGGCGGGCATCCATTCCTATGCCCGTGTCGCGAATCCCGATACGCACCCAATCGGCATCCGCGTCCAAACTCACCGTCAGCGTGCCGCCTCCAGGCATGGCCCTCAAAGCGTTGTTGCACAGGTTCCAAAATACTTGCTTGATGCGGTCGCGGTCTGCGCGCGCTTGCGCATTGTGCGCCGTGAATTGCCGCTCAATCCTGACTTTTCCCGCCGTTCCCTGTTCTCTTTCGATCAGCATCAATGTTTCGTCAACCAGCACGGCAACATCGGTGTCCGAGAAGGAATATTGCTTGTCCCGCGAATAATCGAGGAAATCGGTGATGATCTGATTGAGCCGCTCCGATTCCCGGCTGACAATCTGCACGAGCCGCTTATCGTCTTCGTCAAGAGGCGCCAGCCGGGCGAGCTCTTTCAGCGCCCCGGTCATCGCCGTCAGCGGCTGACGGATTTCATGGGCGATTCCCGCGGAAAGCCGGCCTACCGCGGCCATTCGTTCCTTGGTTGCGACTTCGTGTTCCAGTCGCTTTAATTCGGTTAAATCCTGAAAGCTAAAAACATATCCACTGATTTGATTCTGGCCGGAGCGTAGCGGCGCTACCGATACTCCAAGGAACTTGCGGTCGCCGTCCGGCGTACGGAACTCCGTCTCTTTTCTCGATGCCAGGAATCCCGTTCCCGTGTCTGCATCCGTCAGCCAGAAACCGGGAAGAACCTCGCGAATCTGCTTGCCCTGGAATGCGGCCGGGGAAATCCCCGTAATCTCTCCCCCCGCGCGGTTCACCAGCAAGATGCGTCCCTCGAGGTCGGTCGTGATCAGCCCGCCGCGCATCGAATGGATAATGTCTTCATTGAACGCCTGTAAATCCCTCAGCTCCTCGCGCTTCTCTTCCAGTTCCACGCCCTTGCTGCGCAGCATGTGAGCCAGCAGGCTTCCCAGGTACGCCACAGCGAAAAAAGCGACCAGGTTGCTCAAGACCCAGAATTCAAGCGCCCGCGGCGTCGGTATCGTCAGCGAGGTGCGCGGCAATGCGCCGTATTGCACCATCTCGACCAGCATTCCCAGCAGCGCGAACGCCCCGCCCGCCACCAAAAAGACGCCCCGTCTCGGCAACATCACGCTCGCCATCAACACAACAAGCAGATAAAGCGAGATGAAATAGCTTTCGTGCCCTCCGGTCGAGTACACCAGTCCCGTCACTAAGATGAGGTCGCCGATGATCTGCAGCGGTGCGTGCCAGCGCGCTTGCGGAATCCAACGGAACAAAATGACGTAGCAAATGGCGAGCAAGTACCACAGCAGAATTACCGGTACGAAATATTTCGCGGTTAGAGGAAGCGGTGTGAGTTGGCTAACAGCCAGCACTACAGCCAAAAGGAAAGTGATGACGAGGAACCGGACTCGTCCCAGCCAACTAAGCCAATCACTGGTATTTTGTGTGAGATCCATCCCCGATCCGTTCCCGGCAGCACACCCGCAAGGAATCGGACCCCCATTCGCACTCAGCAGAACAAACCGATACGCGGCTTCCCGCTATGACACCTGGCAGGAAGCCGCCATTGCCCCGGTCAGCCGAGGGCCTTTCTTGTTGGCGAGCAAAGTTGCCTAGGCGCCGTTTGCCAGCTTGCCGATCAACGAGAACAGCGGCAAGTACATCGATATGACGACTCCGCCGACCACGACTCCCAAGAATACGATCATGACCGGCTCGAGCAATGTCAGCAAATCTTTTACAGCAGCGTCGACTTCCGCTTCGTAGAAGTCGGCAATCTTCTGCAACATGGTATCCATCGCGCCGGTTTGTTCGCCCACCGCAATCATCTGCGTCACCATGCCCGGGAAGACATCTGTTTCCTTGAGTGGGTCAACCAACGACCGGCCCGCCTCCACGGCCTTACGTGTCTTTTGGATGGCGCGTTCAACGATCGCGTTGCCGGACGTCCTGGCGGTGATATCCAAGCCCTCCAAAATGGGCACACCGCTCGAGATCAACGTGCCGAGCGTGCGCGTGAAACGCGCGACCGCAATTTTCCGGAGGATCATCCCCAGAATCGGAAGCTTCAGTAAGGTGGCATCAATCGCGTATCTTCCCTGGGCCGTACCGTACCATACCTTCAAGGCAACCACGGCTCCAACAAAGGCCGCCAGGATCAGGAACCCAAACCAGCTTCCGATGAAGCGGCTCAGGCCGATCACGATGCGCGTCGGAAGCGGCAAGTTCGCTCCAAGTCCCGCAAACAGCGTGACAAATATCGGAACCACTTTCCACAGCAGCAAAATGATCACAGCCCCCGCGATGCCGAGCACCGAAATAGGATAGATCAGCGCCGACTTCACCGCTCGCGTGAGCTTGACGTTTTGTTCGATGTAGGTGGAGAGCCGCTGCAAAATCGTGTCTAAAATACCGCCCGTTTCGCCCGCTTCCACCATGTTGTGGTAGAGAGGATCGAAGACTTTCTCGTACTGCTTCATCGAAGACGACAGCGTGGCGCCGCCTTCCACCGAGGCGCGAACGCCGGTCAGTATCTTCTGGAAGGTCTTGTTCTCCTGCTGATTCGCAAGAATCTCCAGACACTGCACCAGCGGCAACCCGGCGTCAATCATCACCGAGAACTGGCGGGTGAAAATAGCGAGTTCCTTGGCCTTCACGCCGCCGCCGAAGGTCGGGAAGGCGAACTCCTTGCCCTTCTCCGACACCTTGCTGACGTTGATTTGCTCCCGCCGCAGTTGTGTCTGCACTTCGGCCTTGTTCGTTGCGGTGCGTTCTCCCGTGACCGTCGTTCCGCCCCGATTCACTCCCGTATATGTAAAGACCGGCATGTTCCTTACCTCCTATTTCCCTTTTCCCCTTGCCGCCATTAACGGCGCGCGGGGGATTTACCTGTTGCCACTGGCGATGTCACATTACGATTGATCAAGTCCTGCAATTCGTCTGGGTTCGATGAGCGCAAAAGCGCTGTTTCCATGCTGATCGCCTTCTGGAAGTACGCGTTTGCGAGTGATTGGTTGAACGTCTGCATTCCTGTTTGTCCCGTGCCTGTTTGCATAGCCGAATAGATCTGGTGAATTTTGTCTTCGCGGATCAGGTTGCGGATCGCGGAAGTCGGAATCAGAATTTCCATGATCATCGCGCGTCCGCGCCCGTCGATGCGCGGCAACAGGGATTGGCAAAGAATCCCTTCCAGCACCATCGATAGTTGCGCTCGCACCTGCGGCTGCTGGTGCGCCGGGAACACATCCACGATACGGTTGATGGTCGAAAGCGCCGAGTTCGTGTGCAGCGTGGCAAAGGTCAAATGGCCCGTCTCTGCAATTCGCAACGCGGATTCGATCGTCTCCAGGTCGCGCATTTCGCCGATCAGCACCACGTCTGGGTCTTCGCGCAACGCGGCTCGCAGCGAATTCGCGAAGGAATGCGTATCCGAGTGCACCTCGCGCTGGTTGACCAGACATTTCTTGTGGTTGTGAAGGAACTCGATCGGGTCCTCAATCGTAATCATGTGCTCTTCACGTTCGTTGTTGATCCTGTCCAGCATGGCCGCGAGCGTGGTGGATTTGCCTGAGCCTGTCGGTCCCGTCACGAGCACCAGCCCGCGCGGCTTGTCGCACAGCGTCTTTACAACGGCGGGCAAGCCCAGCCCATCGAAGGTCTTGATCTCCCAGGGAATTGTCCTGAAGACCGCCGCGACAGCCCCGCGCTGATGGAAAATATTTCCGCGGAAGCGCGCCAGGCTTTTCAATCCAAACGAGAAGTCCAGTTCAAGATTTTCCTCGAGGCGGTGCTTCTGCGCGTCCGTGAGGACGCTATAGGCAAGAGCCTTGGTGTCGGCCGCCGACAATGGGGGCATGTCCAGCGGCCGCAGATTCCCGTTCACGCGGATGCGGGGCGCGCTGTTCGTTGACAAGTGCAAGTCGCTCCCGCCCATTTCGATCATCTTCTTCAGCAGCTCACTTAACGAAATACTCGACATCTTCCACCCCTTCGTCTACAGCACGGTCTCGCGTATTACTTCTTCCATCGTTGTCTGCCCCGACGCAATCTTGATCAAACCGCTGCGGCGCAACGTAATCATCCCGTTGTCCAAAGCCTTTTTCCGCAACTCCAGCGCGGAAGCGCCCACCAGAATCAATTCCTTCAATTCGTCGTTGATTTCCATCACTTCGTATAAGCCGACGCGTCCTTTGTAGCCCGTGTTGTTGCACGTTCCGCAGCCGCGCCCGTGATACACCGTCGTGGTTTTCGACTCTTCGGTTGTGTAGCCCGCGTCGACGAGTGCCTGCGGCGTGATGTTCATCGGCTCTTTACATTGCGAACAGACTCGCCGCACCAGGCGCTGCGCGCAAATCAAGTTCACCGACGTCGCCACCAGGAACGGCTCGATGCCCATGTTCATTAACCGGCTGATCGTCGAGGGCGCGTCGTTCGTGTGCAACGTCGATAGCACCAAGTGGCCGGTGAGCGCGGCTTTCACGGCAATTTCTGCCGTCTCGAAGTCGCGGATTTCGCCGACCAGGATGATATTGGGGTCCTGCCGCAGAAAAGCGCGCAAGGCGGAGGCGAAATTCAGCCCGATCTGTTCCTTCATTTGGACCTGGTTGATGCCTGCCAACTGAAACTCGACCGGGTCCTCGGCGGTCATGATGTTTGTTTCCGGCGTGTTCAACTTTGCCACCGAGGAATACAAAGTGTTGGTTTTGCCCGAGCCAGTCGGCCCCGTGACAAGCACCATGCCGTACGGCCTCAAGATGGCTTTTGCAAATTTCTCGAGCGACTCCTGCTCGAAACCCAATTTCGTCATGTCCAGCCGCAGGTTTTCCTTGTCCAACAACCGCATGACGATCTTTTCGCCGAAGAGTGTCGGAACGGTCGAGACGCGGAAGTCCAGTTCCTTCTTTTTGCCGTCCTTGAGGTACTTGATCATGATGCGGCCGTCTTGCGGCAGCCGCTTTTCGCTGATGTCCAATTTGGACATGATTTTGATGCGGCTGGTGATTGCATCCTTCAATTTCATCGGCGGCGACATCACGTTCTGCAAAATGCCGTCTATGCGGAAGCGCACGCGATATTCCTTCTCGTACGGTTCCACGTGAATGTCGCTCGCGCCGCGCTTCACCGCGTCCGTTAAAATCAGGTTCACCAGCTTGATGATCGGCGCTTCTTCAGCGGCTTTCTCGAGCGAGGCCAGATCCATATCGGCCTCTTCTTGCGACAACTCGAGAGCCGCGTCTTCGCCCGCAAGGTCCTTCATCACCTTGTCGAGTTCTTCGACGCTCTCTGCCGCTCCGTAAAACTTCCCAATCGCTTCGGAAATCGCCGATTCCGACGCCACCACCGGCTCCACGTTGAATCCAGTCATGAACTTGATATCGTCCATGGCGAAAACGTTCGTCGGATCTGTCATCGCTATCGTCAGCGTCGAACCCACGCGTGACAGCGGCACAATCTGATATCGCACGGCAGTTTCTTGCGGAATTAATTTGATGACTGAGGGATCCACTTCGTAGAATTTCAGGTTTATGGAAGGCACGCCGTATTGACGCGAAAGAACGGCGGTGATGTCCTCGTCGCTCACCAGCCCCAATTTCACCAGGCAAGTGCCCAGCCGTCCGCCTTCCTTCTTCTGATAGTCGAGCGCCTGCTTAAGCTGATCAGACGAGATCAGACTGTCTCGAACCAGAATTTCACCAAGGCGAGACGACATTGCACTGCACTCCCGTTAGCGGACTACTCGGAGTCCAAAGGTTAGCACGCAGCCGAGTAGGAATCAGATGTCCCCTTTCGGGTCGTTCTGTAACAGCCACTGTACGCACGTACAGGTTGCGCGAGCCTTTTGAGCCGTTTCCTTGACTTGCCATTTTTTGCTGGTTATCTTGGCTGCGGATGCCCCAAGAAGCGATATTCACCGCAGATTTTCAACGGAGGGAAACCCCGAAACGCTCGGGGACTGTGCCTCTTGCTACTTCCCCATTAACGTTATATTACCACACTCTCTACGGAAGCCTCGGACCACAATCGTGGTGGCCGGCGAAAACGCCATTCGAGGTGATCGTTGGAGCAATTCTCACCCAGAACACCAATTGGACGAACGTCGAACGCGCCATTGCCAATCTGCGCCGTGAGCATCTTTTGTCACCGCACGCAATGGAGCGCGTTTCTCCGGCGCATCTGGCGTCACTGATTCGTTCCTCGGGCTACTTTCGGCAAAAAGCCAAGAAGTTGAAGGCGTTCGTCCGCTTTCTGCGTGATGAATACTCAGGTTCGCTGAAGCGCATGTTTCAAACGCCCACGCTCGAGCTTCGCGAAAAGCTTCTGGGCGTTCATGGCATCGGGTTGGAGACGGCGGATTCGATTCTCCTCTACGCTGGAGCCAAAGAAATCTTCGTCGTCGACGCCTACACCAAACGCATCCTTTCCCGCCACGGCTGGGTCAGTGACAGAGCTACCTATGAGGAAATGCGCACACTCGTCGAGTCTCATCTTCCGCGGGACGTATCGCGCTACAATGAGTTCCATGCGCTGCTCGTCAACGTTGGCAAAAACTGGTGCCGCCCGCGCGACCCGCGCTGCTCGCAGTGTCCTCTGGGACCGTTTCTCAAGGCTCCGCTATGAGTAAGCGAAAGTGGACGCGCCATTTATGGCTGGCTTTCGGCGGCCTCGGGCTGTCGGTACTTGCCGCGATCATCTTCACTCTCGGCTCGCTCAATGCTCCCGTTCACCCGCAGAGCAGCAGCGAACTTGCCATTCTCTTTTCTTTGACTGTGTTTACGTTCATCGTTTTTCTGGTTTTCCTGTTTATCCTTATACGCAGCGTCGTTCGTCTCTGGATCGAACATCGTGCTGGGATTCTCGGCTCGCGCTTCAAGACAAAAATGGTACTGGGCGCGATGGGCATTTCGCTGCTGCCCGTGGTGTTCCTGTTTTTTTTCAGCTACGCGCTCGTCAATCGCACCATGAATATTTGGTTCCCCAAGCCCCTTGAGATCGCGAACGAGCAGAGCCAGTCCTTGATCGACGAAATGGGCAAGAAGGAGCACGAACGCCTGGATACTTTGGCGCAGGATGTCGTCGACTGGCTTGCCGCTCCCGGCCGTAAGCGCGATTTACGCCACTACGCCACACGCTCGGATTCCGAATTTGACGTCGTGTGGACCACAACCAAAGACGGCGCGGAAACTTCCAGCGTGCCCGCTTTGGCGCCGGGAGCTATGTTCCGTCAAATTCAAGGTCTCCCGAGCGGTACCGACGTCTGGCAGATTGGCCGCAAACTTTACCTCGCGGGCCGTGTGCCGTATCAAGGCGGATGGCTCATGGTGGGTCGTGGCCTCCCCGACGATTTCGTCACGCGCCTCAGCAGCATTCAGAGCGAGACGCAAACGTACTCGTCGCAATACCAGCACCTGCGCTTCTTCAAGAATGAAATTCTTCTAGGCCTCCTGCTGATTACTTTGCTGCTGCTGTACGCCACCACTTGGGTTGCGTTGTTCTTGTCGAAACGCATTACCGTCCCGATTCAGGCCCTGGCAAAAGCAACGCAGCAGGTCGCCCGCGGCAACCTTGACTATCGAATCACCACGCGCGCGCATGACGAATTGGGCGCGCTCGTCGGCTCCTTCAACCAGATGGCCGCGCAGCTTGGCCGGTCGCGCCAGCAAATTGACGATTTCACGCAAAGCCTTCAGCAGGCCCTCGAGGAAATCGAACGCCGACGCAAGCTGATGGAAACAATCCTGGAAAATATTCCCACGGGTGTCCTGTCGCTTGACGCGAACGGTGTTGTCAACCGCGTCAATTCGGCTGCGGCTACAATGTTCGGCGAACGCGCCGCATCCGCGACTTCGCTGACCGAACTGCTCGGTGACGAGGCTGCGCGGCACGTTTTCCACCTGATGCGGCGCTCGCTGCGTATGGGCGTTGCCACGCAGGAACTTGAAATTTCGAGCGCTGGCCGCCTGCACCACGCCGCCGTCACCGTCAGCTCGCTCGGCTCAGGCCGCAACAATCCCGGATTCGTGGTTGTCATGGACGACGTCACCGAGCTTCTTCGCGCCCAAAAGGCCGCCGCCTGGCAGGAAGTCGCGCAGCGCATCGCGCACGAAATCAAAAATCCGCTGACGCCGATTCAGCTTTCCGCCCAACGCTTGCTTCGGCATCTCGCGCGCTCTTCGCCTTCCCGCCGCCGCGAAGACCGCTCTGAATGGCCGCAGCTTGTTTCCGAATGCGCGCATTTGATCGAGCGCGAAGTTGAAACGCTCGAATCGCTGGTCAATGAATTTTCTCAATTCGCCCGCTTTCCCGCCGCGCGCCTCGCTCCCGCGGACATGAATTCCATCGTTTCGGAGGCTCTTGATGTCTTCCACGCGCGCCTCGAAGGCATCTCGCTGCACCGTGAACTCACGCCGAATTTGCCAATCGTAAAAGCGGACGCGGAACTGCTCCGCCGTGTTGTCGTAAATCTGATCGACAATGCCGCTGAAGCCCTGGAAGGCGCGACGCTTCGCTCCATCACAGTCACCACGCGTGCCGCGGGGCAGGGCGACGCCATTGAAATCGAAGTTGCCGACACCGGCCACGGCATTTCGCCCGAGGATAAAGACAAACTCTTCCTGCCTCATTTCTCCACGAAAGATCGCGGCACAGGCCTCGGCCTGGCCATCGCCAGCCGCATCATCAGCGAGCATCACGGCACGCTGCGCGTGGAAGACAATCATCCGTCGGGCTCGCGCTTCCTGATTCGCCTCCCCGCCGCCGAAGTCGCCGCGCCGCAACCGAGCGCTCAATCCTGAAACCCTGACGCATGCCCGCCTCCATCCTCATCGTCGACGACGAAAGCGGCATCCGCCAGTCGCTCTCCGCGCTTCTTCGCGATGAGGGCTATGACGTCGCGGCCGTCAGTTCCGGCGAGGAATGCATCGAAGCCGTGGAACGCCGCTCGTTTGACCTGATTCTTCTCGACATCTGGCTGCCCGGCATCGACGGTCTTGCGACCCTCGAACGCATCAACGAGCATGATGGCGCGCCCATGGTCGTGATGATCTCCGGTCACGGGAAAATCGAAACTGCGGTTCGCGCCACCAAGCTCGGCGCATTCGACTTCATCGAGAAGCCGCTCTCGCTCGATAAGACCGTCCTCGCCGTTAAAAATGCCCTCGATTATTTGCGTCTGGAAAAAGAGAATCGCCGGCTGCGCGCCGAACTCGAACAGCGTTACCAAATTCTCGGCGACAGCGTGCCGATGAAAGCCCTGCGCCAGCAGATTGCGCTGACCGCTCCCACCAACGGCCGCGTCCTCATCTACGGAGAAAGCGGCACCGGAAAGGAATTGGTTGCGCGCGCGCTGCATGCGCAGAGCAGCCGCGCACAGGGACCCTTCGTCGAAGTCAATTGCGCGGCAATCCCGGAAGAGCTGATCGAATCCGAATTATTTGGCCACCGTAAGGGCAGTTTCACCGGAGCCAGCGAAGACAAATCGGGAAAATTTCAGAAGGCTGACGGCGGGACGCTTTTCCTCGACGAAGTCGGCGACATGAGCCTGAAAACGCAATCGAAGGTGCTGCGCGCGCTCGAAGAACAACGCGTGGAGCCCATCGGCTCCAGCGAAATGGCCGCCGTGGATGTTCGCGTGATCGCCGCCACCAACAAAAAACTCGAAGACGAAATCTCACGCAACGCTTTTCGCGAAGATCTTTTCTATCGCCTGAACGTGATTCCCTTCACTGTTCCGCCACTGCGCGACCGCATCGAGGATATTCCGATACTCGCGCGCCACTTCCTCGCCGAATTCAATCGCGCCTACGGAAAGAAGCCTAAAGAGCTTACCTCCGCCGCGATGGAGGTGCTCCTGCGCTATCCGTGGCCGGGAAATGTCCGCGAGTTGAAAAATTTGATCGAGCGCTTGGTCATCATGTCGCCCGCGCAGCACATCGAGCCGCAACATTTGCCGCCCGAGGTCTTCCGCGACGCAGGACGCGGCCCACAACACCCCTATTCCACCCTTCAGGAGGCGCGTGCTGCCTATGAGCGCGAATTCATCCTGCGCAAACTCGAAGAAAACCAATGGAACATGACTAAGACCGCCACCGCGATTGGGCTGGAACGCACGCACCTCTACCGCAAAATGAAGTCTCTCGGAATCGCACCTACCCGAATGTAGCTGCAATCACTGGCGGCGAAAATTCTATTCTTCGCTCATCTGCTCGAGTTGGCGGTGCCAATCGAGTTGCTTGACCATGGCGCGATTCCCCCGCCAGTTCGCCTGCACCTTGACGAACAATTCGAGGAAAATCTTCACGCCCAGCAATTCTTCGAGCTCCTTGCGCGCCGCCGTCCCGATTTCCTTCATCATCGACCCGCCGCGCCCGATCAGAATTCCCTTCTGGCCTTCTCGCTCCACGTAAATTGTCGCGCGAATCTTCAGCAGCTTCTCGCCTTCCTCGAAATCGTCCACCAACACCGCAACGGCATGCGGCAATTCCTCGCGCGTCAGCAAAATCGCTTTTTCGCGAACAATCTCCGCCGCCAGAAACCTCTCCGGCTGGTCCGTGTACTGATCCTCGGGAAAATACGCGGGATGCTCCGGCAGACGCGCTATCCAGCTCTCGACCAAATCTACAGTGCCTTCGCCCGTGAGCGCGGAGATAGGAAAGATTTCCTCGAAATCGTGCTCGCCTCTCCAGCGGTCGATCAAAGGCAGCAGACGGTCCTTGCGGGAACGGTCCACTTTATTCAGCAACAAATACGCGGGCCCGGAAAACCGCTTCACCCATTCGACCGAGTGCCGGTCCGCCGCCTGAAAATCTTCCGTCGCGTCCACGATCAGCGATACGATGTCCACGCCATCGACCGCTTGCGTCACTTCCTGCATCATCTGCCGGTTCAGCGCCGTCGTCGCGCGATGGATACCCGGCGTGTCGATCAACACCACTTGGCCATTTTCGCGATTCAGCATTCCTTGAATGCGATTGCGCGTCGTCTGCGGTCGCGGCGAAACAATCGCCACCTTGCGTCCCACCAATTTATTTACAAGCGTGGATTTCCCCGCGTTCGGCCGCCCAAGAATCGCAATGAATCCGGAGTGAAATGCCATGAGGATCGATACTAGTCTCGCCCTTCAGCGCGCGCAGCAACTATTTTTCGGTCAAATGGAAGATCGATCTTCGGTAACCTTCAACTATCGACTGTCAACCGTCGGCTGTCGACTACCCCTCACCCAAATCCGACTCGTCGCCGATTTTCCCAGATAAAGTTTCCGCGCGGACGATCTCACCGTCACGGTCATCGTCTCATCGTACTCGCGTTTCAGCACGCGCACGTGCGCACCCGGTAAAAGTTTTAGCCCTGCAAGAAACGCCAAAAACTCCGGCTCTTTTTCGTACACGCGCAGCACTTCGTACTTTCGCCCCGCCGGAGCTTCCGCGAGTTGCATCGCGCCATATCGCCGCCGTAATTTGGACATTCCGCCAAACAACGGCACGCCATGCGGGCACCGGCTTTCGCGTCCAAATCGTTTCAGCAGCAGCGCGACCACCTCCGGAGACACGCCGTGTTCCAGGCGCTCCGCCTCTTCGTGTGCTCTCTCCCAATCAAGACCGATCACCTCTGTCAGCAATTTCTCCGACAATCGGTGCCGCAACACCAAGTGCTGCGCGATTTTTCTTCCCTTGGCGGTCAGTTCGATTCGCCCGCTTCGCGCGACGCGGAGAAACCCGCCCTGCATCATCCGCTTCAGCGCCGCGGTCACCGCGGGCGGCGTCACGCCCAAATCCTCCGCCAGCCGCGCGCTGATCGGCACTTGTTCCTCCAGGACAATCTCCCAGATGGCCTTTAAATAATCCTCCTGCGAGACGCTGGTTTTTTCCCGCCTCACTTTTTTGCCTTTTTGCGCAACTCGGCCACGAGATTGTTCACGCGTTTCTCAATCTGACCGTAAATTCGCCGGTAAGTTTCAGGATCGCTCCCAAACGGGTCGTCAATATCCCACTCCATCACAATCGCGCTCGGGAACATTCCGTCCATCGTGCGTCCCGACATATTCACCACAATCTCCGGCTCGAAAAACTCAATGACCTCGTCGATGCCCTTCGAATAATGCCCTTCCGCGCGAATCCCATTTTCCTGCAACACAGCGAGCGTCGGCGCCGCCACGGATCCAAATGGCGAGGTTCCCGCGCTTTCTGCCTCTATCACATCAGAGGCGTGATCACGCGCGATCGCTTCCGCCAATTGACTGCGGCAGGAATTGCCGACGCAGACAAACAGCACCTTCGTTCGCTGCGGCTCTTGCGGAGGCGCGCCCATGGCTCAGATAAATGCGACCGGTTTAGGACTTTTGCGCGACAACCAGGCGCCGCGAAGGTAAAGCAGCAGCAACATGATCGGCCCCAGCACGAATCCGCAGATCGCGGCGACCAGTTGCCAGAGCAATCCGTAGCCCAGCTCCCGCGTCCACTTCGCGGAAATCACGAAGCAAAGAAACGGCAGTATGAAGTACCCGTGTACAATGTAAGGCGTGAACAGCATTCGCGTCTCCCTCCTTCGCAGTCTTCAGATGGCCTGTGTCCCGCTTCTCAGTGACAGCCCTGGCGCCCCCGCGTCCTCGGCGTTCCGCGGTAAAACGTCTGATTTTCCCTGTTTTATGCTTTTCGCATCGCCGGCCCCCGTTTTTCTCCATTTGTCTCACTTCCGGCTCTCGACTGTGAGCTTGCTCTCACGAACCGCTCATGGATTTTCGTGTCGCCCGTGAGCTCAGGATGGAATGTCGCCGCAATCATGCGCCCCTGTTGAACGAGCACCGGCTTTCCATCGCGCTCCGCAAGCACTTCGACGTTCTTGCCCACCGCCTCGATAATCGGCGCGCGAATGAATACCATTTCGAGCGGATGCTCGCTCAATTTCGTCGGCAGCAAAAACACGTCGCTCGCAAGCTGCCTCCCATACGCGTTTCGCACCACCGTAATATCCATCAATCCCAGAGACGCCTGCTCCGGCGCCTTCACTTCGCGTGCCAGCAGAATCGCGCCCGCGCAAGTCCCGAAAAACGCGCCGCCGTTCGCCGCCATCTTTCGAATCGCATTATCGAGTCCGTTCTCTGTCAGCATCTTCATGTGCGTCGTGCTTTCGCCGCCCGGCAAAATCAGCCCGTCGATTCCCGTCAAATCTTCCGGCGTCCGCACGTACGCATATTCCACGCCCAATTTTTCGAGCACGCGCGCATGCGCCTCAAAATCCCCCTGTATCGCCAGTATCCCAATCTTCATTTCGCACTTTTCGCTTTCGATTTTCCGGGTGCCCCATCCTGCTCGCACTGAACGCCTTCCGTGAAGGGTGGGGCTTTTCGAGTTTCGCTTCTCGCTTTTTGATCTAACGCTGCGCCGCCTCTGCGACCGCACGCTTCTCCTCAGTTTCATGCTTCACCGGCTCGCGCATCGGCGACTTCTCCGGAGCGGCTCGCAAATATTGCGGCGGCCAACTGGCAGGCTGGCCCAACTCGCGCGCCGCGCGCAACGGCCAATACGGATTGCGCAGCATTTCGCGCGCGAGTAGCACAATGTCCGCCTGTCCGCTGCGAATCATATGGTCGGCCTGCACCGGCTCGGTAATCATCCCCACGCTGCCCGTCAAAATCTCGGCATCGCGACGGATCCGCTCCGCAAACTGCGTCTGGTATCCCGCGCCCACGGGAATCTTCACGCCCGGCACAACACCGCCCGACGAGCAATCCATCAAATCCACGCCGAGCGCTTTCACCGCCCGCGCCAACTCCACCGATTGCTCAATGTCCCAACCGCCGTCCTTCCAATCCGTCGCCGAAATGCGCATGAAGAGCGGCTGCTTTTCCGGCCACTCCGCGCGTATCGCTTCGACGACTTCGCGCGCGAACCGCGTGCGATTCTCAAACGCGCCGCCATATTCGTCGCGGCGAAAATTGCTGAGCGGCGAAAGAAATTCATCGATCAAGTATCCGTGCGCCGCGTGAATTTCCACCACGTCGAATCCCGCGCCGAGCGCGCGCCGTGCCGCCGACGCAAACGCTTTCGTCACGCCGCCAATTTCTTCGCGCGTCATTTCGCGCGGTTGCGGATAATCGTCCTGAAATCTAATCGCGCTGGGCGCGACCACGTCGTTCCAGCCGCCCTCGCTCTCCGGCACCTGTCCGTGCGCGTCCGCCCAAGTCTTGTACGTGCTTGCCTTGCGCCCCGCATGCGCAAGCTGAATTCCCGCGAGACTTCCCTGTTCGTGAATGAAGTGCACAATTCGCGCCAACGCTTCCACATGGCGGTCGCTCCAGATTCCCAAATCCTCCGGGCTGATCCGCGCCTCGGGCGTCACCGCCGTCGCTTCGCAAAACACCATCGCCGCTCCGCCCACTGCGCGGCTTCCCAGGTGAACGAAATGCCAGTCGTTCGCCAAGCCCTCGGCGCACGAATACTGGCACATCGGCGAAACCGCAATGCGGTTCCGCAGCGTCACCCCTCGAATCGTCAACGGCTCAAACAAATGCGCCATGGGTTTTGTTCTCGACTTCCACTCGCCACTCGTCACGATCGAGTGGTTTTTCACCATCCGCGCGTCTGCATCAAATCCTTCTCATCCATCTGCCGCACATCGAGCCCCTTCATCGCTTCGCCCAATTCATCCGACGCTTCGAGCACTTTCTTCGCGTCCTGATAATTCGTCGTCGCGTACACAATCGCCTTCGCGCGTTTCGCAGGATCGCTCGATTTGAAAATCCCCGAGCCGACAAACACCGCCTCCGCACCCAATTGCATCATCAGCGCCGCATCTGCGGGAGTCGCGATTCCACCAGCCGAAAAATTCGGCGTCGGCAGTTTGCCTGTTTTCGCCACCTGCTGAACCAAATCGAGCGGCGCGCCCAACTCCTTCGCCTGATGCATGAGTTCCTCTTCGCCGAGCGTCGTCAGCTTCTTCATCTGGCCGACAATCGTCCGCATGTGGCGTACCGCTTCCACAATATTCCCCGAGCCGGCCTCGCCCTTCGTGCGAATCATCGCCGCGCCTTCGCCGATGCGCCGCAGCGCCTCGCCCAGGTTCCGCGCGCCGCAGACGAACGGCACTTTGAACGCGTGCTTCCACACGTGATTTTCCTCGTCCGCGGGCGTCAGCACTTCGCTCTCGTCGATGTAGTCCACTTCGAGCGCTTCGAGCACTTGCGCCTCGGCGAAATGCCCGATGCGCACTTTCGCCATCACGGGAATCGTCACCGTGGCCATGATTTCGCGGATGATTCGCGGCGACGCCATGCGCGCCACGCCTCCGTCCTTGCGAATATCCGACGGCACGCGTTCGAGCGCCATCACCGCGCACGCTCCAGCGTCTTCGGCGATTTTTGCCTGCTCCGCGGTCGTCACGTCCATGATGACGCCGCCCTTCAGCATCTCCGCCAGTCCGACCTTCACTCTCCACAAATTCGCGTGCCCTTTTTTCTCGTTTCCGTTTTCCATCACCATTCCCCTTCCTTCTCGTTAGATGAACTCTGTCTCTCGTGCGTATCTTTTTCCCGCATGTCAACTACCGCCGCGCGCAACTACGCAATTCCGGGCATCCGAAATAGGGGCTCCATTTTCTGCGCGCACTGTTCGACGAATCGCACGTCCTTCTCGCTGAACGCGTTTTCCCTCTCGCTGTCGATGTTGATCGTCCCGACGACCATTCCTCCCACACCCACCGCCGGCACAATCATCTCCGACCGCATCTTCGTGTACGCCACCAAATAACGCGGCTCCTTGCTCACGTTTCCAATCACCAGCGGCGCGCGTTGCTTTACGACCACTCCGGTCAGGCCCTTCGTCACCGCAAACCTCATGTGCGCCGGCTCCTCCGTCCCTGTCCAACCCAGCGCGACGATTTCCGTTTCGGTGACCGCATAGATACTCACCGAGCCATATGCGCGGGACTGGCGAATGATCTGCGCGATTCGTTTCGCAATTGCCGGCGCTTGTCCGCCGTCGGCAACAACAGACGCGATCTCGTCGAATGTACTTTGATCCTCAATCACTCCCGAACCCTCCCAGCCACGATTTCCTTTGCCGCTCTCTCGCCCACTACTACAAACCTGCCCTTCCCGCGCGCGAGCACTTTCCCCGCGGCGTTCCGAATCTCCCCGCGATGCGTCAGATTCCTGCCATCGCGCAACACTTCTTCCGCTTCCACGGTAATTTCCTCGTCGACAGGCACCGGCCGCAAATATTCCACCGATAGCTCCGCCGTCACCGCGCGCACGTCATGGAACCGGTTCAACTTCCCCATGGCTTCATCGAGCAGCAGCGCAATGATGCCGCCGTGCATCATCCCCCCGCCGCCTTGGTATTGCCCGCCAAGGCGGAAGCGCCCGATGATTTTCCGCCGCTCATGATCCTGCTCAAACACCAGCTTCATCCCGTTTGCATTGGCCGCCCCGCAGCCAAAGCAGGAATTATCAGCCTTCGGTTCCAACCTCTCGATCGTCATTCGTTCTCCGGTCCCTTACGTCGTCTTCGTTCTTGGCTTTTCGAGTTCCGAGTTTCGAATTTCGAGTCTCGACTTTCGACCCTCGCCTATCAAGTCGCGGTAGGGACGCCGGTTGCCCGGCGCCCCCCGCACGGATCCGGACGGGCGCTTGCTAGCGCATCCGGCTCTTACCGCAGAGGCGTGACGTCGAAGCGCAAATTGAGGATACGGATGAAGGTATCCGATCTGCGGCTCCGCGCACACGGCGCAGCCCGGCTGACGCGTTCTCCCAGCTTTGTATCTGGGACGCGGTCGTCTGCCCCGTGTTCTCCTTGGTCGGTCGTCTTCCCTCCATGCCCTCCGCCGGTGAAATACTTCCACCTTTGTTCGGGCACTTCGCAGGTACTACACAACCGTCCGACTCCCTACCAACGTTCATGCCGAGATTGTGGCTCATCACCTTCCTCGACCGGCCCGCTCACAACTTCGGGCGCTGGCAGGGCCTCCCGGTTCTCGCGCGTGGAGGTTCCATGCATGTCAGGGGTCTTTGACCTCGCAGGTCCAGTAGGTGCTCGCGATATCGCGCCCACCGGTGTTGCCTTCCCCATGAATAAACAAGGTCGGCATCCTGATTCCCAGGCATTTCGCGGCTCGATACCCTCCCTGCATGTGCCCCTGTCAACGCTTCGCGCCCAGCCTTACGACTGACCACGCATGACTCGGGGTCGGTGTGGCTCGCTACGCCTTCACCGTAAGGCTCTTTCATCCTCTCCTCCACGCCGGTTTATCCCGGCGCACT
>JBAUEX010000259.1:0-5977 GCA_049678845.1 Candidatus Acidiferrales bacterium
CTTCTCCAGTGTATCGATGAGCACACGCGCCGAGCCAGGAACTCCCACCGCGTGTTTCAGTACGATGTCCTTCGCCTCGATCTTTCGCCCGTAGACGTTCTGATTCGCTTCATTGTCCGGACGTAGCGTCGACCCTTGCAGAGAGATGCCTGCGAAGAGTCCGCGCGCGCGCGAGTACGTCAGAATCTCCGCGCGCATCGTGACATCCGTATCCGCCGCGGCATTGCGGCCCTTGGGACCCGCGGCCGCCGAGGCATCCGCGCCGAGTTTCACTTTGCTGCTGAGGATCGCGCTGGCGCCGCGCTTGTTCATCACCAGCAACACGAAATCGGTTGCTTGCCCGCCGAGTTGAAATCCAAAACCTCCGCCTTCCAGACGCATCATCGTCGGCGCGCCCCACGGTCCTGTGAAGTCCTCGCCGCTGCGGCACGTCATAGCGCCGGCCCCGTAGCTGCCGCTGATGCCGAACGCTACTTTGATCACCGAAGGAATCACAATCACGCATTCGGCCTTGTCGAGCAGATCCGCCGGAATGTCGTCGGGTATGTCGAGAATCTCCTTGATCACTTCGCCGGAATTCTCCAGGCGCTTATTGGCCTTGCTGTCCCGATCGGCGGCACGCGCCGTCGGAGGGGCAAGTAAAGTCGGTATTCCCGCCAACGCCATCGTTACCAGAAGCGAAAACACTTTTCTCATCGAACAACCTCCTGAAATCACCTTCATCTTAGTCGTTTCCCCGGTTCGGTTCAACAAATCGCGATGTGGCAGAGCCGTGAGGCTCTGTGCTGTTTGCGACGTCGTGAATCGGTTGTTAACTCTGCGCTGCTGCTCCCAATAAACTGGCATATAATCGCGCGGCTGAATTTCTGGGCCGCGAAATATTCGCAAGGGAGATGCCGTGCGCCCGCATCAGTTCGCGAACGTTGACACGAAATTCGCCATGAAGTTCGTGAAGAACTTCGCGGTGAAATCCGTGGTGATCGGTACGCTCGTCATTACAGCGCTTCTCGGTTCGCCGTATGTTTTCGCGCATCCGCCCAAGAAGTCCGCCGCGCGCGTTCCCGCCGACGTCGCGCGATTCCAGCAACGCGTTGAATCTGCTCTGGCGATTCCGGTGGTGCAGAAATCTTTTGTCGGAGTCCTGATCGTGGACGCGGCCACCGGCAAAACGCTCTACGACCTGAACGCCGACCGTTATTTCACGCCCGCCTCGAACACCAAGCTCTTTACCACCACGCTCGCCATGGCCATGCTCGGCACGGACTATCGCTTCCGGACGACGATCGAAACGCACGGCATTCTTGATGCCGCGGGCCGTCTGCGCGGCGACCTGACTCTCGTCGGCCGCGGCGACCCTGATTTTTCCAATCGTCGCATTCCTTACGACGCGAAGAATCCCATCGACGGCCCGTCAGATAAACCGCTCGGTGAACTGGTTGACGCCATTGTCGCCAAGGGCGTGAAGGAAATCGACGGCGACATCATCGCGGACGACAGCTATTTCCCTTACGAGCCATTTCCTGAGGGTTGGGCCGTCGGCGATATGCCGTTTGATTACGGCGCCGCGGTCAGCGCGATTTGCTTCGACGACAACGGGCTCGATGTCAAAGTCACGCCCGGCGATCACGTGGGCGCGCCCGCGTGGGTCGTTGTCGAGCCATGGCCCGGCTACGACGTGTATGCCTACAGCGTCACCACCGGAGCTGCCGAATCGCAACCGGATTTCCGTACCGTCGAAAATCCGGGACCCAAGCCATTCCTGGTGCGCGGCGCCATCCCGCTCGGCCATGCGCCCATCGATTTGGCGATGGCTATGCCCGAGCCGCCCGATTACACTGCTCATGTGCTGAAGCAAATGCTTCTCGCGCGCGGCATTCGCGTGACGGGCGACGCGCGCGCGCTGCACGCTCCTCCGCCTTCGGACGGCATGACATTCGATCCACCCCAGGCATTACCGCAAACTCCCGCCCCGGAGACGAACACGCAGGTCCTGGCCGAGCGCCAGTCGCCGCCGCTCATCGAGATCGTGCGCGTGCTCAACAAAGTCAGCGAGAATCTCCACGCCGAAATCTTGCTGCGAACTGTTGCGAAAGAAAAAAGTGGAGTGGGTTCGCTGTCTGCCGGGTTGAAAATCGAGCAGCAGTTTCTTACCTCCATCGGCATATCCCTCGGCGATGTGCTCGTCAACGACGGCTCCGGCCTTTCGCGCCAAAATCTTGTCACTCCGCGCGCCGTGGTCTCGCTCCTGGAATATGGCCAGCGTCAACCCTGGGGCGATGCGTACGCCACAACGCTGCCCGTCGCCGGTATTGACGGCACGCTCGACAATCGCATGAAGGGCACTTCCGCCGAAGGCCGCATTGAAGCGAAGACAGGTTCCGTGGAACACACGCAGGCCATCTCAGGTTTCGCGACCACCCTTCACGGCGAGCATCTGATTTTTTCGATGTTCGACAATCACAATGGCGGCACGGGACGCGATGCCACGCACGTTCTCGACACCATCGCCCAAGCGATGGTCGAGGAGCTCGGGACAACCTCGAAGAAACCCGCGAAAGCGCCCGCCGCAAAAAAGTCTAAAAAGAAAAACAAATGAGCGCCGCCGGGGAAGATCGCAAGCCACAGGCGCGGCCTAAGGAAGACCCCCGCAAGATCATCACCGTCTTCGGCAGCTCGCGTCCCCGCGAAGGCGACTCGCATTACGCGCTGGCGCAGAGCTTGGGTGCCGCACTGGCCGCCCAGGGATTCGTCGTTTGCAGCGGCGGCTACGGAGGCGTGATGGAAGCGGTGTCACGCGGCGCGAAGGAAGCAGGCGGGAGCACGCTCGCGGTCACCGCCGAATTCTTCCGCGCGCGTGCGAATCGCTGGGTGGATGAAGAAGCGCGCGTCGCCACGTGGCAGGAGCGCCTCTTCGAGCTCGTGAGCATCGGCTCTGGATACGTCGCGTGCCCCGGCGGCACCGGGACGCTTGTCGAACTCGCGGTCGTGTGGGAAATGATCAACAAACGCGTGATGCGCGACAAGCCCTTCGTGGCCCTCGGCGACTTCTGGCAGCCCATCATCGAACGCGTCCGCGAAGTCGAGATCGGCCACGCCTCCAAATGGGGCGAATCCGCCGAGCGCCTCATTCACTTCGTTCACGAGCCCGTCCGAGCCGCTGACTACCTCGCTTCGAAACTCACTCGCAACGTCAAAACCGTTTCCTAAACATGGCATCGCGCTCCTCCCGATTTTCGAGCTTCGCTTTTCGAATTTCGTCTTTCCTTTTTCGATCAGCTTGACACTACGCGCCCGTTCCCGCATTTTGAACTGGTGAGCCGCTCCGCCGAAGAACTCCTCGAATTTGGCCGCCTTCGCGAAATCGTCGCGCGCTACTCGACGTGCGCGCCGGGCCATCGCGCGATTGACGCGCTCGCTCCGAGCACGGACGCCGATGCGCTGCGCACGGCATTCGATCTGATCCGCGAGGCCATCGCGTATCTCCGCTCGGGCGTGGACCTCGGCTTCGGCGGCCTGGCCGATCCCGCCGACTGGCTCGTGCGCCTCGCCATGCCAGCATCGTCTCTCTCTGCCGCCGAAATTCTGGACGCGGCGTCGCTGATGGATACGTCCACCAGCCTGAAGCAAACGCTTCGTGGGGAAGCGGCGGCAAAATATCCGCGCTTAGCCGAACGCGCCGCATCGCTCGCCGACTTCCGTTCTCTCGCCGCGGAAATTCGTCGCGCCATTTTGCCCAACGGTGAAATCAGCGATCACGCATCGCCCGCGCTCAAACGCATTCGCGCGACGATTGCGCAATCGCGCGAAAGCATTCAGCGTTCGCTCGAGAAAATCATGCGCGCGCGCGAAAACGATTCGCGCGAAGATTACGTCACGCTGCGCAACGATCGCTTCGTCATTCCCGTGCGCTCCGCCGACCGTCGTGCGATTCCCGGAGTCGTCCACGGAGCCAGCGCTACGGGGCAAACGCTTTTCGTCGAACCGCTCGAAACCATCGAGTTGAATAACCGCCTCGTCCAGCTCGCCGAAGACGAAGAGGCGGAAATCGCGCGCATCCTTTTCGAATTCACCGAACGCCTGCGCGCCGATCGCGGCCCGCTCGAATTTGCCGCAGCCACAATTGCAGATCTCGATTCCGTCTTTACTCGTGGCCGCTACGCGCGCGAATTCGACGCCACCATTCCCGAATTTTCCGAAGGCAATCGCTTGCGCCTTGATGCTGTCCGCAATCCCGTGCTGGAAGACAGTCTTCGCCGCAAAGACCGTGCCGTCGTGCCCATGTCGCTCGAACTCGGCGGCAGCGAAACGGTCATGGTCATCAGCGGTCCCAACACGGGCGGCAAAACGGTCGCGCTCAAAAATGTCGGCCTCGCCGCTCTCGCCGCGCAGTCTGGGATTCCCGTTCCCGCGCAGCGCGCCGAGTTGCCCCTTTTCGATTGCGTTCTCGCCGACATTGGCGACGAGCAATCCATCAGCGCGGATCTTTCCACGTTTTCCGCGCACATGCTGAATCTGAAATCCATGCTCGAACGCGCCACCGATCGCACCCTCGTCCTGGTCGACGAAATGGGCACTGGCACGGCGCCAGAGGAAGGCGCGGCGATTGCTGTCGCGCTCCTCGAGGAATTTCGCGCGCGCCGTTCGCTGACGCTGGCCACCACGCATCATGACCGGCTGAAATCCTACGCCTCGACGACTCCCGGCATCGTCAACGCCGCCGTCGAATTCGACGAGGAAAATCTGCGCCCTACCTATCGACTGTTCACCGGCGTGCCCGGCGTTTCCAGCGGCATACAGATCGCGCGCCGCCTGGGCTTGCCTGAACGCGTAATTGAACACGCGAAGGCGGGTCTTTCGCCCGAGACGCGCGAAGCGCGCGAACTGATCGCGTATCTCCATCGTAGCCGCGACGAAATGGAGCAGATCCAGCGCCAGGCAACAGACGAATTGCGTCAGCTCGAAGCCGAACGCCGCGCCCTGCAAACTGACTGGGTCGAACGCCAGCGCAAACGCATCAGCGAGCTCGAAAAACAATTCGCCGCGACGACAAAAAAACTCGAAACCGAAGTCGCGCGTCTCACCGCCGAAATCACAGACCGCAAATTCCGCGCGCAAGCGGAAAAATTCGGCGCGCGCCGCATGTCGAAAATTGAGTCCGACGCGCGCAGCGAAGCCGACGCCGCCGTGCTCGACACTTTGTCCTCCTCGCAGGCCGACCTCGGCGCGATGTTCGAAGTCCCCAAGCCCATCGCGCCCGAACGCCTCGCCGAAGGCATCCGCATCCGCGTCCGCGGAATGAAAGAGCCTGTGATTCTGCGTCGTCACGACCTGAGCTTCGCCGAAATTCAAGCCGGCCCCATGCGCATGAAAATCCCGCTCGCGGATATTCTCGGAATTGAATCGGAAGCAAGCGGGTCTCCGGGAGGCAAATTGGCAGGCAAATCGGGCAGCGCCGCGCCGCAGCGTCACATTACCGTGCATTCCACGCGCGCCGACGAGCCATCCGCGCTCGAAATCAACGTCATCGGCAGCACCGTCGAGGAAGCCTCGCGCCGCGTCGATAAATTCCTCGACGCCGCCGCGCTCGAAAACCTGCCGAGCGTCCGCATCATTCACGGCCACGGCACGGGCGCGCTTCGCCGCGGCCTCGCCGAATTTCTCTCCGCGCATCCGCTCGTTGGCAAGTTTTACGCCGAAGCGGAAGATCGCGGCGGCACGGCCATCACCGTTGTCGATTTGAAGGGCTAAGCATGTCCCCGGAAAACTCTTTGCATCTTGAAACCGCGCGGCTCTGGCTCAGTCCGTGGAGCGACGCCGATCTTGAAAATGCGCGCCCGATTTTCACCGATCCTGACGTGATGCGTTATATTAATGGCGGCCACCCTCTTGCTGATGCAGAGATTCGCGATTCTATCGCCCGGCAGCAGAGTCATTTCGCTTCATGCGGATTTTGCCTTTGGAAGCTGCGGCTCAAGCC
>JBAUEX010000260.1:0-2615 GCA_049678845.1 Candidatus Acidiferrales bacterium
TAGAGGCCACCGACCACCAACACAACGGCTAGTAATAGAAACGCCAGTGCCTGAACGGGCCATGACATTTCACGAAACGAGGTTGCCATCTCTCCTCCCTAGCTCTTTCCCGGCCGGACCGGCGCTGTGGGCGTCATCCCACCCGCTGGCTTGGACTGGCCGACTTGTGCCGACATCGTGAATCCATACGTCTGCGCGCCTTTTACGATGTCGTTCTCAACGGCAGACTGAATTTCGATCTTGTCGAAATACCCGGAGCGTTTCATTTGAGTAATGAAGTTCGCGATCGCGTTGATCGACGCGGCTTCCCCGGTTATGTTGAGCGTGTCACCCTTGCGTTCGAGTGATGTAAGCCATAACGAATCAGAACGCCCCACGGTATTGGCGACCATCTGCAACAACTGCTGTCCGCCGGAACGGTTGGCCTGCAGAGTTTCGATCACGTTGATGCGCTGCTGCAGAACGGCCTTTTGCTGCTCGAACTGCTGCACCTCAGCCTTGGTCTGTTGCAAGCGTGTACGTTCCGCCTGCAGGCTGGCAATGTGCGTATCAATCGCCGCGAGTTCGTTGGACTTCTGGTTGTACATCACGAAAAGCACGACCAAGGCCAACACCACCGCCGCCGCCAGCAACACCAGGCGCAGAGACGACTCGAGAGGAATCGAAGGTCCGCTCGTTTTCGGCCGTTCTTGGCCGAGGAGGTTGATCCGAATCATGGGGTATCAAAGCTCCTTAGCGCCAGGCCAACCGCAATCGCGAGTCGCGGCGCCATTTCGCGAATTTTCTCTTCATCGTGCCGTCCGGGATTCACGACAATCTTCCGGAACGGGTACAACTCTTCCACCGGCATTCCAAACTCCTCCCGGAGCAAGTCGAGCAGCCCGGGAACGCGCGCCGTTCCTCCGGCGACAACAATGCGGCGAATGTTCTCGCCGCTGGCGGTGGCACGGAAGAAATCGAAGGTCTTCTGAATTTCGAGTATCAGGATGTCGGAGACAGAGCGCAAAATCGAAGAGCGCTGCTCGTCGGTAACGCCCGGGAGCGTTCCACCCATTTTCAGGCGCTCCGCATCCTCGTAATTAAGGTCCAGTTCTTTCTGCAGAGCATCCGTGTACTGGTTGCCGCCCACCGAAACGTCGCGCGTGAACAATGGGGTCCAACCACGGATGATGTTGATGTTCATGACGCTGGCGCCGATATTGAGGAGCGCGACCACTTGTGCCGGGTCAGGGTCGTAATTGATTTCGAAGCAGTTTTCCAGCGCGAATGCGTCAATGTCCACAATCACCGGAGTCTTACCGGCCTGAGCCAGTACGTTGGTGTGGTTCAGGATCTTGTCCTTCTTCACCGCAACCAACAGGACGTCCATCTGGCTATCGGTAGTTTCTAAAAGCTGATGGCTGAGGTTCACGTCCGCGATATCGAAGGGAATGTGCTGACTGGCTTCGGCCTGGATTCTGTCGTAGAGCTCGTCTTCACCCATGACGGGCATGGGAACGCGCTTGACGATTACCGAATGCCCCGAAACGGACGTGGCCACGTCCTTGATTTTGATTTTCTGGGAATCGAAGATTGAGCTGATGCGCTCGGCGACCGCCGGTGCATCCATGATCGCGCCGTCGACGACCGTATCCTGGGCCAACGGCTCAATGCCGAAACTGACAAGCTCGTAGCCCTGCTTGGTCTTCTTGAGTTCGACCGCCTTGACGGAGCTCGACCCGATATCCAGACCGATTAGAGATTTCGATTTCCCCATCCCGAACATCGTGTCGCCCCTCGTTCGCTGATTACCTTGCGCACAACCTCGGCCCACATCCGCACAGCCACGAAAAATCAGTTTGTCTCTGAAAGCTGTTCCGCTCGTTTTCGATCACCCGGTCGAAACTTGGCGGTTCATCGAAAAAGCTGCGTTACAGTACTGCTGTACCCTTATGTCACCCCAGTGATTCAAGTGTCAAGCAACCGCGTTCATCTGGTGTGCAGTTGGTAATCGTGAGCACATTGAGATTAAAAAATAGGCCGAGGGGGAAGTCCACCATCATTCCCGAAGAGCGTGCGAAAGGTGAACCCTGTTCGACTGGACAGGATTTGTTATTACCGCGGACGCGAAACGTCAATTCCCAAAGATTGCCACAATGCGTCTACTCGCGATTTTGTCGCGGCATCCATGCGAATTTCATCCGGCCAGGGACGCGCGAATCCTTCCGACTGCCATTTGCGCGTGGCATCAACGCCCATCTTCGAGCCGAAATCCTGCAGGCGGGAAGCGTGTTCCAGCGTATCGACGGGACCGAGGACGAATTCGATATCGCGTTGGGGATCGATAGCGCATAGCGTTTTCCACACAACTTCCCGAGGATTCTGAACGTCAACGTCGTGGTCCACGACAACAATTACTTTAGTGAACATGGCCTGTCCGAGCGACCAGATTGCGTTCATGGTTTTTCGCGCATGGCCGGGGTATGATTTTCGTATCGCGACGATCATTAAATTCTGGAAGATACCCTCCGCGGGCATCGCGACATCTACGATCTCCGGGTACTGCATCTTCATCACCGGCAGAAAAATGCGTTCGATGGCGTGGCCCATGAAAAAATCCTCCTGCGGAGGAGGGC
>JBAUEX010000261.1:0-17424 GCA_049678845.1 Candidatus Acidiferrales bacterium
GCCCCGGCCCAACCACCGCCAGGAACAGCGCCAGCCTCTTCTGCCAATGCCGCCCCTGACGGCGCACGTTCGCGCCCCGGCTGCGCCAGGCTTCCAATCGTCCGCTGATGTCCGTCCACTTCATGAATTTATTTCAACTGCGCGTGCAGCCGGCTCACAATGTCATCCACTGTAATCGCGCCTATCGGTTGCTGCTCCGTATTGACCACGGTCAAACTTCGCAGATTGTACTTATCGAAAAGCTCGAATACTTCTTTTTCATCCGTTTGCGGGTCAACCGATACCAGGGGATCGCTCACCAGCGCCGCCATGCGCTGGTCCTTTTCCGCCAACATCAGCCTTGTCACCGAGACGGTCCCCACGAAAACGGCGTGCGTGTTGATCAAAATCACCGTGTCGAGCTGATCCAGAGGCACGTCGTGGAACCGTATGTAATCCACCACTTCGCCGCGCGTTGCGTCTTCGCCCACCTGCACCACTTCGGTTGTCATCATTCCGCCCGCCGTATGCCCCTCGAATTGCAACAGGCCCTTAACTTCCTCCGCTTCCCGCTTCGGCATCTCCTCAAGTAGTTCGCGGGATCTCTCCGGCGGCAAATCCGCCAACACGTCGGCCGCCTCGTCCGGCGGCATTTCCTCCAAGATATCCGCCGCCCGTCCCGGTTCCAAGGTTTCCACCAACTGCGTCTTCAGCCTCTTATCCAATTCCGCAATCACTTCCGCAGCCGACGTTTCATCCAGAGTCGCGATAATTGAGCTTCTCTCGTCCGGCGACAGCTCCTCCATCAATTCGGCCAAGTCGGCCGGGTGCATCCGCGACAGCTTCGAACTCGTCAGCCGCAACTTCACGCGCCGCAAGGGGTCGGGCTCGATCAAGTTCACGAACTCCCACGGAATCATCCGTGGCGGCAGCTTCTCCTGAATTCGCCGGATCAGCGCCGCTGACGCGACGCCCTGCAGCAATCGTCCCACCGCTCCCGTCAGGCCCACATCGACGCGCGTAATCCGCAGCTCGACGTTCCCATTCGTCCGTTGCTCGGTCATGTCCACATCGTTGACCCGTACCACCTTCCGCCCGTGGGTGTCGATGATCTGCTGGTCGAGCAGGTCCTTCCCTACCGCCAGCCACGACTCGTTCGGCCGGTAATGTTCCAGGTCCTTTTCTCCCACCGTCAGCCGCATCGTCCCGGGCGCCACGAAACCAATCTGGTCATGCCGCGCCAGCAGGGGCTGATACTTCCCCCGCGTCAGCAGCACCCGGCTCACACGGTTCCCTTGCTCCGCCGGTTCGAGGTAGAACTCCTTCACCCGCCCCACGAAGTTTCCCTGCGCGTCATAGGCTTCAGATCCCAACAGTTCAGTTGCGTGCAGCATCGCTCACTCCCTCTTCCGCCGCGCGGGCAAAAAAATACCCGCGGCCGGACTCGCTTCCGACCACGGGCGGAAATCACTCCCGCTCAGCTACCCCTGGTCGGCTTCGGCCTCCTTGGCCTCAAGCCGCGTCACCGGCCATCCGCCGGACACGCCACGCTTGGCGACCCCCACCCGAGCCTTCCTTCTTGGCTCAGGCAGGCATCGACTCCCTGGCTCCTGATTGGACGAACGCTCCAACTCGGTGCGCTTCATCTCGATTCCTTGTTAAATTCACTTGCAAGCTTTGTCAAGCGAAGACTGCACAACCTAGCGATTATTTTCTATTTTGAACACCATGTTCCCCGGTTTTTTCCCCAGTCGCTCGCACTCCGCCATGTACAACTCCAGATACGAAACGGCAATGTAGTCCTTTTCCGAGTATCCGAGCGCCCGCGCTGCGGCGTCAATCGCTCGTTTTGCGCCTTCCAATTCCAGAAACGTGCCAATGGGCGTCTCATCCAAATCCACGTCCAACCCGGGAAACTCCGCCAGTTTGTATGTCGTCCGGTACTTCTCATATCGAAACCCACGCCGCAGCCCCAGTCTCGCAAACAGCCTCTCGATCCTCGCCGCATTCTTCACCCGGTACTCGATTTCCTCCCGTACTTTGTATTTCCCGCTCGCCGCCCCGCGCTTTCCGCCTACCATCTCCTTATAAGTGATCAGACCCCCGGCCCCCTTGGTACGCTTCCCCCTTCTTGGCGCTTTCCCCGGCAGCCGCGCCGCCCTTTCTCGACGAATCCGCAAAATCGCTTGCATCCGCTGAAAGTCCCGCGTGCTCGTGTCGTACAGCGTGTTTTCCTCATGTACCGAACCTTCACATTTGGCGCCAAGCTCCCTCAGCCGCCCGAGCAGCCCCGCCAAATCCTCGACCCTCAGCTTTATTTCCACTTCCCTCTTTGTCGTCATCGGCCCACAGTATACCCGGGCACGTTTTAGCCTCCGCGGCCTTTTCATGCAAAGCACTCCAGACCTCGGTATTCACCCCATGCACAGGAGTCCCGCGCGAGCTTGACCCGAGAATGCAGGCCGACGTATCGTTCTTGTGCGAAATCAAAACTGAAACCGGGGATCTGATCCAAATCGTTGCCGGAGACCACGCATGAAATGTCTTAACTGCGATACAGAGATGACAAACAACGAGGTAGTGACGAAAAAGGAACGCATTTCTTTCGATATGTGCGAGAAGTGTGGCAGTCTCTGGCTGGATGCTGGCGAGTTGGATAAGATGCTCTTTCAGGTTCAGGGCAGCATCGAATACTGCGAGACGGAGGAGGACAAGGAGCCTGAGAAGAAGGTAAAAGAGTCCGGAAAAGATCTGAAGAAGTGTCCCCGATGCGACGATTCTGTTTTGGATAAAGTCAAGTTCCTGGAATCTGATGACATCTTCCTGCACCTTTGCCGGAACTGCGGCGGATTTTGGCTCGATGGTGGAGAACTCAACCTGATTGACAAAGAACTTGCAAAGATTATGCCCGTAAGCGGCAAGGGGTTTTCTGACTTCGTGAATAATGTCCACGTTCCCTTTTGGTATAAGCGCATCAAGAAAAAAAGTAGCGAGACGGATTTTCACGTAGAAGTTCCGCCTATCAAAGGAGCAGCGCTCGAGAAAAACACGTCGGATCAGTGCCCCGCCTGTGGAAACAGTTTGAATCAGTACACAGCTTTCACAATGCAATTTGAAGGCTGCCCGAAATGCAAAGGCATTTGGCTGATCAAAGACGAGCTACGAAAATTGAAAAACAAGGTTGAAGATGGATCGCTGCGCTGGCTGAACGATGAGATCGAGAACCTAGACCAGATCAGCGTGATTCCCACTAAGCGTCCATGCGTTAAATGTAAGACCGTCAACATGATTTCCGCGATCTTCGGAAAATCGACGATCCTCGTCGATTGGTGTCCGAAATGCCACGGAATGTGGCTCGACCGGGGAGAATTCGAAGCCATCACCGATTATCTAAAAGACGAGTTGACTCGGATGCACTCAAGGGACATAGAAAAACAAGCTGCGGCGGATGTGAAACGCGTTTGGAGCGGAGGGCCGGAAACAAGATTCGAGGAGCTCGTGGATGCGAAAGCCGCTGTATCCGCTTTGATCAACGCCACCATCTTCGAGCATCCATCTCTATATAAGCTCTGCACGAGCGTTCCCCATATATCCTAGCGGAAGCTGGATGGCCCTTCGCAAAATGTAATGGGCACGCTCCTGCTCTCGCAGTTGCCAAACCCCTCGTCACCCGCGATAATCGTTTCGTTTCCAGCCGCGAATGACTCTAAAAATGATCCGAAAGATGACCCGAAAAACGGCTCGCGCATGACCGAACCGACCACACCCCTGATGCAGCAGTATCACGCCATCAAGCGGCAGCATCCCTACGCCCTGCTGCTTTTCCGCCTCGGCGATTTTTACGAGCTTTTCTTCGATGACGCCGTCACTGCCTCGCGCGAACTCCAAATCACTCTCACCTCGCGCAATCGCGAGAAGGGCCAGGCCGTCCCGATGTGCGGCGTTCCCTATCACGCCGCCGAAAACTACATCGCGCGCCTGATTCGCGCCGGCCACAAAGTCGCCATCTGCGAACAGATGGAAGATCCATCGCGGACCAAGAAACTTGTCCGCCGCGAAGTCATTCGCGTTCTCACGCCCGGCACCGCCACCGGCTCGCCGCTCCTCGAAACGCGCGAGAACAATTACCTCGCCGCCGTCGCGCGCAACAGCAACGGCCGCAGCCTTGCCGTCGGCCTCGCCTTCGTCGATTTCTCCACAGGAGAATTCCGCGCCACCGAATTCACCGGCCCCGCCGCCGAGACCCGCCTCCGCGACGAACTCGAAATCCTGCGCCCCCGCGAAGTTCTCTTGCCGCAGCCCACCACCCTTTTCCCCCGCGCCGCCGCTCCTGAACTCGACGGCCTTGGCGCCACCGAAACGCGCCTCGACGAATGGGTCTTCGAATCATCTTACTCCGAGCGCCTCCTCACTGAACAATTCCGCGTCGCGACCCTTGACGGCTTCGGCCTGTCCGCCCACGCCCAAGCGATTTCCGCTGCTGGAGGACTCCTTCACTATTTGCGCGAAACATCCGCCATCTCCGCCACCGATTCCAGTAACGGTATCGCGTCCATGCAGCTTCGTCCCGCTGGCCGGGGTCTCGAGCATCTCGATCGCATCGTTTTCTACGAGCAGCAGGACGCGCTCGTCCTCGACCACGTCACCGTGCGCAATCTCGAACTTATCTCGCCAACAGTCGGCGACGATGATTCCGCCACGCTTCTCGCCTCGCTTGACGGGACGGCCACGGGCATGGGCGCGCGCCTTCTTCGCTCCTGGATTCTGCGGCCCTGCATCTCGCTCGAAGAAATCTCTGCGCGCCTTGACGCTGTCAGCGAGCTAAAATCCGCGTCGGTCGTGCGCGAGGAAATTCGCCGCGACCTCGACCAGATTTTCGACCTCGAACGTCTCACCAGCCGTGTCACTCTCGGCACCGCTAACCCGCGAGACCTTCAAGCCCTCCGCCGTTCCCTCGTTGCAGTACCTCTTTTGCGCGGATTCCTCACGCGCTTCGCGTCCGCGCGCCTCGCTGCCCTTCACGAGCAGCTCGACGAGCTCGCCGATGTTCGCGACACGATCTCCAATGCCATTACCGAAGATCCTCCCGCCCAGCCCACCGAGCCCGGCATCATTCGCGCCGGTTACAACGCCGAACTCGACGAGCTTCGCACTCTCAGCAAGTCGTCGAAGCAAATCATCGCCTCGATGGAAGAGCGCGAACGCAAACGCACAAGTATTGGCTCACTCAAAATTCGCTTTAATTCCGTCTTCGGCTATTACATCGAAATCTCGAAGGCCAATCTCCATCTCGCGCCGCCCGATTACCAACGCAAGCAAACTTTGGTTAACGCCGAGCGTTTCACTTCCCCCGAGTTGAAAGATTACGAGCGCAAAGTCCTCGACGCGGACGAGCGCATTCTCGAAATCGAGCGCCGCCTCTATCGCGAGCTTCGCGAATCCATCGCCGCGCAGGCCTCGCGTCTTCGCCAAACATCCTCCGCCATCGCTCAGCTCGATGTTCTCGCGAATTTCGCCCGTCTCGCCGCCGAACGCAATTATTCCCGTGCAGCATTCACGGAATCCGAACCCGGCTGTGCCATCCATAGCGCGGGCAATCACTCCGCTCATCAGAAAGCCCGCGGCGAATTGCTCATCGCCGCCGGACGCCATCCCGTCATCGAAACGCTCCTCGAAACGCGCGGCGAACGCTTCGTGCCCAACGATCTTTATCTCGACGACGTCACGCAGCCCATCCTCATCATCACCGGCCCCAACATGGGCGGCAAATCCACGTACCTTCGCCAAGCTGCGCTGATCGTCATCATGGCGCAAATCGGCTGCTTCGTTCCCGCCGCCGAAGCGCGCCTGCCGCTTGTTGACCGCATCTTCACGCGCATCGGCGCTTCCGATAACCTCGCGCGCGGTCGCTCCACTTTTCTCGTCGAAATGAGCGAAGTCGCGGCCATCCTCAACACCGCCACCGCTGCCAGCCTCGTCTTGCTCGATGAAGTGGGCCGCGGCACGGCGACATTTGACGGCCTCTCCATTGCCTGGGCGGTCGTCGAATATCTCCACGAAAATGCCCGCCCGCGCACACTTTTCGCCACGCATTATCACGAACTCACCGAACTCGAGCGCCTGCTCCCCGGCGTGAAAAACGTGCACGTCTCCGTCCGCGAAGCGGGAAACGAAATCATTTTTCTTCGCCGCGTCGAGCCCGGTACCGCCGACAAAAGCTACGGCATCGAAGTCGCACGCCTCGCCGGCCTGCCCGCTCCCGTCATCGAACGCGCCCGCGAAGTTCTCGCCGAGCACGAAAAAAGCGAGCACAAACTCACCGAGGAACTTTCGCCCGGCGCCGCTCCTCCGCCCCAGCCCGTGATGTTCGCTGCGGTCGATCAGGAAGTACTCGACGCCCTTCGCCGCGCCGATCTCGATAATTTGAAACCACTCGAAGCGCTCAATCTCCTCGACGCGCTCAAGAAGCAGCTCTCGTGAGTCGCGCGCCTCGCGGCATGCTCGTGCTCGGCCTCATGTCCGGCACTTCCGCCGACGGCATCGACGTCGCACTTGTGCGCGTCACCGATTCACTCAGGGGTTCACATGCCGCTCAGCGCGCCCGCCTCGTGAATTTCGCTGCATTCCCTTACCCACCGGCCGTTCGCGACGCTATTCTCCGCCTCGCGAATGGCGACGCCACCACCACGCGCGAAATCAGCCAGCTGAATTTTCGCCTCGGGGAATTATTTGCCGACGCCGTGCTGCGTGCCTGTCGCAAGTTCCGCGTCGCACCCAGCCGCATAGCTCTGATCGGCTCGCATGGCCAGACGCTCTACCATCAAGGTGCGCCCAGCCCGTTTCTCGGCGCGCGCGTCTCTTCCACTCTTCAACTCGCCGAGCCTGCCATCATCGCCGAACGCACCGGCATCACCACCGTCGCTGATTTCCGTCCCGCAGACATCGCCGCCGGAGGCCAGGGCGCGCCGCTCGTTCCTTTCGTCGACTACCTTCTGTATCGCGATTCTCGCCGTGGCCGCGTCGCGCTGAATATTGGCGGCATCGCGAATGTCTCTGTAATCCCCGCCGCCGCGCAACCCAAAGACGTCTTCGCCTTCGATACCGGTCCCGGCAACATGATCATTGACGCGCTCGCCGCGCAGTTCACTCGTGGCCGCCTTCGCTATGACCGCGACGCGCAACTGGCCCGCCACGGCCATCTTCTCCCAGAATTGCTAAACGAGTTGCTCGCGCATCTCTTCTTCCGCATGCCGCCTCCCAAAACCGCCGGCCGCGAAGAATTCGGCGCGCCGTATGCCACGCGACTCATCGCAGCAGCCAAGCGCCGCCGCGTGCGCCCCGCCGATTTGATTCACACCGTCACAGCATTCACCTCCGTCTCCATCGCACGCGCTTTCCGGACTTTTGTCTTCCCTCGCGCTCGCGTGAACGACCTCATCATCTCCGGTGGCGGCGCGCGCAATCCCTTGCTCGTCGCTTATCTTGTCGCGTTGTTGCCGTCGCTGAAAATTATTTCCGCCGACGAATTCGGCGTTCCCGGCGACGCCAAAGAAGCCTTCGCCTTCGCCGTCCTCGCGTCCGAAGCCTGGCATCAGCGCGCGAACAATCTCCCCAGCGCTACCGGCGCGCGCCATCCCGCCGTCATGGGAAAAATCTCCTATGCCCGCCCACGTTGACCGTCCGGAGCGAGGAACATGCTCTGCTTCTGCAACAAGACAACAGCAGATTCCTCGCCGAATGCTGGTCGCATTCGCCCGCCACGGCGCGCAGGCTCGGAATGACAGATCACTTGATTTTTGCGAGGGATTATTGCCCTCAAAGTTCGCTGCCATTGTTCTGGTATTTTTTTGTCTCCTCATATTCGGTTGTTCCTCGCGCCGCCCCTCCACTGATTCGAATACCCTCAACTTTCTCCTCGAATCCATGCCCACCAACCTCGACCCGCGCATCGGCACCGACGCCTTTTCCGAGCATCTCGACTTCCTCATTTTCGACAGCCTCCTCCAACGCGACGATCATCTCGATCTCGCTCCCGACCTCGCCGAAAAATGGGAAATGCCCGACGCGCAAACCTACGTTTTTCATCTCCGCCACGACGTGAAATTCTCCAACGGCCAGCCGCTCACGTCCGCCGACGTGAAATTCACGTTCGACTCCATCATTTCCGGCGCAATCAAGACGCCCAAGCGCGGCGCCTATGCGCTCGTCGATTCCATCACCGCGCCCGATGCTTACACGGTCATCTTTCATCTTCGCGCCCCCTACGCTTCGTTTCCGTTGAACCTGACGCGACAGGCCGTCGGCGTCGTCCCGCGAAATTCCGGCCCCGATTTCGCGCAGCATCCCATCGGCACTGGCCCGTTTCGTTTCGTCAGCATGACGACGGACGAGCAAATCGTTGTTGATCGCAATCCGAATTATTTCGCCGGCGCGCCGTCGCTCCAGCGCATTCGTTTCCGGATTGTCCCAGACGCTCTTGTGCGCGCACTCGAACTTCGCAAAGGCTCCGGCGACATCGAAGTGAATTCCCTCCCGCCGGACACAGTCGCGGCGCTTGCTCGCGATCCCAATCTCCAAGTCACGCGCTCGCCCGGCACGGCTCTCGCTTACGTTTCATTCAATTTTGACGATCCCATTCTTGCGCATCGCGAAGTTCGCCAAGCCCTCGCCTGCGCCACTGATCGCCAATCCCTGATCACTTATCTTTTACGAGGTTACGCGCGACCCGCCGACAGTCTTCTGCCTCCGAATCACTGGGCTTACGACTCGCATGTCGCCCATTACGATTTCGATCCTGCCCGCGCCAATGCACTTCTCGACGCTGCAGGTTTTCCTCGCGGCCCTGATGGCATTCGCTTCCATCTCGAACTGAAAACTTCCACCGACGAATCCACGCGCCTTATCGCCGCCGCTTTGCAAGACCAATGGCATCTCGTCGGTGTGCAACTCGATTTGCGCTCGCTCGAATTCGCCACGTTTTACTCCGACATAACGCGCGGCAGCTTTCAGCTCTACACGCTGCGCTGGCTCGGCGCGAATCTCGATCCGGATATTTTCGAATATGTTTTCAGCAGCAAAAAAATGCCGCCTGCGGGCGCGAATCGCGGCCACTACCGCAATCCGCAATTGGACGTTTTACTCGACGAGGCGCGCGTCACCACGGACCGCGCGAAACGGAAGGAAATTCTCTCTCGAGTTCAGCAGCTCATCGCCACCGACGAGCCGTACATCAACCTCTGGTATTACGACAACATCTCCGTCCACAGCCGCCGCGTCACCAACATTCAACTCTCCCCCGGCGGTGACTTCGACTTCCTCCAGCACGCTATCGTGCGGGCTCCCTAGTTGTTACCCGTCTGGTCCCTTCCTGATGTCAATTTCGCTTGCGTTTGATCGCCGCCCGCGCACGCTCTGATAGCCCATTCCACAGTAATAAGAGATGTCTGGAGAAGGCAGAAAAAAGAGGGTGTCCGGATAACAGTTGAAGGTTGATGCGGCGGTTCAGGCTCGATTCGTTAGAATCGAGCCCGCCAATCCTGTTTAAAGGAGAACCGCCGTGAAAGGAAACTATCACGTCATCGATGGCAAGGGAAAGGGAGCCGAGGGAACCTTGGCTGCCTTTTGTAGAGCCAATGGGCAGATACTTTTGCCGTTGGTGGAGTTGGTGGAGCAAGCCCGCTTGACCTTAGACACCGTCGTGGAACAAGTCAGTCAACAAACCATCGAAACGATCCTGCAACTGAGTGCGGAACAGATTGCCGGGCCGCGAACCCCAGGACGCAGCAGCGGTGAGGTTCGCTGGTACGGGAGTCAGGCGGGCCGGGTGAGCCTTGCCGAACGGCAGTTGAGTGTACGGAAGCCCCGTCTGCGGCGCAGGGAAAAGGGTCGCGGCGGCGAGGTTGGAGTGCCCGCCTACCAAGCGCTGCAAAAGAATCCGGCGATGGGTGCGCGGATGTTTGCAGCGCTGCTGCGAGGAGTTTCCACACGCCAGTACCGGGAGGTATTGCCAAGGATGGCAGAAACGGTGGGGGTATCGAAATCCTCGATCAGCGAAAAAGCGATCGAAGCGAGCACGGCGCAGCTGGAAGAACTGCTGGGCAGGAGATGGGAGGAAACTGAGTTGCTGGTGATTTACATCGATGGGATGCAGTTCGGAACGCACCACGTGATCAGCGCGGTGGGCGTGGATGCGCAAGGCAGCAAACATGTCCTGGGGATCCAGATGGGGGCGACGGAGAACACGGCGGCCGTAAAAGCGTTGCTGGTGCACTTGCGAGAGCAAGGAGTGAGCAGTGAGAAGTGCTATCTGTTCGTGATCGACGGGGCCAAAGCGCTGCGTGCGGGGATTGCGGAAGTATTCGGCTCCAACCAGCCCGTGCAACGTTGCCGCACGCACAAAATTCGCAACGTGCTGGAGCAGTTGCCGACCGAGCAGCACGCCCAAGTGCGTTCGCTGATGCGGGCGGACTACAAACTGCAGAAAGCCAAAGAAGGAATGGCCAAGATGGAAAAGATGGCGGAGTGGTTGGAGAGGGAATATCCGGAAGCAGCCCGGAGCATGCGCGAAGGTCTGGAGGAAACGTTCACGATCAACCGGCTGGACCTGCCACCGAGTTTGCATCGCTGCCTGGGGACCACCAACCTCATCGAAAGTCCGCAATCCGGCGTGCGGAAACGAACCGGAAACGTCTGCCGCTGGCGCGAAGCAGACATGGTGATGCGCTGGGTCGCTGGGGCGTTTCTGATCACGGAGAAAAACTTCCGCAAGATCATGGGACACGAAAATCTTTGGACGCTTGCTACCGTGCTAGGTCGATCGAAAAAGTCCGTTACTCTCGAGGAGAAGTTCGCGTAAGATGCAAAACGAACCGCCGCGTCAACCTTCAACTGTTATCCGGACACCCTCAGAAAAAATCCCGCGAAGACAAGCCCGAACAGCCCCATCAGCCAGGGCAAGCGACCATGCTGCCATAATTCAAACAGCACAACGCCGAGTGCAACGACCGTCCAGCGAAACACACGTGTGCCGCCGCGCAATTTGTGTTGTTTGCTGAGTAGCGAAAAAAATGCCCCAAATTCCGACACTAGCGCCTATCAGGTCTGCCAGAAGCCTTGAAAATAGAACACTCGTTGGTACATTGCGAATCAACCCAAGAAACAAATCGATCGTCAGTTTTGAGCTATCCCTCGATCGCCTTGCGAATTTCGGCTTCGGGCACAGCGCCTTCGCGAATGATCGACCAATCCGCTCCGCGCAGCGCCACAATCGTCGACGCTAGCGACGCCCCCGTCGCGCCGCCATCGAGAATCAGCGGCAACCGGTCGCCAAGCTGCTTTAGCAGCGACCCCGCATCGCTGCACGCCGGAAATCCCGAAAGGTTCGCGCTCGTGCCCGTGATCGGGCCGCCCGCCGCTTCAATCAACGCGCACGCCACGGCCGACTTCGGCCAACGCAATGCGACGCGCCCGCTGTTCCCGGTCACCTTCAACGGCAATCCGTGCGTCGCCTCCACCACAATCGTCAACGCGCCCGGCCAGAATCTCTGCGCCAGTTTCAGAAAACTCTCCGGCAAATCCCGCGCCAGCTTCGCCGCCTGCTCAATCGAGTTCACCAAAATCGGCAACGCTTTCGTCTCCGCGCGCCCTTTCACGCGAAACACCTGCTCAATCGACGCCAAATTATAGGGATCGGCCGAAAGCCCGTAAAACGTGTCGGTAGGTATGCCCACCACGCGCCCGCGCAAAATCAGACTCGCGGCGTAATGGACGGCGTAGGGCTCAGGTGCCTCGATTGAAACTTTCAGGACTTCGGCTGGCAATGGGGTCACTCGTGCGGCGCCGCGCTCGTCCGCATTCTGCTGCAAACTACCATACCCGCCCAAACCCGCGCAAGCGTACTCGCGCCGCCAAGCTCCAATTTGTTGAGGGGTCCGAATTTGGGAATTTGTCATAAAAATCATCAAAAATACTCGATTAGAAATGACCTCCGTCGTTTTGTTTCTGTAAGTTGCGGCAAGTTCTAATTTTCCGTATTTACTCGATTAGACTTTGCGTACGCCCCAAAAAGCAAAAAAGCCGCCAATTGGCGGCCATGCACTTCTCTTACGCGAATCGCCTGGCTGACTTTCCAACCGGTGAGGTCTGTATACCAGAAGGTAACCTAAACGTCAAGGTAAATCGTGGTGTGGTGAAATTACGACGACCTATTCGAATGAACGCGAGCGCGCAGCGCGCGAACCCGATCCGCAATTAGCCTACCCAGCATTCTCAGATGCGGGTACGCGCCGAACGTTGGGCCAGAGAAGAACGCAGACTGCCTCGCAGTCGTCGGTGCCAGTGTCATACTCTTCCTCTTCATGTTGAACCTTAAGGTAAAGCTACCACATCCTCCGCAAAATGTAGAGGCCTCCGCGTGCCGCACTCTTTGTGCCAGAAGACGCGGTCTTTCTTCGACGTTCTTCCCTGCGTTGCCTTCTCCATTGCGCAAATGTCGCGAATTCTTCGAACATCACTTGCCTTTTCGCGCCAATGTCGGAGAATAGAACCTCATGCTCCCAGAGCAGAATTGCCCTAAGTGCGGACGCCGCATGTTGCTCTACCATTGCTCTCACAACAATTGCCCCACTGAACGCCGCCTCTGCGTCGTCTGCGAATACGGAGGCATCCGCCCGCCCATACCCTTCAAGCAGACCAGCGTCTTCCCCACCTGCCACTCCGACGGCATGCTCCTAGCCGACGAAAACCGCAACTACCTCTAATTGCAAGCTGAGGGGGCTAATCCGGGGTTCTTTGGGCTGATGAACAACCCCATTCTCGAGCGGGGCCGAGTGTGCATCGTAACAGGCCACGCGCCAATATCGCCCACGCGCATACCGGTAGACCTTCAGCCACCGGTCGGTCGCAGAACTGCGCATGTTAACCACCAGATCGCTGAATCCATTTGTGGCGGTCCCTTGTATGATGAAGCTCTGACCAATTGCATCCAGCAGCAGCTCGTAGCCATGTGAAGTCTTTCGAAAAAACCACAATGTGCAATTCCCGGTCGGACTACAAAAGTTCCGCACTTGCGCCACTACTTCAGAGGGCTTCTTTTCATCTTGATTCAGACCAATCATTCTGATGTTTGCGTTCATAACAGCCTGCCTTACTTGATCCTCCGACGACATTGCCGGGTCCCGTGGGTCCGGCGGGCCAATCTGCAGCTCGATGGCCTTAGCGAGCGCAGCCTTATCGGCCCCATTCATATCCTTCAAGGGTGGTGCCGCGAACAGATACTGAGATTTATGCCAGTCCCAATGAAACTCTCGCCGCGCGCTTGGTGGAGAGATCGATTGAACAAGCAGCAATCAAATTAGGACCTGGAAATAGCTGTTCACAGCGCCACATCAACCCCAACTCCCCTTTTTTCGCAGCGCTTGGCGAAGCGCCATCCTCTCTGCTAGTCTCCCTTCGATGACGCCACAATCTCGCCCCTCATCAGCTAAATCCGCGTCCTCGCGCGGCGCGCAAAGCGCGCCCATCACTTCGCGCGAAAATCACTGGCTCAAACTTTTTCGCGCCGTCCTCCACTCTTCACGCCCGGAGGACGAACGCATCGGCCTCGAAGGCATCCGCCTCGTTTCCGACGCCGTTCGCTCCGGCCTCGAACTTGAAGCCATCCTCGCCAGCGCCTCCGCCGAAAAATCCCTCGCGGCTCTTCTCGCCGAACTCGACCGCCCCACACTCGTCCTCCGCACCACCGACAAGCTTTTCGACTCCGTTGCCGGCACGGAAACTCCCCAAGGCATAGCCGCTCTTCTGCGCGCGCCGCAATTCGCCTTCGACGATCTTCTGCGCGGCCTCGATCCTCTCATCGTCGTTCTCGTCGGCGTCCAAGATCCCGGCAACGTCGGCACAATTCTCCGCTCCGCCGAAGCCCTCGGCGCCACGGGAGTCATCGCCGCAAAAGGCACAGCACATCCCTATTCCCCGAAATCCCTCCGAGCCTCCGCCGGTTCCGCTTTGCGTCTTCCGACTCTCTGCGAACTCGCCGCGCCCGTCGCGCTCGCGCAACTCCGCGTCTCCGGCCTGCAAATCGTCGCCGCCTCTTCGCCAAACAATTCCGCCGCGCGCGAACCGGGCGAATTCAACTTTCGCCAGCCGGTCGCGATTCTCATCGGCAACGAAGGCGCCGGCCTCCCGCCCGAAATCGAACGCAGCGCCGACGCGCTCATTCGCATCCAACTTGCGGAGCCGGTAGACTCGCTGAACGCCGCCGTCGCAGCATCGCTTATCCTGTACGAGGCCGCGCGGCAGCGTCGCGGCATCCAATGACTCGCGACACATCACCATGAATCTTTTTCGCGCCATCGAACCTGAAGGACCCGAGAACGAAGGCCCGCAAAGCTCGCGCCCTCTCGCCGACCGCATGCGTCCGCGCACGCTTGACGAAGTTCTCGGCCAGGACGATTTGCTCGCTCCCGGCAAACCTCTGCGCACGCAAATCGAGCGCGACGACATGGTCTCGATGCTTTTCTGGGGACCTCCCGGCTGCGGAAAAACCACGCTCGCGCGCCTCATTGCCAAAAAAACGCGCTCCGAATTCGTCCCCTTCAGCGCCGTCATGTCCGGCATCAAGGAAATCAAGCAAGTGATGATCGCCGCCGAAGGCGCTCGCCATTACGGCCGCCGCACCGTCGTTTTCGTCGACGAAGTCCACCGCTTCAATAAAGCCCAGCAGGACGCCTTCCTTCCCTACGTCGAAGCCGGCACGATTCTGCTGATCGGCGCGACCACCGAAAATCCTTCGTTCGAAATCATCGCGCCTCTGCTTTCGCGCATGAAGGTTTACATCCTCCACGCGCTTTCCGCCGGGCAGACCATCGATCTTCTGCATCGCGCGCTCGTTGACAACGAGAGCGGGCTCGGCAACCAGCAAGTCGAAATTTCCGACGACGTTCTCGACCGCATCGCGCAAATCGCTAATGGCGACGGCCGCGCCGCTTACAATACACTCGAAGCAGTCGTCCTCGGAACCGCACCCGATTCCGCGGGCCGCCGCGTCGTCTCGCGCGAACGTCTCGAAGACGTCCTCCAGCACAAGCTGCTCCCCTATGACAAAGCCGGCGAGGAGCATTTCAATCTCATCTCCGCGCTGCACAAATCCGTGCGCAATTCCGATCCCGACGCGGCTCTCTACTGGCTCGCGCGCATGCTCGAATCGGGCGAAGACGCGCTCTACCTTGCGCGCCGCCTCGTTCGCATGGCCAGCGAAGACATCGGCCTCGCCGATCCCGCCGCGCTTCAAATCACTCTTGCGGCGATGAATGCGTTCGATTTTCTCGGCGCTCCGGAGGGCCATCTCGCTCTGGCCGAGGCCGCCGTCTATCTTTCTCTCGCGCCGAAATCAAATGCCGTCTACACCGCCTACAATTCCGTCCACGAAGATTTGCAACGCACCATCGCCGAACCTGTCCCGCTGCATTTGCGCAACGCAGTCACGGGATTGATGGAACATATCGGATACGGGAAGGGCTATCAGTACGCGCACAACGCGGAAGAGAAAGTCACCAACATGACTTGCCTGCCAGACAGCCTTCGCGATCGCGTCTACTATCACCCCACCGATCAGGGCATCGAAGCCCGCATTCGCCAGCGACTCGAAGAGATTCGCCGCATCAAATCAAAGCCGCCCGAACCGAAGCCAAAGGGAAGCTCAGGCCACGGCATCAAATCGAAGTATGAATCGACGGAAGAAACGAAGCTCAATCCAAAAGAGGACCCGACTTCATGACCAGCAGTTGCTCCTCACGAAATCGCCCAAGCCGCACTTCCAAATTCGCATTGCTGGCCGCCGCAATATTTATCTGCCTCGCCGCCCCGCGCACTTCCGCGCAAGACAAGCCGCTCGCCAGCTTCAAACTCGACTGCCGTACCTACTCCGTTTCCTCTGACGGCCGCGTCGCCTGCGCCGTATTTCGCAAATTGAAATTCGAGCACTACACAATCGAGCGCGACAACATCTGGATGCTTTCCAGCAACGGCAAAAGCAAACTCATCGTCGACGGCGAAAAACTCGTCAAATCTCCCTTGCCGTTCAGCTTTTCCATTCAACGCGTCGCTTTTTCTCCCGACGGCCACCGCCTCACGCTCCAAATGCAAACCGATCAGGTCACGGACGCTGAAGGCAACACTCATGAAAGCCGCCTCGTCGATCTGATGACCGACGAAGGCAAGGAAATTCCCGTCGCAGGCACAAAAACCAGCGTCATCGAAGACGCCATACAAGCCAACTGGCTCGCCGACCCGGATTCCGTCGCGTATCTTGTGCGCGACGCCAATTCCGAGCTTCTCTACAATGTCGGTCTCACTCATCCCTCCGTCGGCGCCGGCAGCGTGATTTTCAAGGGCCACTTCTTCACTGCCGTCGTCTGGGACGCTCCACACAATTCCGCCGTCGCCATCGAGCGCGATGAAGCTCTCTCCGGCCCCATCAAACTGGTTCGCCTCGATCTTCTCCACGGCACGGAAGAAACCCTCGCCACTCTCGACAACTATATCGGCCAGCTCGCGCTTTCACCCAACGGCGACAAAGTCGCCTATTTCCGTGATGGCGATACTCTCGAAGTCCGCTCCCTCGCAAATCCAAGCTCCGCCACTGCTGTTCAGTGCGCGTATGGTACCGTCGTCTGGGGCGCCGACGGCCAGCGCATCCTCCTCAAGCGCGGTCCTGAAAAACAGCTGGGCGATCTCGTTTGGGTAGCCATTCCCGGAGGCAATCTCACTCCGATCCTCCACGACCTCATCTACCACAGCTTCGCCGTCTCTCCCGACGCGCACTACATCGCCGTCACCGAGCCCGGGAACAATAAAATCTCGCTGTACCCTCTGCCCTAGCCCCGTTCGCGACGCGTCAGTTGGGAGTCGGTCGTTCGACGTGTTCGATGACGATGACATCGATGGGAGCTTGTCCCGATACGACTTTCAGTCCAAGCTGGTCCTGGAGCGCGGTGAACAACGATGGACCCGAAGGCTCAGAGGGCGCCGCACCGCGATTCCCTTGACTACGCATCGCGGGCATTGGCATTCCGGGAGGCATTTCGGGCTTCCAATGGAGTTTGAAGCTGTAACGGCCGTGGAGACCGGTTTTGTCCACCAGCACCCGGCTTCTTAGCTCCGGTATAGCCGAAAGGACCCCGGCGAAGGTACCGAAGTCGCACTTCACGCCCAGCCAGCGCCCCTTCCCCGGACCAATGCCGGTTATTCGGCAAGAGCGGTCGGCGGTTTCGTCTTTGGCGATCTTTGGGCCATTCTTGGCCAAAACCAGCTCATAGACGGGAAGCTCCGTCGTCTCGTGGCTTACCCGCAGCTTGAAACGATTTATCAGTAGGGAGCGAAATGCCTGCTTGACTACGTCCGGCCCGGGGACCTCGGCGTCATCGGCCTCAAGAGCTGGCCCCATGGCGC
>JBAUEX010000262.1:0-9343 GCA_049678845.1 Candidatus Acidiferrales bacterium
CCGTAACACAGGTCATGCCAGACCGAATCCAGAAACATCTGCGCGTCGGCTGCTGTCACGCGTTCCTTCAAGACCGCTCGATTGCCGAAGCGCAGAAGCGCATCACGCCGCGCCTCTTTGGGCGACATTCCGGCCGCCATGTTGTCTGCCGTGCGCATTTCGATGTGCGAGCGCAGTTCCGCCTCGATCTCCTGGTCCAGCTTCGAACGGTGGAATAGATTCGTGATGCGGCGAAGAATGGACATGGCTACTCGTACCTCAAGGCGACCATCGGATCGACGCGCATGGCGCGCCGCGCGGGGATGTAGCATGCGGCCAGCGCGACAAGCGTCAAGACGCCCGCGACGGAAATGAAAGTGACCGGGTCGAGAGCGCTGACCCCGTAGATTACTTTGGTCATGAGGCGCGTCAAGCCGACGGACGCGGCGAGGCCGATGAGCACTCCCACTAGCGCGAGCGAAGCGGTCTGGCTAAGAACAATTTTCAGCACGTCGCTGCGCTGCGCGCCCAGCGCCATCCGGATTCCGATTTCGTGCGTGCGCTGGCCCACAACGTAAGAAATCACGCCATAGATTCCAATGCTGGAAAGCAGCAGCGCGAGTCCGGCAAAGACCGCGAGAAGAATCATGGTGAAGCGGCGCGCAGCCAGCGACTGGGAAATCATGTGGTCCATGCTTTCCGTGTCGAACACTACGGCTTTGCTGTTGAAGACCTGGACGGCTTGGCGAATGGTTCCGGCGAAGGCATCGGGCGAGCCTTCGGTGCGTACAACGTAGCCGATGGCGCTGGGGAAAGTTTTGATGGCCGGATCAGGAAGCTGAAGGGTCGGCATGTAAAACTCCTCGGTGCCAACGGCTTCGTCGAGGCCGGATTGTTTAACGTGGCCCACCACGCCGACGATTTGGAGCTGTTTGTATATAAGGTCGAAATCAAGACGCCTGCCGATGGGATTCTCGTTGCCAAAATATTTTCGCGCCAAATCTTCGTCGATGACGCAGACGCCGGGGGAATTGGCGTCGTCCTGTGCGGTCAAGAAACGGCCGCGGATTAGAGGAATGTTCATCACTTTCAGATAATCGGCGCCGACGAGGTACCAGAGCGCGTCGGGGGAGGCGAATTCGTTCGCGGGCTTTGGCTTGCCATCGAGCCAGAACGCCAAATCGGATTCTTCATCTATGGGAAACGCGCCGTTATCGAGCGAGACGGCGCGAACGCCGGGGACGGCGGCGATTTTGTCGGTCAACTGGCGCAGGTTGGCGCGAATTTGCGCGGCATCGCCGCTTGTGACCGAGGGCGGAAAGCCGATGTCGAAGCTGAGGATGTTGTGCGGGTCGAACCCGGGATTGACGTTCAAGAGGCCGGCGAGTGTGCGAATGGTGAGTCCAGCGCCGACCAGTAAAACGACAGCGAGCGCCATCTCGACGATGACGAAGATGCCCTGTGTACGATAGCGCGCGCCGCTCGCCCCGCGGCCGCCCTCTTTCAGCGCTTCGTGCAAATCGGGACGGGAAGTTTTCAGCGCGGGCGCGAGTCCAAAGAGAATTCCGGCGAGAAGCGAGATGATCAAGGTGAAGAGCAGGACGCGCGGATCGATGCGTACGTCGCCAGCGCGCGGCAAACTGCTGGGCAGGATGGTGAGCGCGGCGCTCGTGCCCCACGCGGCCAGAAGCAAGCCGAGCGCGCCGCCAACGAGAGCGATGAGCACGTTTTCGGTTAGCAACTGGCGAATGACGCGTCCCTGGCTGGCGCCGAGCGCGGCGCGAATGGCGAATTCGCGGGAGCGTGCGGAGGAGCGCGAGAGCAAGAGATTGGCGACGTTGACGCAGGCAATCAACAAGACGAATCCGACGGCGGCGAGCAAAACGAGGAGGAACGGCTGAATGTTTTGCACCATTTCGTGCTTGAGCGGAGTGACGCCGATGCCCAAGTCTTTGTCGATGTCAGGATACGCGGCGGCGAGGTTGCGGGCCACGCGGTCCATGTCGGCGCGCGCCTGCGCCAGAGTGACACCCTGCTTGATGCGTCCGACGCCCCAGATTCCGGGATGGACTTTGCGAGTCTTCATCCAGGGATTCATGTCCGCGCCGATAGGCAGGTAAACATCGCCCAAGTGGAAGTTGGTGTCCTTGCAGCAGAAGTAAAAGGTCGCGGGAAGCACGCCGACGACGGTGTAGTCAGAGCCGTCGAGGTTGAGGGCTTTGCCGACGATATCGGACGAGGAGGCGAATTTCGTTTTCCAGAAGCCGGCACTCAGAATCACCACGGGCGGGCCATCCAATTGGTCCTCAGTAGCGGAGAAATTGCGGCCGAGAATCGGCGTGACGCCGAGGATCGGAAAAAAAGTGGCGGAAACTTCCATGGCAGGGACATGCTCCGGCTCGCCCTGGCCGAAGAGGTTGAAGGTGGTCTGGCGGTAGGCGGCCAGCGAAGAAAGAGTGGTGTTGAAGCTCACCCAGTCCAGATAATCCGGATAGGAGATCGAGCTTTGGCTAAAATCCGGACCCATGCTAGCGACGCTAACCAGTTGATTGGGATGCGGGTAGGGAAGCGGATTGAGCAGCACGCCGTTGACGACGGAGAACAGGGCGGTGTTGGCACCGATGCCGAGGGCGAGGGTGAGCACGGCGACGGCAGTAAAGCCGGGATTCCGGCGTAGTTGGCGAAGGCCATAACACAAGTCCTGCCAGACCGAATCAAGAAACATGTGCGCATCGGCTGCTGTCACGCGTTCGTTCATGACTGCGCGATTGCCGAAACGCAGAAGCGCATCGCGTCGCGCTTCCTTCGGCGACATCCCGGCCGCCACGTTGTCTGCCGTACGCATTTCGATATGCGAGCGCAGTTCCGCCTCGATCTCCTGATCCAGTTTCGAACGGTGAAATAAATTCGTGATTCGGCGAAGAATGGACATGACTCACCCCTGCGCGTACCGCAACACCGCACGCACGCCTTTCACTAGCTGTTCGAAACTTTCTTCGGCTTTGCGCATTTCCTTCTGGCCCGCAGCCGTCAGTCGGTAGTATTTCGCCTTGCGATTCGTGTCCGTCAGCTTCCACTCCGAGCGAATCCAACCACTCTGCTCCATCCGGTGCAACGCGGGATAGAGCGAACCCTCCTCCACCGACAACAGCTCGTCCGACGCCCGCTGGATGTGCAGCACGATTCCGTAACCGTGCAATTCCCCCATCTGCGAAAGGGTTTTCAGCACCAACAAATCAAGGCTTCCTTGCAGATCGTTTCTCGCCATTTCCCCTATCCCTAGACAACTCAGCTTGATGATAATTAGCCTAGAATTTCTAGGTATGTCAAGGACATTCGATTAACTACCGTGTTCGTATAAGTGAAGTTGACCTCGAAAGCTGCCCGGGCAGATGATTGCATAACAACGTCGGCTCCTTACCGCTCAATGCGTACCTTTCCGCATGGGTCGCGGTGCTAGATTCGCACGACCGTGAGGCTTTCGGGGTTCCGCCGGACGATGCTATATCTGGGTTCCGAAACAAAAAGCACGCGATGAACTGACTAGCCCACTAGCGCTTCAGTTGAGCGCGTTGAATTCAGGAGCTCGTTTCAGTCCAGCTTCAGTCCAGTTCAAGAGCGAGATAAATGACGCGCTTCCTCGCAAGCGACACCAGAAGCGGCACTTAGAGTTTTGCACTACGCACCTTCTAAGCAGAGGGTCGGGGGTTCGAGTCCCTCCGGGCGCGCCACTCCCCATTGGTCCGGCCCGGAGACATGGGTGACAGAACGTACCTAAGACATGGTAACACTTTTGGGCCGAAGGGATTTTCGAGCGGTTCAAGCACTCGCGCCTCCAGATCGAAGTATCCCAGATCATAATCCATAAAGCTGACCAGCCAGATGTCGTCGTGCACTTCTTTGATGCCGACGGCCTGTCCAGCAAAGACCTGGCTGAAATTAATTTTTCTTCTGCCCATACAGATGCGACCACAGTTCGTGACCACGATGGTCTTGTCGTGGAAAGGATAATCGATATCGGGCAGCCCGGTATAGGCACGTGGAAGACTGGTAGATTTCCGCCGGACATTTCATGTCCAGAGTTTGGTGAGGACGCTCGTTGTTGAAGGTCTCGATAAACTTGTCAAAGCGGGCCTGCTGTTGGAGGAAATTGGAGGCTGCCGGCTTGGTGGCCTCTTTTTTCAAAGTAAGATGCCCTCACAAACGGCGCCCCCAACTCCCCCGACTTCAGAACGCGTAACGTAAGCCAAATTGCATTACGCGATTTGAATTCGGCACAACGCTGGTCCAGTTGCTGAAGTTCGGTGCGGGCTGGGTATTTATCGCCCCCGGAATACCCCAGCCGGTGCGGCTGAAGTCCAACCCGGAGAACTCCTGGGTATTCGATACGTTGAACACTTCCCAGCGGAATTGCAGGGTGTGGTTCTCGTTGTATGGCATCTTCCAAGTCTTGTCTAACCCGGCATCGAGGTCAATGTAGTGGGGCAGACGCAGGTAGTTGCGACTGCCAGTGTCGCCCGGGTACGAACTGCGGAAGCCGCCAAACGCCGAATTGAGGCAGTTGCCGAAAAACTTCGGCGTTGCCGCACCACTCCGCGAGCTGCAACCACTGGTCGGCACGACCTTGGGATCTACCGTGGTATAGCTCTGCACCTCCCAGTTGGTCGCCCACTGCGCGGCATCGTAGGGCGCTCCCAGCGGTAAACCGGTGTTCCAACGGAAGATGTTCGAAAGCTGCCACCCGCCAAACAGAGCATCGAGGAAACCGCCGGCATCGCTGGCGAACCTTTTACCTTTGCCGACGGGAATCTGCCACACGGAGTCGACCGTGATCATGTGCCGTATATCAAAGTCAGAGGCAGTGTAGTTGTCTTGCGGCTGGAATGGGTTGAGGATCAGAGCCGAGTTGCTGTAGGAGCCTGCAGCCTGCAGCCCGGAAGCGTTATCCAGGGAGTGCGAGTACGTGTAATTGAAGTCAAGAATCAGGTCGCGCAAGCGCTCCTGATAGGAGGCCTGCAAACTGTGATAGTTCGAGTAGGCAACGGTTGACCATGCCGTGAGGGCACCGTACTGCCCCTGGTAAAAGGCGTGCGCACCGAGAATCGAAAGAGGCTCGAAATCGAGTTCCGTCGTCGTCCAGTCGTTGGTATTCCCCAGGGCGTCCGCATACCAGGCCTGGGTAGCCGAGGTGCATGTTGAACAAATGGTCTGGGCATTGGCCAGCGGGAAGAAATGCTCGAAGAACGGCTGCGGGGCAACAGTGCCCCCGGGCACGCCCACTTGGTTAAGCGGCACACCGGCTTGACGAGCCTTTTCCAAGATGGTGCCCGCCTGGTACATGGTCTGGCCACTCGCGGGGTCCTTCAGGTCGATGGGGGTCGCGACGTCGCGCTGCGCCAGCAGATTGCGGGCAAAGCGGCCAACGTACGAGATCTGAAACTTCCCGTTATTCCCCACTTCCCTCTCGTAGGTCAGACTGACAACATAGTTCTTCGGCGTGGTGAGTCCCGAATCGAGACCCTCCTGGATCTGCGTCGGATAAGCGACTTCCTTCAGTTGTAACGGGAACGTCAGCGGTGCGGGCGCGGGAACCAAGGGCAGGGAGCGCACGGCCTGAGTGAAGCTGGTAAACAGCGGACCAGGGTTCGACGTGCAACTGCTCAAACCGTTTCCCACCACCACATAATGGCCACAGCCCACGTTGAAGGTGTTTACTGGGATGGAAGTGGATGCGGAAAAGCCGAGCGTGTTGTGTTGGTCGAAGAATGTAGCGACTGATTCTCCGAAGTAATCTGGCAGCATGGCGAAGCCGCCGCGGATGACGCTGTTGCTCGAACCCGCGCGCAACCACCTGGAGATGAAGTTGCCTCCTTTGGGCGACCAGGCGAATCCGACGCGCGGCAGGAAGTCCTTCTTGTCCCAGTTGTAGAGCGGCTTGCCGCCGTTCACCGGACCGGACTTGTTAAGAACGACGGGAGTGGTATCATTGGTGCCATTATTCATGGCGTTGACGCGATTCTGGAAGATCTGGCCCAGCGTGAGGGTCGGCTGAACCTCAAACCCGTTGGTCTCATAAGGGGGACGCCACAGGTTGTAGCGCAGGCCGAAGGTAAGGTTGAGGTTCTGCTTCAGCTTCCAGTTGTCCTGGATGTAGCCCTCGTATCCCTGAGTGGAGAAGTGGCGGACCGCGGGCTTGCCGGCAGCGAGAATAGATCCGTCTACATTGTATAGAAAGTTCGCCGAATAATTGTTGTAACGGCCGATCAGCGCGGTGACGGCGTTCTCTACGCTCGACCTCGACCCCGAAGCTTCGGTGTAGCCAAAGTTCTCCGTGAGGTACTGGTTGATAGCGTTGGTGATGAGATTGGTTTTATAGCCCGATGGATTCGTGGTCGCGGTGCTGAACGCCTTGGTGAATTGTATAACGCCATTGTTGACCAATGTGACCTCACCGCCGAATTGCAGGGTGTGCTTGCCATGCACCAGCGAGAGATCTTCCACGAAGTTCTGGACCGGCGTGACGCGGCTGCTGTCGTAGGTCAGACCCAGCGGCTGGTATACCAGACGGAAATATGTGGCATCAGCCCTCGTATCTCCGCCACTGGTAATCGCCTCTCGCGTGTCGCCGTAAGTAAAGTCGCTAACCAGGTCGCCGTGCGTCCAGGTGTATCTAACCGCTATCCCTTCGGGATGGCTCCACGACGTGGGGGCCGCTTGGCCGGGAAGGTGTGGGGCAGAGGTGCTGTGATCGTCAATATAATTGGCGCGAATCGACAGCGATTGATTCGGCCTGAGATTGTAATCAAGCTTCACGGTCGTCGAATTCTGATTGAGTGGCGTAGGGGCATTGAAGACAAAACCGGAGGTATTTAGGCCGTCTCCCACGGAGTTACTGTTGGCCGTATACGCGGCGCCCTGGGCAAGAGCTGGTAGGGAAGCTGGATTGATCCCGCCGAGGTCAGGAAAGATATTGGCAAGATCGGTAGAGGTAAGCTGCACCTGCGCTCCGTTGCTGTTCATAAACTTTACGATGCCCTGCGCCAGCGATGGCAGCGGCACCGTAACGGCACTAACCGCCGCCTGGCTGCGGTCGCGCCGGCCTTCATAGCTGACGAAGAAGAAGAACTTGTTGTGGATGATAGGACCGCCGACGGAACCGCCAAAGGTGTTGCGGATGAGCGCCGGACGCGGCAGGCCGTTTTTATTGTTGAACCAGTCGTTGGCGGTGAACACGGTGTTGCGGTTGTAATCATAAGCGTCGGCGTGCCACTTGTTCGTGCCACTCCTCGTCACCAGCGAAATCTGTGCGCCCGAGGAGCGAGAGGCTGTCGAACTTGAGGTTACGGTGTTAACACGGAACTCGTCGACGGCATCATCGTTCAGGCGCAGCACAGGAGAGCCGATGGAATTCGTCTGCGCATCGTTGATGTTGACGCCGTCGAGCGTGACATTCGACTGGTCGCTGCGCGCGCCCGAGACGTAACCGTCAGGAGTGACGCCGGGTTGCAGCGAAAGCAGATTGAGTACGTTGCGCGCTTCCAGCGGCAGCTGCGTGATCTGCTGGCTGACAAAGTTGTTGCCCAAGCTGGAGTCTTCAGTGTTGACCTGCACCTCAGCCGCCGAAGCTTCCACGGTAACCGTTTGGCTCGCCACGCCGATCGACATCTTCAGGTGAAGTTCGGTAGGGCGGTCAACCAGCGCTTGCACCCTATTCAGGACGACATTCTGGAAGCCGGTCGCGTGGACTTCCAGGCGATACATGCCGGGAGACACCAGGTCGAAGGCGAAGGTCCCGCTTGGCCCAGTTGTCGCGGTGCGGACAGAATTATTGCCGGAGTTTGTCAGTGTGACCGTGGCGTTCGGGATCACGCTGTCCTGCGGGTCAACTACTGTGCCGCCGATCGACGATGTACCGCTTTGCGCCGCGGCTAGAACTGCGGTCATCAAGGCGAGTGCGACGACCAGTGCGACACGATAAATCCAATTCTGCGCTGTCATGGTAGTCCTTCCTAAAAAACTCAACTGGAATTTACGATTTCACCCCGTGCTTGCGCAGGACCATACGTCAGCAGTCCCTTTCTGTCAATCTGAAATCGCCCTAAAACAATTCAGTTGCGTGACGAAGCGGACATTTCGGCGGGACACACGGCGGCGCCATCCGTGAACTAAAGCCCTGAACACCACATTCCTGATAACGATCGAAGATCTTGTAGCCGGTTTTGCGGGAGATGCCGAACTCCGGGCAGAGCTCGGCCATCGCCTCGCCGGCTAGCCGGCGGGCCACAAACTGCATTCTTTCATCCATCACCGAACACTCCTTCCAAGGCATCACTCCCTCCCTAAAAAAGGAGGAAGTGTAACCTATGTGTCCGGTACGATGTGTTACCTATGTCTCAGGCCCGGCGGAACTGAAAAGGGTAAGAAGAATCTCTCTTCACCTTTGACCCTCTGCTCAAAGAGCAGATGTTCACAATTGAGTAGTGCGCCTGCCTAATGGGGCAAGAAATCGGAAAAGTCCATTCCTGTTAGGGTCCAGCCCTTGTGCGAGGGCCATTTCTCCCTCACATATTTGTCCTTCCGAACACAAGTGTGGTGCTACAATGCGCGACATGCGGGCGCGAATTTCACAGGCGATAGCGGCCCTCGCTTTGGCGATCTCCATCATTTGCCCGATCTTGGAGATATTCGACCATTGGGACCATACCCTGAAGACCGGCACCGATACCGAGTACATGTTGGTGGCACTTGCCTTGTGCGTGGGGCTGATGTATTCCGTGGCGCGAATGATGATTGCTCTTTGCGGGAGTTTCTTCGCAAAAGTTGCCGCGTACATTTGCAGCAATAAAAATTCTGCGGTTTTGTCGCTGTTCGCTGTACCTTTATCTGCTGCTTCAGAAAGCCCGCCGCTGTTTAGCCTGCGTATTTAAAAACCTCCCCAAAATCCTCGGTGCGTGGACCTCACGTGAAACCGCGTGGGTGTCTGTTCACCTACGCGCGAGGTCATCTCTAATTTCGTCTCCATTCGGCGAAAGTGGTTGGGATTCCCTCGCGATGGTCTGCATTATTCAAGGATCCAAATCGTCGTTTTCATGAGGCTTAGGTGCTTGCTGCTCTTGGCGGTTCTAGTTTTGCGAAGCCTCGGGGAACGATTGGTCTCGCGATGTTGACCTTTGTGGAGAACAGGCTAATGAAGCCAACCAAAATATTGATTCTGTTTTGCATGGTGTTCACGGTTCTGTCCGGCTGCGCCGTGCAGAGATATCGCGCAGCTCCTCTCGCTCCGGCGCAGAGCGCGACTCGCTTGGAGAGCCGCAACCTGCAAGACCCCGGACTCCGAGTATTCCTAGAAGAGAATCTAGGTCAT
>JBAUEX010000263.1:0-1818 GCA_049678845.1 Candidatus Acidiferrales bacterium
CTTTGCCTGCGAATGATCAATATGAAATCCTCCGTTGCCTGTTTCCTTGGATGCAAACTCAACTTTCGGCGGCCTTCGCGAGGAACTAGATTACGTTTGAGAGTTCGACCGCATTGCAAATTCACGAAGGCTGCTGTTTCCCGCGCACTGCGCTGTCTCTTGCATCCATTAAATTTCTTTTCAGACACAATTGCAACCTGCCCTCAAGCGGCGTATGTTTTTCGTGTAGAAAGGCGGCAAGTGATGACGATAATGAGGATGATAATGACGAAAATTCGGCCCTTGCAAGTAATCTGCGCCGTTGCTTTTCTAGCGATTTGCGGCGCGACCACCACGGCAAATCCGGCGGACATTCCTTCTGTCGACGGCGGAGTCGGAAGCTGTCGCGCGGATTTCACCGTCAAAGACGGCGCGGCCAAGCCCATCTACGACGCCCAAATCGAAGTCCTGCTCCGCTACGGCTTCATGAACCTGCGCAAAACCGATTTGCAGGTCAGCACAAACAGCGACGGCAAAGCCCGCTTCACCGGACTCCCCAACTTCCCAAAGAAGCCTCTCGAGTTCCACATCAAGAGCGGCACCGTCTCGAAAACCATCACCGACGACACTTCGACGAATTGCAACGCGACCTACGACGTTGTCCTCACCGTCCACTAAAGCACGTGCTGAAAGCACTTTCCTTGTCGTTCCGATAAGTGCGCCTTCAACGTATCACTAGTGGACTGTAACAGCTGAACCGGGAGTAATGCGACGTGTAGGGTCAAAGTAGCGCCACTTCACAGTCTTGGGCGCGTTGTTGTAGTGCCGGATGTACTTCATGAGCTTTCTCCGCAAGTCGGGCACCGACGTGAATACACCGCGCGCAATGACGTCGCGCTCGATCTTGGAAAACCACAGTTCGATCTGGTTGAGCCAGGAGGAATAGGTCGGAGTGAAATGCAGGTGAACCTTTGGATGTCGAGCCAGAAAGTCGTCGACTTGTCCCGTCTTATGGGCGGAGAGGTTGTCGGCAATCACGTGGATCTCTTTGCCGCGCGGCTGGTTGACGACGATGTCCGCCAGGAAGGCGATGAACTCCGCAGACGTGTGACGCGCGGCCGTTTTGCCGAGCACCTCGCCGGTCTTGGTGTCGAACGCCGCGTACAGGGACAGCGTGCCGTGCCGGAAGTACTCAAAGCCATGCCGCTCGGCGCGTCCCGGCGAGAGTGGCAACACCGGATCCTTGCGGTCGAGTGCCTGAATCGCCGTCTTTTCATCCACACAGAACACCGCCGCATGCGCCGGCGGGTTCAGATACAGCCCAATGATGTCGGCGGCCTTCTTCTCAAAGTCCGGATCGTTGGTGGCCATGTAGCGGTCCAGCCGCTGGGGCTTAAGTCCGTGCTTGGCCCACACCCGCGCTACCATCATGTGACTGACCTTGAGCTGCGTTCCCAGCCTGCGCGTGCTCCACTGCGTCGTCCCGTCCGGCGGCGTACGCTTGAGCGTCCATTGCAAAATGCGCGCCTCCAGGACCGGAGTCAGCGTGGTGGCCTCTTGGCCAGCGTGCCTGCTGAACAGCCCGGCCAGCCGCTCTTCCCGAAATCGCTTGCTCCAGCGATTGATAAACGCATCATTGCAGTCCAGTTTGTCGCGAACCGCGGCCCAGGTATGGTTTGCCTCCAGCAACAACATCAGCCGCGCCCGCCGCGCGTCATCGGCACGCCCGCTACGGCTCGCCGCTCGCTGGTTGAGTTCCAGACGTTCCGAATCCGTCAGCACGATGGTGTTCTCCATGAACACCATCATACTACCGTTTCAGCTGTTACAGTACACTAG
>JBAUEX010000264.1:0-9612 GCA_049678845.1 Candidatus Acidiferrales bacterium
CTGGTCGGAGTAGGTGAACGCCGACAAATAGCCCTCTTAGGATCGCCTAACCTACGCATTATGTGAATTTTATGGCACCGAGACACGGCTTCCCAGCTTTACGCCGCAATGGCGGGCCTTCGACCGAAGGCATTGTGGCGCGGCACGCTTGTGATGATTTCCCGTGGGCGTCAACGGAAGCTTCTTGTCACTCAATCCCTCCCCCCATCCGTCGGCGCTGATATGCGGCCTAATGTGACGCAAATTCTTGTGGAAACTTTCGCGCGGCCAGTGCTTTACCAACTGATAAAAGCTCACTAGACTGCATCAAGCTGAGATGAGAATTTGCCTGCATCGCGTTCCCGCTGCACCCTTGACGAAAATTTTGTTCGCCGCGATTTGTCTTGCTACAAGCATAACTTTGTTTTTAGCGGCGCCGCGAACGGCGCGCGGGCAAACGGCTGCGGTGCAAAAAACTCCTGCCGCGAATCCGAATGCGAAAGCGAGTACACCGTTTGTCATAGAGCGATATTCCACGAAAGTGCGATTCGAAAGCGACGGCACCGGCGAGCGCGTCCAGGACGTGCGCGTTAAGGCGATGGACGACGCGGGAATCAAACAACTGCACACGCTTACGTTCAACTACAACTCCGGGCACGAAACATTTGCGCTGGCCTATTTGCGCATCGAAAAGCCGGACGGCAGCGTCACCGAATCAAACGCAGATGCCATCGCGAAGATGATTGACGACCAACCGGCGCCAGCCGTGAAGGACGCTCCGGGCTTCAAGGAAGTCCGCGAAGTGCACGTCACGGTCCCGGCAATTGCGATTGGCGATACGCTGAGCTATGAGGCCGACACGAAAATTGTGAAGCCCGCCGCGTCGGGCGAGTTCTGGTATTCGCAAAACTTTCTGTCCAACACGCGGGCGCACGATGAAGAGCTGCAGATCGACTTGCCCGCCGATCACGCAGTCGATTTGAAAACGGCGCCACAATTTCCGCCTACGGCGACGACAAGCGGCGCGCGAAAACTTTATGTCTGGAAGCGCACGGATGCGGAGACCGCTCCAGCAAAAACTTCCCTGGACGAGGACGCCCAAGGAAAGACCAAGTCTCCCGACGTCGTTTTGACAAGTTTTGCGAATTGGGAAGCTGCCGGAAAATGGCTCGCGTCCATCAAATCTCCGGCTCCAAAACCCGCTTCTGAGATCGCGGTCAAGGCGGAAGAGATCACTGCAGGCAAGAAAACCGACGCGGAAAAGATCGAGGCGCTTTACGATTTCGTCGCCAAGCAAATTCGCCTCATCAGTATCCCGTTCGAGCAACTCGATTTTGCGCCGCGTGATGCCGCGTCTACTTTGTCCTCCGGCTATGGCGACGAACTCGACAAATGCGCGCTGCTCGCGGCACTGGTGGACGCGGCCGGATTTCACGGTGATGTCGCATTGCTTTCTTCTGGCGCCAAGCTCGACCTGGATTTACCGTGGCCCGGCGCCCTGAATCGCGCAATTCTTGTCGTCACGGCCGGAAAAGACGTTCTGTGGATGGACCCCTCGTCCGATGTGCTTCCGTTTCGGATGTTGCTGCCGAATCTGCGCGGCAAACAAGCGCTGATTGCTCCCGCTGCCACCGCGCCGCATTTTGTCGATACGCCGCAGGCTCTTCCCTTCCTGTCAAAGCAGACCGTGGAAATCACCGGGCGCGTGAGTTCGCTTGGCAGATTGGTCGCGCGAATACGCTACACTCTGCGCGGGGACAACGAAGTCGCACTGCGCATGGCGTTCCAACGCGCGCCGGAAGCCGAATGGAAACAAGTGGCGCAAACCATGGCGACGCTCGACGGCCTGCAGGGCGAAGTGACCGACGCCAAACCCAGCGCCCCCTCGGCGACGCACGATCCATTCACGCTCGATTTCATTTTGGTCAACGAAAATTTCCTGGACTGGTCGCAGGCGAAGACGCTGCTCGCGCTCCCCTTGCCTACGTTTGGCATGCCCGATCCGCCGGAAAATTCCGCACAATCGGTTGTGCTCGGCAATCCGCTGGATGTGACGGCGAATCTGACGCTGACTCTGCCCGTCAACGACTCGGCGCAAGTGCCCGTCGGCTCCGGCGTGACGCGCGACTACGCCGCATATCGATCCAGCTATAGCGCCCAGGAACACGTGGTCACCGCTGAACGCACGCTGCGTTTTCTCGATCGCGAAGTCCCGGCATCGCGGCGCGCCGACTATCTGGCGTTCCAGCACGCGGTCGAGCGCGACGAGAGCCAGGGTGTTACGATCGCGAACATTATCCCGGGCGTTCCCGAAGACGCCACGGCCGGCGAGTTGATGGAATCGGGCACTGGGGCGCTCAAAAACGGAAACAACGCGAAGGCCCTGCAATTGTTCCAAGCGGCGGCGCAAATCAATCCGCAACAAAAGAATGTGTGGCGCGCTCTGGGGCTGGCGCAGCTTGGGCTTGGAAAAAATGCAGACGCAGCGACGGCATTTCAAAAGCAGCTCGTCGCGAATCCGGCGGACGATACGGTAAATAATCTGCTCGGCATCGCGCTCTATGATCAAGAGAAATACGACGAGGCCGCGGCGGCGTTCAACAAACAGATTGCACTCAAGCCGCTCGATCCCAATGCGTATGCGTACTTGGGTGCGGTTTATATCGACCAGAAACGTTTCGACGCGGCGCTCAAGCAACTGGATAAGGCGGTCGTGCTCGATCCGGAGAACTCTGCGGTTCGGCTTCGCCTGGGGCAGGCTTATCTGGGCGTCGGTAAGACGGACGCCGCGCTCGGCGCATTCGACAAAGCAGCCAGCCTGTCCCCTTCACCGCTAATCTGGAACCAGATTGCCTACGACCTCGCCGAGCACGATGTAGCGCTCGACCGCGCCGAACATTATGCGAATCTGGCAGTCGATTCCACGGAAGCGCTCGTGAGCAAAGTCAATCTGCGCCACCTCGATAATAATGTAGTCACCGCGACGGCGGCGCTTCCCTCTTTCTGGGACACGCTTGGCTGGGTGCACTTCCAACAGGGCCGAATGAAAGACGCGGAGTCGTTGATTGCCGCGGCGTGGTTGCTCGATCAAAGAGGAGACGAGGGCTATCATGTCGCGCGAATTTACGAAAAGCGCGGTGACAAAGAGCTGGCGATTCGCACGTACACTCTCGCGCTGGCCGCCGGCGGCGCGACCGACGACACGCGACCACGCCTCGCGAAATTGCTTGGTGGCGAGGCCGGAATTGACGCGCGCGTAAAGCGAGCGGGCACCGAACTTCTTCGCATGCGCACAATCTCGGTGAGCAAGACTCCTGCGGCCACCGGCAAGACGGCGTTTCTTGTTTTGGTAGAAACCGCGTCGGGTGGCCCGAAAGTGCTTGACGCAAGATTTCTTGGCGGAGATGAAAAGCTTTCCACGTTCACGGAACAGCTTCGCGCGGCAAAGTTGCCGGCCATTTTGCCGCCGCAAACGAAGGCGCGAATCGTTTTGCGCGGAGTCCTCGACTGCACTGCAAAAGCGGCGACGTGCAATTTCGTCTTTGACCGCCCTCGCGATCTTCTCTCGCAGCATTAAACACCAGGCATCGCAGTGAACTGCTGCCAGAACCAGCTACTTCTTGCGTTTGCTGCGCGATCGGGATGTGGTTGAGGACTGGTCTCGATGCTGGCAGACTGGCTTGCAGGGTTTTCGCATGAACAGGTCGACTCTAATTGGAGCCGGAATCGCCGTTGTCGCCGTCGCCGGAGGATTAATCGCACAGCTCTGGCAGCGCCACTTTGGCGGGTACGGCTCACTCCCCCATGGGGCCATGATTTTGCGACGCCGGATTTACGGCGAGCGTAAACATTCACGCAATTGATGACCCCAATCTAGCCTCAAGTTAGGACACTCCCCGATCTTTCACACAACGGCTGCCGCTCCTGGCACTGTGTTAAGATGGACGTTTCCGCGCCAGGAAAGGAACCGCACCGAAACATGCCGAAAGTGGGATTTGTCAGCCTGGGATGCCCGAAGAACCTCGTTGATAGCGAGGTGATGATGGGGATTCTCGCGCGCTCGGGCTACGAAATCACGTCGCGCGCGGACGACGCGGACGTGCTGGTCGTCAACACGTGCAGCTTCATCGAGCCGGCTCGCAAAGAATCTGTCGATGCGATTCTCGAAATGGCCGAGCACAGGAAATTCGGACGCGCGCAAAAATTAATCGTCGCCGGATGTCTGGTCGAACGCTTTCGCAACGAAATCCGCGAACAGATTCCGGAAGTCGACGCGGTCATCGGCACGGGCGAAGTCGAAAAGATATTGCAGGCGTGCGAGGGCGAGCTGCGAAGTTCGTCTGCTGAATCTCCGACTTTTCTCTACCACGATTTGACGCCGCGAATCCTTGCGACTGCGCGGCACACCGCGTATATCAAGATCAACGAAGGATGCGACCATCCGTGCGCGTTCTGCATCATCCCGCAACTGCGAGGACGCTTTCGCAGCCGCCGGTTCGAATCCGTGGTGCGCGAGGCGACAAATCTGGCCGCGGCAGGCGTGCGCGAAATCAATTTGATCGGGCAGGACACAACTTTCTACGGCGAAGATTTGGGCATGCGCGACGGGCTGCCGCTGCTCCTCGCGCGTCTCGCGGAGATTGAAGAGCTGCGCTGGGTGCGCTTCCTTTATTGCTACCCCAATCGCATCACCACGAAGCTGCTCGAAACAATCGCGCAGCACGAGCGCCTGGTGAAGTATCTCGATATTCCTCTGCAGCACGCCAGCCGCAGCGTTCTGGCGCGCATGAAGCGTGGCTCGCACGCGGATGCGTTTCTGAAAATGCTCGATCGCATTCGTCGCACAATTCCCGGCGTGTCGCTGCGGACGTCTTTCATCGTCGGCTTTCCCGGCGAAACGGAAGACGATTTTCGCGTGCTGTGCGATTTCGTGCGCGCCGCGGAATTCGACTGGATGGGCGTGTTCGCGTATTCGGATGAAGAGACCGCGAAAAGCTACGCCTGCGACGAAAAAGTCGATGCGGAGACGAGTGCACGAAGGCGCGACACGTTGATGGCGATTCAGCAGAAAGTATCGCGGCGGAATTTGCGCGCGAAGGTCGGCAAAACTTTTACGGCGATGCTCGAAGGACCGTCGAAGGACACAGATATCGTGTGGGAAGCGCGCCTCGAAGGCATGGCGCCGGAAATCGACGGTAAAGTTTTTATCACGGAAATTGCGGGCGTGACGGACGCAGCGCAATTGCCTCCGCCAGGAACGATGGCGCGCGTCGAAATCACCGAAGCGCACGATTACGATTTGATCGGACGCACGATAGAAATTATTTCGACATACGCTGCAATTCCGCAGGACACGCAAATTCTCGCACAGCCATTTCCCATCCTCGCCTAGCTTTTTCGAGCCCTCCGGTGGCAGCCGACTTTACAACGCCCATCGGCAGCGTGTTAGTCTAGGCTGACAGCCATGGAATGGCATTGCCCCATTTGCCGGAAGCCAACCGATTCGACAAAGGACAGCGATTTCCCTTTTTGCAGCGAGCGTTGCCGCTTGACGGACCTCGGCAACTGGGCCAGCGAGAAGTACAAAGTATCCGAGCCGGCCACCGACGAATCGTTGTCCGAATCGCACGAGACATCTCCGCATCAAGCAACTTCGCACGAAGCGCCGCAGCGCGATGAACACGAAAACTGATGCTGCGCCCGCCGCGCCTCCGCGAAAACCGCGCTTGTCTTTGTTTTTCGCGACGGCGGGCGGCGTAGGATACCTCCCGAAAGCGCCCGGCACCTGGGGCTCGCTCATCGGCGTGACTCTGTATTGGTTGATGTGGTGGGTTTTCTCAAGATTCCATGCAACAACTTTCGTGTTCGCGACATTGGGAGGTTCTCGCACAGCTCTCTGGATAGCACAGACAGCGGGTCTCGCACGACTTTTTCAAATTCCCTTACTTTTCGGCGTCGCTGTCGCAATCTTCGGCGTATGGGTTTCGAATCACGTCGCGAGGTGGAGCGTAACCAAGGATCCGCAATTCATCGTCATCGATGAAGTCTCTGGCCAGCTTTTCACATTTCTCTTTGCGCTCAGTCCGCTGAACTGGAAATATTTGTTGCTGGGTTTTATACTTTTTCGCGTGTTCGATATTTGGAAGCCTTTTCCGGCGCGCCAAGCCGAATCGCTACGCGGAGGCTGGGGCATCATGGCGGACGATTGGATTGCCGCCGTCTACGCCGCGATAGGAATTTGGATTGCCAGAGGTTTGGGCCTATAAAGGTGTGGGGGACTTGCGGTTGAACACGAACGGCATCCCGAAAATTGAACGCGTGCAGCCGCCGGCGGCGATCCCCGGCGGCGAAATCACCATTCACGGCGCGGGCTTTGCGAACGGAAGCCGCGCGCGTCCTGCGGTGCGTTTCGGCAGCACGGAAGGCAGCGTCGTGATGGCGTCGGAAAACGTCGTGGTCGCGCGCGTGCCCGATGGCGCCGAGGGCGGCATGGTGCGCGTCCACGCGGGCCATACGGAAAGCCAGCCGTTCCCGATTTCGATTGGCTCGCTCGTTGCCGACAACTTGCATCCCGTGGCGAATCCGGCCGTCGACCGCGAAGGAAACACGTATGTGACGTTCAGCGGGCAGCGCGGGCAAAAAGTTCCCGTGTCGCTCTACAAAATCACGCCGAATCGCACGGTGAAGCCGTACGTCACGCAATTGATGAATCCCACGGGCCTGGCCATCGATCACGATGGAGTGCTTTACGTCTCCTGCCGCAACGACGGCACAATTTATCGCGTTACGCCGGACGGACAGGCGGAGCAGTGGCTCGAGGGCATGGGAATCGCTACGGGAATCGCGTTTGACCACGCCGGAAATCTTTACGTTGGCGACCGCAGCGGAACGATTTTCAAAATCGGCGCCGACCGAGAAATTTTCGTGTTTGCGACGCTTGAGCCTTCGATGTCCGCGTATCACCTAGCATTTCATCCCAGCGGTGATTTGTACGTGACCGGGCCCACCACGTCCAGTTTCGATCGTGTCTACAGAATTACTCCCGCCGGCGAGGTCGAGGTCTTCTTTCGCGGCTTGGGAAGGCCGCAGGGGATGGCGTTTGATCGCGCTGGGAATTTGTATGTGGCGGCGTCGCTCGCGGGCAAACGCGGCATCGTATGCATCGCTCCGGAGGGCGACGCGGAGATTGCGCTCAGCGGCAACAACATCGTCGGGCTGGTGCTCGAGCCGTCGCGACGCGCGCTGGTCGCAACAATCAATTCGCTCTACACGCTTGATTGGAACGTCGAAGGCATCGCGTTGAATAACTAGTTCCGCGCGCGGCTTGCGCGTTGCGCAACGAGCGACATCCTCATGTCTTTCGGAAATAACGCGACTCGCCCCTTGCGGGTTGCGCCGCGCATCGGGTACAACATTCTCGATGGATGCGGAGATCATTGCTGTCGGTTCCGAACTTCTCACACCATATCGTCTCGACACGAATTCCCTGTTTTTGACAGGCGAGCTCAACCGCGTCGGTTTTCACGTGCGCCGCAAGCACGTGATCGGCGATCGCGACGACGATCTACGCGACGTATTCCTTCACGCGCTCGAACGCGTTGATGTGGTCGTCTCTTGCGGCGGGCTCGGGCCAACGGAGGATGACCGCACGCGCGAGATTGTCGCGGACGCTCTCGGACGAAAGTTGAAGTTGAACAACGAAATCCTTCGCAGCATTCAGGAACGCTTCCGAAAATTCGGCCGCACCATGCCCGAAGCGAACGTCCGGCAGGCCATGGTGCCGGAAGGAGCCGAGCCGCTCGCAAACACGCTGGGAACCGCGCCCGGTTTGTGGCTGGAATCGGACGGTAAAGTTGTGGTGCTGCTGCCGGGACCTCCGCGGGAACTGCAACCCATGTTCGAGCGGCACGTGAAGCCTCGGCTGGCGCGGCGCGGAGCAAACCTGCGTCTTTACACCCGCGATTTGCGAATCACTGGGTTGCCGGAATCGGATGTCGATCAACGCGTGGCGTCGATTTATACGCAGTACGCGGGCACGGAGACGACGATCCTGGCGACCTCGCCCGGCGAAATCCAACTTCACCCGCGTGTGTGGTCCGAGGACGAAGCCGCGGCGACGAAGCTGCTCGACGAAATGGTGAAACGCTTCGCGCTGGCGCTCGGCCAAAATTTATTTTCGACGACGGGCGAGGCGCTCGAAGACGTCGTCGCAAAGGGATTGCAGGAGCGTCGCGCGACGATTGCGGTTGCCGAAAGCTGCACCGGCGGAATGCTGGCCGCGCGCCTCACAAACATCCCGGGCAGTTCGTCGTATTTTCGCGGCGGAGTGGTCTCGTACAGCAACGACTTGAAATCCGCGTGGGCGAACGTGCCCAGGGAAATCATCGAGGCAAAAGGGGCGGTCAGTGCCGAGGTGGCCCTTGCGATGGCGGATGGGATCCGGCGGCAGACCGGTTCGACGCTCGGCGTCGGCGTGACCGGAATCGCAGGTCCCGGCGGCGGCACGCCGGAAAAGCCAGTGGGCCTGATCCACATCGCGATTGCCGATGAAAAAGGGACCAAAGAGCGCGAGTTTCGTTTCCCCGGGACTCGCGATCGCATACGGCACCAAGCGACGCAAGCCGCGCTCGACATGGTGCGGCGCTATTTCCTTTACGCCGCGCCCGCGGCGAAGGCCTAGAGCGTGCGCCTGTTCGTCGCGCTCGATGTGCCGGACGAAACGCGCCGCGCTCTCGGTGAAACGATCCGGCGTTTTGAGAATATCTGCCGCGCGGCGCGCTGGATGCGCGCAGAAAGCATACATGTCACCTTGAAGTTTATCGGCCATGTCGAAGAAACGCAGTTGCCCGCGATCAAGGATTCACTCGCGAAAGTAAACTTGAGCACGCCGATTGAAATTGCCTTCCGAAATTTCGGGTTTTTCCCCAATGAACGCCGTCCGCGCGTCTTCTGGCTCGGAATCGAATCAGGGCCAAATCTCGCGGAACTGGCAGCGAGTATTTCGTCAGCGCTGGAGCCGATCGGGATTCCGCGAGAGGACCGCACGTTTAGGCCGCATTTGACCCTAGCGCGATTCAAGACGGAAAAAGGACTCCCCAAATTGCGCGAAATCGTGGTGCCACTCGCGGACCAAAGCTTCGGCAGCACGGTCGCGACGCAATTCCATCTCTATGAAAGTTTGTTGAATCCCAGCGGCGCCGTGCATACTAAACTCGCGAGTTATCGTTTCGCTGAAGGCGCAACGCCGTGAACACGCTTTGGCTGATTCCCATTGCCGCGTATTTGCTGGGCTCGATTCCCTTCGGATATCTCATCGTAAAAATGGGCCGCGGCTCGGACGTCCGCGGCGCGGGCAGCGGAAACATTGGCGCGACAAACGTCACCCGGGTTGCGGGAAAGGCTGCAGGGCTTGCGACCCTTATGCTGGACGCAGGCAAGGGATACCTCGCCGTCTGGTTGGCGATGCGATGGTCGCATGAAAACATACGCTGGATGATGGCGGCAGCGGTCGCAGTGGTCTTGGGGCACACTTTTTCATGCTGGTTGCGTTTTCGTGGCGGAAAGGGCGTAGCGACTGGACTCGGCGTGTTCCTGGCCGTTGCGTGGCAAGCTGTGCTGGCGACGCTTTTGGTC
>JBAUEX010000265.1:0-2767 GCA_049678845.1 Candidatus Acidiferrales bacterium
CGTTTCGCCCGAAACCCTCCTAGCATAACGTCGGAGGGCGTCCAGCGTCAATTCTAGTTATTACCTTACATTACCGGTAGTGGGTCAATTCCCGAGTAGCCGGCAATTCAGCGCCCTGCTTAGCCGCAATCAATTTTGCGCACGGTCTGGGCTAGTCTTTCCGCATGCAGGGAGTGAAGGTGACGCCGACCAGCAACCCTTCTGGCGAGATGAAACGAGTAACCGTTTGACCCCACGGTTCTTTCTTGCTCTTGATGAGCATTCGATATCCTCGTGATTCAAGCTCCCCCGTTGCCTTTTCGACACTGTCAACATCAAACTCAAGCCACGCCTGCGGGGCAGGAATACTGCCAGGCCAGGTATCTTTACCGAAACAAGACTGCGCCGCCTGAGAAAGCGGCCAGAGGGCAAAAGTCTTTGCGCCTGTAAGAGCTTCCGTATGAAGATAGCTGCCACTTTCTTCTTTGAACGGGATACCGAGCACTTCTCCGTAAAGCTTGCGACTTTCGCCCGCATCGCGAACGATCGGACCAAACCCTGCGACGAATAGAATCTTTACGTTTCCTGCACCTTCCATGGCATCTCCTCTTGTCGTGAAATCAAAGCAGCAATGCCTACCGCGCCGACAGGTCTCTTCCGTGAAGATTCCTCGCAACCCCCGAATGGCCACTACCTAATTACTGCAATTCTCCGAGCAATTTGCGGACCTGCTGGGCGCGGGTGAAAATTTCGCGGCGCTCGGTGGGATTTGGCTGGGCGGCAAGGCGCGTCTGGAGTTCCGCGATTTCGTGCTCGAGTTGGCGTTTCTTGAGCGCGCTGAGGCAGCTTTCCGCTTCTTCCCAAGTGCCTTCGGGAGCCGACTCAAAAAGAATTTCGAACAGGAGGCGACGGTCGTTCTCCGACAATGATTCGGCGAGAGCGGCGGGATCGGGACGCGCGCCGGCACGCACGGCTTCGATAAGCGCTTCAAAAATCCTCTGCGTTTCGAGCCCCTTGTGATACGAGCCTTCGGTAATGCTCCGCGCGAGATTTTCGCGAAAACCTTCGGCTTCGACGAGCATCTGCATCAGGCGGCGCTCGGCGGGACGCACGGCCGGCGTCATCAGTTCGGCTTTCGGCTTCACTTCGCTGCGGCGTTCAGCAATGGCGCGGCGAAGAGCTTCGCGTAAAACAGGTTCCTCGACGCGCAACTCGGAAGCGATTTTCGAGGCAAGTTCGGAGCGCAGCAGGCGATTCGGAACGCGCTGCGCGTAGGGCATCAGAAAATTCACGGCGGCGAGCTTGCCTTCGGCAGTCGAGCGGTCCATTTGGCGCGCGCGGCCGATCAGATAGTCGAGATAGGGCGGCGCCTCGCGCAGGCGCTTGCTATAACTTTCCGCGCCTTCTTGTTTAATAAATTTGTCAGGATCAGCGCCAGCAGGAAGCGCCAGCACGCGCGCGTCGAATTCCTTTTCGAGCAGCAGCGTGAGGGAACGCTCGGTGGCGGCCTGGCCCGCGGTGTCGGGGTCGTAATTCACGACCACGTGACGCGAGAAACGGCTGAGCAGTTTCATCTGCCCTTCGGCAAGGCTGGTGCCGCAACTCGCGACCACATTGGTGATTCCGGCGCGCGCGACGGCGATGGTGTCCATGTAGCCTTCGACGAGCACGGCGAAATCATTTTTGCGAATGGATTCTTTCGCGCGATCGAGGTGATAGAGGACGTTGCTCTTCGTATAGATGGGCGTTTCGGGCGAGTTCAGATATTTCGGAATGTCGTCGCCGAGCGCGCGGCCTCCAAAGGCGATCACTTTGCCGGCTTCGTTGGCTATGGGGAAAATAATCCGGCGGCGGAAACGGTCGTAGAGGCGGCCGGACTGGTCGCGCGAGAAAAGGCCGGACGATTCGAGGAGCTTTTCGGCGTACGTGGGCTTGAGATGGCGGAGAAGCGCGTCGCCAGACGAGGGCGCGTAGCCCAAGCCGAAATGCGCGATTGTTTCGTCGTCGAGGCCGCGATCCTCGAGATAGGCGCGTGCGGCTTTGCCTTCGTCGGTTGAATTCAGCGTGCGCGCGTAGAAGGTTGCCGCTGCGCGGTGCATCTCGACGAGCGCCGTGCGTTGTTGATTTTCGCGGCGCTGCTCGGGCGAGCGCTCGCGAGGCTCGGGGACGCGAATGCCGCATTTTTCCGCGACGGTGCGCACGGCTTCGGGAAACGCGGACTTGTCCATCTCCATCACGAATTGGAAAACATCGCCGCTCTTGCCGCATCCGAAGCAATGATAGAACTGCTTGGTGGCGTGAACGGAGAACGATGGAGTTTTTTCCTGATGGAACGGGCAGAGTCCGCTGAAATTCTGGCCGCTCTTTTTCAGGCGGACATATTCGCCGATGACGCGGACGATGTCCGCCTGCTGCTTGACACGATCCGCGAATGAACCAGCCTCTGCCAAGCCGCTTTAGCTCGCTCCTTCTGAATTTTCCGCACGTACAAAGTGCCGGGAATAAACCAGCACGTCAAAGCCGCCTTTCCGTGCTGCGCGCTCGAATTTCATATCTAGCTTTTTCATCACGCGCAGCGAAGCGCGATTTTCCGGCATGGCAATGGCGATGACGCGACAGAGGCCCACGCGCTTCACGGTGTCGGACAGAGCCGCCTTCGCCGCCTCCGTCGCCAGTCCATGGCCCCATTCTTCCTTCACCAAGCGCCAGCCGATTTCGATTTCATTCGCGCCATCGAGCTCAAGCGGTTGCAAGCCGCAGAAACCGATGAAACGCCCTTCGGGCTTGA
>JBAUEX010000266.1:0-3913 GCA_049678845.1 Candidatus Acidiferrales bacterium
GCTGTGGGAGCGAAGCGGGAACGCGATCTGAAGTAACTTCGCGGAAGCGCCAATAGGGCCAGAGCTGAATCACGCGAACGATCCATACCGTGCCAAGAATGTAGAGGAAAGCGAGCCCAGACGAGCTCAAATCCACAGGGCCGGGACCAGTAGGAATTGGGTCCAAGAATGGAAACTGAAAGCCAAACAGAATGGCGACTCCGGCGGCAACAAGCCCGTCAAGAAAGAAGAATCGAGTTAAATAGTTTTTGCGAACAATCATCCGAGGCGATGCACTCGTAACCTCGCCGAACGCAGGAAGCCCTAAAGTCTCTGCGAGCGGCAGGTGTTTTGCCTTTGTTGCAAGAATGGATCCTGCGGCCTGGGAAACTCGACGATGCCAATCCTCAAGCGCGACGGCCAAACGATGCGTTTGCGCGGCCATTTGAAACATGGAAGCTGATTGCAGCGCACGGAGGTTGAAGACATGCTCAATTCCCGCTGAATCTCGCCAGGAAATATATATCGACGGGGTCTTAAACCAATTGACCGGGCCAGGACCAAGCTCGACGGAAATGACCTGCTCGCGCGGGAGCGAAAAACGGGTTTCCTCTCCCCAGTAATAGAGGCATTCGTCAGAAACTGCGAGGAATCCCACATCCCACGACCAATTGCCCTCGTAGACGCGCGGACTGGGGTCCGGCGCTAGGCTTACAAATAAGCCGTTTCGAACTTCGACAGTCGCGCCTTCTTTTTCCAGTTTTTCACGCAGGCACTTCTGAATCTTAGCCGTTCCCCAAAACGGGAGAAAAGTAACAAGACCAAAGCAAGAAGCGCAAGTGAACACAAATCCCAGAATCAGGATGATAAACAATGGACTACCGGAGAAATGAGCTTGCCGAGCAACGAATGCGAAGGCTGCGGGAACGACAGCGGCCGCAGTCGTCAATGACCATGCAAGGACCCAGGACAAATTGGTCTTGAATCGCGTCGAGAAGATCTTCCCCGATGGCTGAACAGTAGGCGGGACGGGATACGTATCGGTCGGGGGTAACAACGATTGATTGAGAAGTTCAGGGACGGAGGCCTCAGACATGCCTCCCATTTGGGCGAGGTGCTTCATGCGGCGCAAGGTCGAGGGATGCGTGATAATTTTTTCGTCGAACTTGCCCCACTCAATGGGCATGGTATTCAGGCGGGAGACACGGGCAAGGCCGGTGATCAATGCCGCGGCGTCTCCCGTGAGATTGAAGGCACCCGCGTCAGCGGCAAATTCGTTGCGGCGCGATACGAAAAACAAAACTAATAGGAACAAACCATAGAGCACCGGTCCTGCGGGAATGTTGGCAGGGAGCCATTGCTGCGGCCATCCGACTGCAAAACCAACGCCAAGTGAAACGGCCACCCACAGGAGCATGCGCGTGCGGACGTGGTTTTTCTGAAGATGGGTGACTTCGTGGCCTATGATGGCATCAACTTCGCGCGTACTCAGATTCTTCAAGAGATAATCAGTCAGGTAGATATTACTGGCGGCATGGGCGAAAGCGTTGGCGAGACGCGTCCGTTCGGCCGGAAGGACATAGATTTGATTCAGTTTGGCGCGAGCTTTTTTCGCGATGGCGAAGGCGCGGTCACGAAGATCGCCTGAGGTGAGGGCATTAAGATTCATTCCGTGAGAATCGGCCGCTTTCCGAGCGGTCCATCGGCTCGTGACTATCCACGCCATGAAGAGCGCGACGGCAAGCCGAGGCGCGCTGTCGAGCTCCAGAATCGCGGCAATCACCAGCGCCGTTGGAAGGACAAGACGAGCCACGCTCCAAAAAGATTGATTGAGCGCTTCCGCCTGGGTGCGGGTTGTGCCCCGGAGCAAGTGGACCGGAGAAAACGCGAGACAGACGAAGTAAACTATTGCCGGCGGCATCCAAAGCAGAAGCCAAGGAAGAAACCACGCCAGCGCGCCATGTATGTAGCGCTGCGGGAGAAGAGATTGCACCAAAACGTCGACGTGAAGTACATCAATCGCAATCCACCATATCAACGCGCCGCCCCACAGGGCCAACGTAATAAAGCGGCGATAGGCGAAGACGACGGTGGGTTTGGAATCATCCGGCACATTCAATGCACGGCGGTGAAACCAGAACGTAATCGCTATGGGAACAAGGAGCAGGAATCCCAAAATGAAAGCGGGACGCGCAGGATTTTCCAAGCCGTAATCGAATGACCACAGAATCATCGCCGAGCCTAAGACGTGGAGATCCATGATGCCACCCTCGCGCGACCTCTGATAATCGTTAGGGTAACGAATATTGGACTCAACGTGAACATAAACATATCGGACGAGCGACCAATGCCTAACGGTTGATTGGACGTGACGGTGCTCGCATTATGCAGCGGTTCGGCGACCGCGTCGCCGGAACGCTGGTCGTCCGCGAAACGCCGCTGGCGGCCCCTGCGGACGAAGCCTGGAGCCGTCAGAAATACAATTCCTTCACGGAGTATCCCGCGCTCGCCATGCGCCTCCGCCGAGCGGCGACGCCGGAGATGGCCGGACTCATTCAAGATGCGCTGCGCCGCCGCAACGAACTAGCGCCTTATGCGCGCCGAGAGATTTATCGCGAACTGGCGGCATACCTGCAAAGCGAGGTCGCCGCATTCCCTGACGAGTTGGTTGAGATGCTGAGCGACGAACAATGTTTAATTAATGCGGCCGGCGTGCTGTTTGGGGACCAGAGGCCGTCGAGACTTCACAACTGGAGTTGACGGTTGAACGTTAACGGCTGAGGCACTCGCCGGTTTTTACAAGCTGCTGATCGTTTAGGCCGGCCGCTGTGCTGCTAGCTACTACCCAGTGCTGAGGGCACTGTAGATTTGGGCGGAAGCAAAATTCTCTCTCGTTCCTGCTGCTACAAGAATCTCCCGTCAGTCCAAGAGAAAAGGCGAATGCTGTGACGCATCAACCTACGATGCATTCGAGAATTGGCTTTTCTGCGTTAGCTCGCTGGGCAAGCCCGTCGAATTCCCACGTCTCCGTCCAAGTTTGCACATCGATTCGCATTGATGACTCCCTTCTTGATGGCGCCTCGCGGTGTTATGCAGAAGTCCAGCGACTCAAGGCCGTGCTTGACCAGGCGCGGTCAGGTGCGCCCGTACTGTTTCTCATTGACGAGCTTTTCGCAGGCACGAATTCTGCGGACCGTCGAGTTGCCGCGGAAGCTGTCATTCGTGCACTGCTTGAACACCGGGCGATTGGACTCGTCACGTCGCATGACTTGGCCTTGAGCGAAATCGGTGAAATGCAGGAGCTGAAAGGTGCAAACGTACACTTCAGCGACTTGGCTACCACGGACGGAACCATGAAATTCGATTACCGCATCCATCCTGGGAGGCTGGAACACGGGAACGCGCTCAAGATAATTAGACTCGTGGGGCTTGTGCCGGGATGAATCCCGGCTCTTTTGGATGTTCGAGGAAACCCACCTCTCGCTTGGGCATTCTTGCTACGCTTGTCACCTCCAGCCACTCTTGAGCAAGTCCGTTGCCCTCGTAGATAAGAAGCCAATGAACCGATTCCAACCAGACCCTTGGCGATTATTCCCCGTAGAAGTTGGGATAGTAATCGACATCGTCCTTAGTGGAGTTTAGGTCCGTCTGCGGAATGTTCTCCCACTCCGACGCGATCGTTTCCAGCGCCTTCTGCGCCAGTTCCAGTTCGCGTTGCGGCTCGATATTCTCTTGCGACGCAAAATCCGCCAGCTGGGCTAGGTAAAACGTAGCGTTCTGTCATGACAGAGGTACTGGGCTCAACGAACGTCTTGCACATGCTGGCGCACCTGCCTCCCAGGCGTTCTAACTAACCGAACCACGTAGTACGCAGACCTCTTTCTGCCGTATGTCGGATGCAACGGCGAAGAGGATGCTAGGTTGGGCGGCCGTA
>JBAUEX010000267.1:0-4505 GCA_049678845.1 Candidatus Acidiferrales bacterium
GCCAATGGTTGCGTCGCCGAGATAGGTGAGATGCATGGCTTTCACGCCTTCGCCGAGAACGCTTTTTTTGACTTCGACGAAATTGCCGACACGCGCGCCCGAACGCAATTCGGCGCCCTCGCGGAGATGCGCGAACGGGCCGACGATGGCGCCGGAAGCGAGAAGGCTGGAGGTGATGACGGAATGCTGGCGAACGAGGACGTTGTCGGCAAGCGTGGCGTTCGTGAGAATGCTGCCTGTTTGAATGGTGCAGCACGAGCCGATGCGAGTCGCGCCGAGCAATTGAACGCCGGGCTCGATCACTGTGTCGTGGGCGACTTCCACGTCGGGATCAATCAAGATCGTCTCGGGCAGATAGATGGTGGCACCTGCGTCCATCAGCGCCGCTGCCTTGCGCGCGCGAAAAACGCGATCGATTTCGGCAAGCTCGGCGCGCGTGTTGCAGCCGAAGGTCTCTCTGGCGTCGACCGCCTCGACGGCGAGAACGCGTTCGCCCTTTTGATTGAGCATGGCAATCGTGTCGGTGAGGTAAAGCTCGCGATGCGCATTGTCCGGGCGCAGCTCGGCAAGGCAGGGCCAAAGTTTCTCGAGCGAGAAACAGTAAATACTGGAATTGACTTCGCGAATTTCGCGTTCGGCGGCGCTAGCGGATCTGTCCTCGACGATTGCGGCGACGCTGCCGTCGGGCTTCCTGACGATGCGGCCGTAGCCGGCGGGATTGTCGAGCCGCGCGGTGAGAATTGTGGCGGCGGCGCGGCCGGAGCGATGTGCGTCGAGAAGAGCTTGCAATGTTTCCGTGCGAATCAGAGGCGCGTCGCCTGGAAGAACGATGGCGAGGCGCGCATTTGTGTCGGTTCCCGCACGGGCGATCAGCATCGCGTGGCCCGTGCCGTTTTGCGGACGCTGCAGCACGGTGGAAGCGCCCAGCGGCGCGACGGCGTTGCGCACGTCTTCGGCCTGGTGCCCCACGACGACGAGAATATTCTTTGCAAGCGGCTGGCAGGCGCGCACGACGTGCTCGACGAGCGGACGACCGCCGGCGCGATGCAGCACCTTGGCGACGTCGGACTTCAGGCGCGTCCCCTTACCCGCGGCGAGAATGACGATGGTGAGATCGTTCGCTGCCATGAGCTTGTTATTGTCTCTTTACCGTCGCGGTTTGGCAATCAGACGCGTCCCACCATTTTCCAACCTGAAAGTGCGGCCGAGGGAAGCCGTTGTTAGAAGCCGAGGGGAAACGGATTTGTGCCGTAGAGGAGTACGCCGGCAGTTAGTCGGCGTGGACGGGGGAAGCGTCTTCAATGGCGTGCGCTGCCGAGTCTGATGCGGCGGTGCCGGTGGTTTCGATCCAGTGAGAAGGCTCGGCGAGGAGTTTGGAGACGAGACGCGTGTGCAGGGCGTGGCCGGCTTTGTGGGCGACGACGAGCGCTTGCAGAGGCAGGCCAATCAGCGCAAGGTCGCCGATCAGATCGAGCGCTTTGTGGCGGCTGAATTCATTTGGGAAGCGCAAGCTTCCTTCGAGAAGCCCATCGGGCGTGAGGACGATGGCATTTTCGAGCGAGCCGCCGCGGATCAGGCCCATGGCGCGCAGACGGTCGATATCTTCGGTGAACGTAAAGGTGCGCGCGGAGGCAAGCTCGCGAGAAAAAGTATCTCGTGATACGGAGATTTCCGTTTCCTGCTGGCCAATCATCGGATGCGGGAAATCGATGTAGCAGCGGACGCGAAACTCGTCGGCGGGATAAATGCCAATGCGGCGGTCGCCTTCCGAAATTTCGAGAGACTTCACGACTTTCAGGTAACGACGCTGGCGGCGAAGTTGGCGAACGCCCGCGCGATCGAGAAGGTCCATGAAAGGCTGCGCCGAGCCGTCGAGAATGGGCAGTTCGAGAGCGTCGATTTCCACGTAGACGTTGTCGATGCCGCAAGAATAGAGCGCGGCGAGCAGATGCTCCGTGGTGGAGAGCAAGACGCCATTTTTCATCAAGCTGGTGGCGTAACTGACGCGCGCGACATTGCGCCCGTGGGCCTCAATTTCAAAATTATCAAGGTCAACGCGGCGAAAGACAATGCCGGTCTCCGGCGGCGCGGGAACAAGGCGAATACGCGAACGAACGGCGGTATGAAGGCCGACGCCTTCGGTTTCGACGGGGCGCAGGATTGAGAGCTGGTAGCTCAAGCTATTATGACTAGCACCTTGCATGCCTAATGCATTGGCAATTATCCTAGCATTATCAATGGTTTGGCATGACGCAGCACCTTGAAAATGACTCTTGTGTTGTAAACATACAACAGTTCTCTTCGATGAGTGTCGCGCGCTGGGTACGCGTACTGCAGTGGCACATCAAAGACTTTGTGCATAGCCAACGGTCGAACTGATCGCATAAGTGACCAGCTTCCGGCAACCGCGCAATCGGTCGCGCGAACACGCGACGGGCAATGCGGCCTGGAAAACGTCCCACCGTTGTGATAATTGAGGGCGCACCGGAGCGGAAAGGAATCGTCATCAGCAGCTTAGTGAATCCGTCCGAAGTCATGGCTCTCATCGCCATTCCCAGTACGGTGATTTGGCCGTATTGCGTCAGCGGAGTGGTTTTTGCCATCGGGCTGGTCGCGATTTTTCTTCGCGGCGATTGGCAAAAAGCGCGAGGATTGGACAGGCTGATTCTGTTCGGGACACTTTTCTACGCGGCACCACTCGCGGCCTTCGGCACAGAACATTTCACAGTGACGCAGTCCATTGCGCCGCTCGTACCGAAGTGGATTCCGTGGCATCTGTTTTGGGCGTACTTCGTGGGCGCTTGCTTTATCGCAGCCCCGTTGAGCATGGTGACGAGGGTTCAGGCCCGTCTTTCGGCGAATTTGCTGGCCTTGACGTTTTTCCTTTTCGTCGTGCTGATGGACGTCCCGGCTTGGCTACATAATCCGCAAAACCGGTTTGCACTGACGCTCGCGCTGCGGGAGTTATCCTTCAGCGGCGGTGCTCTGGCGCTGGCTGCCACCCTCACCGAGCAGTGGCGCGAGCGCGGCACGCACATCTCCGCGACAATTGCGCGGTACTTCATTGCCGTTCCCGTGTTGTTTTTCAGCTTCGAGCAATTCATGCACGGCGATCACGTTCCCGGCATTCCGCTGGCACTGATGACGCCTCAATATGTCTACGGACACGCCGTTTGGACGTACTTGGCGGCGGCGGTTTACGCGGTCGCGGGAATTCTGTTGCTTGTTGGCAAGAAAACCCGCGCCGCAGCGACGTGGGTAGGCTTAACCGTGCTCTTCGTCGTACTGGTGGTCTACGTGCCGATTGGAGTCGTGAATCGCGCCAGTCTCATTGGCATTAATTATCCGGGGGATACCCTGATGTACTGTGGCGCCGTTCTGCTGCTCGCGGGCGCCGTGCCGCGCGAAGCCTCGCGGCGGGAATCATCGGCTGATCAGTCGTCCCAAGAAACACGCACCCAAAAGTGGCAGGCTGATCCATTTCACGTCCCCTTTTCGCAAAAATAGCGCCGTGCAACGTTCGCATGCCCTCACAGAGCAGCGGAAGCTCAGGTGTGCGCGCTTGTCAGCTGACCGTTCGACAGCAAATCCGGCCGTAGTGTTGGCCAATGGACGATTAATCAGATCGTTGGAAACTAACCTGCTACGCCAATCTGAGTCACTACCGCTGATCGGCGCACCTTGTGCGGTGCGCTGATGGCGGGTAGAATGGCTCTTCGGACAAACCCTGGTGCAGACACCGTTCCCTATCCTAACGAACCCTCCCGCAGCGCCACCTGATCCCACGGTGCATCCCCGGCCGCCATGGCTGCGCGTGAAGTTTTTCGGCGGGCCAAATTATCAGGATTTGAAGCGCATTATGCGCACGCTCGATTTGCATACCGTGTGCGAGAGCGCGCGCTGTCCGAACATGGGCGAGTGTTGGGACCATCGCACGGCGACGTTCATGATCTTGGGAAACATTTGCACGCGCGCGTGCGGATTTTGCGCGGTGCCTTCGGGAAAACCGCTGGGCGCGCCGGATCAGGATGAGCCGGAACGCGTCGCGGAAGCGGCGGCGAAAATGGGTCTGCGCTACGCGGTGGTCACTTCAGTGAATCGCGACGATCAAGCCGATGGCGGTGCGGAAATTTTTGCGCGCACGATTCGCCAGATTCGCGAGCGCGTGCCGGGCTGCAAAGTCGAGGTGCTGATTCCGGATTTTCGCGGGAATTGGGACGCGTTGGCAATGGTCATCGCGGCGCGGCCGGAAGTGCTGAATCACAATATGGAAACTGTGCCGCGGCTTTACCGGCGCGTGCGCAGAGGCGCGGTGTACGAGAGGTCGCTCGAATTATTGCGGCGCGCGAAAGAAATGGCGCGCGAGATGTCGGCGACGATGCCCATGCCCACGAAGACCGGGATGATGCTCGGGTTGGGCGAAGAGCGCGAAGAGGTGCTCGGCGCGATGCGGGATATTCTTGCGCAGGGCGTGGATATTCTTACGCTGGGGCAATACTTGCAAC
>JBAUEX010000268.1:0-3690 GCA_049678845.1 Candidatus Acidiferrales bacterium
TTCTGGTAGTGATCGCGATTATAGCGATCCTCATCGGATTGCTCGTGCCCGCTGTTCAAAAGGCGCAAGGTGAGGCCACGCGCATGGCCCAAAATCCCAAGTTGACCTCGCTCGCCAACCAGATCCTGCAATTCGAGAACGACTCGCAAAGCAATGTTCAGACTTTCATCCTGAGCGTCGCGGATCAGAGTACTGCCTTAAACGCCGCCGGCGCCCCGGACGCGGATATAGATCTGAGCTCCTTGCAGTATTTCTGCGATGCCGACACCCGGCTTGCCGCCTTGCAGAGTCAGGTAAACACGCTCCTCCAGGCTGCTGGCGGCCAAGTCGGAACGCCTTCGACCGCAGTCAACTCCGATGGAGACGGCGACGCGGACGATAACGCAGATCAGCGCAAGCTGCTGACGGACACCAAAAATACGCTCGACGGCGAACTGCCGGCCGTGCAGCGACTCGGCAAGCTGCTCCGTGCCACGAGCGCGTGTCCGACCACGCCTCAATGAAGGCGTCTTCGGACGCGCGGATGGCAGGCTTTATGCGTTGGGATCGTGACTTGTGTCAGAGATATCAGAAGAAGGTCTTCAATGCATCTCGTTCGTGCTTTCGGAAGGAGAAATGCCCATGGCCACCGCGCCGCGCCTTAAGCTTAGCATCGATCAACTGAATGCGTTTCTGTGTCATTGGACTATCCCTGCCGTCCTTTGGTTTGTTCTTTGCACGACACTTGCTCTGGCGCAGGCCTCGCCGGCGCCGCCGAAACCCGGGCCAGAAGCCGAGAAAATCGGCGCATACGTCGGAAAATGGCACACCGAAGCCCACGTGCCGACTGGCGCTATGGGGAGCAATGGCGGCAAAACGACCGGCACAATTTCCTGCGATTGGATTGCTGATCGATTCGGCGTTTTTTGCCGCGAGAACGTCCCGATCCCAGGCGGAGGCAGTCTGACGGATGTGTACTTGATGGCCTACGACGAGAAGGCGAAAAACTACTTCTTTACTCAAGTCAGCGCTGGAGGGGTGATTTGGACGGGCCGCGGCACAGTGAATGGTGACACATGGGTTTGGACTGTGGACAGCACTGCGGACGGCAAACCGATCCGATTTCGATTCACGGAGAAGTGGACCTCGCCGGACTCCTATGATTTTAAAAACGAGGTCGGAGAGAGCGGGGAATCGATGAAGGTGATGATGGAAGGCAAAGAAACTCGCGTCAGGAAGTCTGTTCGCAAGCCCACTGAGAAAAAGTGAGCCTTTCCAAAGGCGGATAGTGCTGCTCGGACCTTGCGCCCCGGCGCGCAACACTCGGAAAACGCTTTGGAAAGGGATGACTCCGAGTCGCGCCGTGCATCGCCGACACGGAGGCCCCATTTCTCAGTAATTTTTGTGTTCTCCCTGTCGTCTTTTGCCCGCCGTTTTCGATTCCTTAGATAGAGGACCAGGAACGGCGTCAGGTTTCCGGTCGTCGACACGAAATGCACCACGGAGGTAGTCAATGAAAACGGCCCTGGTTTCAATCAGGTGGTTTCTGGCGGTTAGTGTGGTTGTGACTCTGATCGGAGTGGCTTCGGTTCGGAGCGCTCACGCAAACGCTTACACTTTTACGACTATCAGTGTTCCGGGTTCGTCTGCGACGCTTGCGTATGGCGTCAATAATAGCGGACAGATCGTAGGGATATACACCGATACCAACGGCGTTACACAGGGTTTTTTATACAATAGCGGCACGTTCACGCAAATACAGTTTCCCGGTGCGCAGGGAACGCTCGCACAGGGTATCAACGATAGCGGACAAATTGTCGGGGGTTACGGGCAGGTAAGCGGAAATGTCAGTGCCTTCCTCGACAGCGGCGGAACTTTCTCAACGATCACCCCTACCGGTTCCATCGCAGCCCTTGTCTATGGCATCAACAATGGCGGACAGATGGTGGGAATCTACCAGGACAGTGGCGGCAACCAGCTCAGTTTCTTGGACAATGGCGGCACGTTCACAGATATCAGCGTTCCGGGTGCCATACAAACCGTCGCCTTTGGCATTAACGGTAGTGGAGAGATCGTTGGAGCATACGAAGTCACCGCTGGCACTGCTCTCGGTTTCTTGGATGACGGAGGAACGTTCACGACAATCAGCGTTCCGGGCTCAACCGCAACGATTGCGGAGGGCATTAACAGCGCAGGGCAAATCGTTGGGCTCTTCGCGGACAGTAGCGGCAACCAGGAAGATTTCCTCTACAGTGGGGGGATTTACACAACGATTGACTTTCCCGGTGCAGCACAAACCGTCATTCAGGGGATCAATGGCAACGGAGAGTTGGTGGGCGGTTATGCTGACGCCAACGGAAACGTGTACGGCTTTTTCGCGACGCCGACCACCGCGACCCCTGAACCCGCCACATTGATGCTGCTTGGTACCGGCCTGCTCGCGATGGCCACATATTGTCGGCGCCGAAACCTGGCCAGGATCTAGGACGCGCTATGTGCAGGACATTAGAGCCTGCTCCCGAGCGGCCCACGCGAACGCGTGGACCGACGGCCGGGTTATTGCCTTCACGCAGTCGGATTGGGGAAGCGGCGGCAGTGCGGCCGGCACAATTACCCAGAACGGGGTGTAGAAGTTTATGCTTCAATCGACGAGACCTCACCCCAGGCGGTAGTCACTGCAACCTCAGTATAATTCCAGCGCGCGGGTGCAATATCCGGTTTCGCCCTTGAGCGAAATGAGTTGAAGCCGACCAGCGAATAATCGTTTTGACAGTTCATATCAACGCTCTAGACTCACAGACATGGTAGTACACCTTAAACCGGAAACCGGGTCTCGCCTGCGACAGCTTGCCGCTTCCAGCGGACGCGCACCCGACGAGCTCGTCGAGGACGCCATGGCCGGCTATTTGGCGGAGCTGGCTCAGCTGCGCAGCACCTTAGAGCGTCGCTATGACGAGGTCAAGAGCGGCCGTGTCCAGCCGGTTGAGGGCGAAGAAGCTTTCCGTCGTCTCCGCAGCAAAAGTCAAAATCGCCGCCGTTCATGAGCGGGTTTCTCTTCCACCCGGAAGCGCTCAGACCTTGAAGAGATTTGGGAATTCATTGCCGAGGTCAGTTTGGATTCCGGAGTCGAGTACGATTCATTTGGGAAGCAAACCGCTTCGTCGGGCTCGCTGGCAAACCCGTTTCGCTACACGGGCCGTGACTTCGACTCCGAAATCGGACTCTCCTACCTACTTCGACTTGTTGTTCTCATTATGAGAACCCAGACTGGCATGCGCAATTTTGGCATCAGGAGGGACGACGCTGCAACTCACTGGCTTTGCGGGAAACGAGGTTGAAACCATGATCATGTGCGTCGCGAGCAAGCTGGGCGAGGTGTACGCGGGCAGCAGCGGGGTCAACACGAAGTCCAAGCTCGGCGAGCGCGAGCCGGGCGTCGCATGCGATCCCGTAATAACCAAGGCGCTGCGCGGTCGAGAGCGCATTCTGAAGCTTGCGGCGCGGATCGGATAAATCGGGCTTGGATTTTGCGCGCGAAGAGAGCTCGGCGGCTTCAATGCGGGCGTCCATAATGGCGACGGGCGACTTCAACGCCGGGTCGCCGACAGGACGAGCGAGCGCCAACGCATCGGAGATTATCTTGCGCGCTTCCGCGAGCTTGCCTTCGCGCAGCAAAACGCGAGACAACTCGGTTTCGGCAGGGATTTCATC
>JBAUEX010000269.1:0-10440 GCA_049678845.1 Candidatus Acidiferrales bacterium
CGGAATCAGCTGACCGGATGGCGTGCCGACGAGCAGGCTCCCGATTTGCGTGGGACTCGAGCGGAACTGCGGCTCCATGCGCACCACGAGGTCGAAGAGTTTTTCGCCCTGGATCACTTGGGTAGCCGCCTGTCCGCCAACTGCCGCCTGAATCACCGCTTCGACGTCAGCTACATTGATTCCGTAGCGCGCAATTTTGTCGCGGTCCACATTGATCAGGAGGCTCGGCTGGCCGAGCTCCCGGACAACGGTGAGTTCCGTGAAGCCTGGAACCTGATCAAGCGCGCGCTTGATCTGAATCGCCTTAGCCTGCAGGACATTCAAGTCCGGACCATAAATCTTGACCGCCAAAGCACTCTTTAGCCCGGTGAGGGCTTCGTCAACGGCATCTTCCGCGGGCTGCGTGTAATTGAAAATCACCCCTGGGAAGGCGGCGAAGCGCTTCTCGAGATCTTCAGTCAGCTCTTGCTTGTTGCGAATTGCCGTTTGCCGCCACGTTTTGTCGTTATAGGGTGCCAACCCGACATAAAACTCATCATTGAAGAAGCCGGTCGGATCCGTGCCATCGTCGGGACGGCCAAGTTCAGAACCCACCTGCGTTACCATGGGGTAGGACATCAGAATGTGCCGCACTTCCGGAGAGAACTTACTGGCCTCCTCGAAGGAAATCGTGTACGGCATGGTTGCGCGCACCCATAGCGCACCTTCATCGAGGTGCGGCATAAATTCGCCGCCCATGAAGGGCACCAACAAAAGAGTCAAACCGAAAATCACACCGGCTGCAAGCAGCGTCAAAGCAGGGTGGTCGAGGCACCAGTCGAGCCTGCGTCCATAAAAGTGCTTCAGAGATTCGAATGGCTTGTTGACGCGTTCCCGGACATTCTTGAACCAATAGGAACACATCACCGGAACGAACGTCAGCGTGAGGATCAGCGCTCCTAACAGCGCGAACGCCATTGTGTCCGCCATGGGATGGAACAATTTCCCAGAAGCGCCGCCCAACGCGTAAATCGGAATGTAGCCGGCAACGATGACCGCGATGGAGTAAAACACAGGCCGGTCGACATCGGCCGCCGCGGCGCTGATTACGTCGTGGAGCTTATAATCCTGCCCCGAGCGCAAGCCCAGTTCGCGATAAATGTTTTCGACCATCACGAGCGTGCCATCGATGATGATTCCAAAGTCGATCGCGCCGATCGACAGCAGATTCGCGTCAACGCTTTTGGCGTGCAGGCAGATGAACGAGAACAGCAGCGCCAAAGGAATTGTGAGAGCGACGATGACGGCGGCACGTACGCTAACCAGGAAAATAAAAAGCACCAACAAGACAAGCAGCATGCCGCGCAGGAGGTTGCCCTCAACCGTGTCGATGGTCACCCGGACCAGGTCGCTACGATCGTAAAACGGGTGAACTTTGACGTCCGGCGGCAGGATGTGCTGGTTGAGGTTGTTGGTCATTGCCTCGACGCCCTTCAGCACGTCCTGCGTTTGTTCGCCGCGGCGCATCAAGATCACGCCTTCGACCGCGTCGTCGGTATTCATGAAGCCAAACTCGCCCAGGCGTGGCGCGTGACCCATGACAACTTGCCCGATGTCGCTGATGCGTACCGGCACGCCGTTCTGGCTCCCCACGATGGTGTTGCCGATGTCCTGTACGTCGCGCATCAGGCCAAGGCCACGCACGTAGTAGAACTGGCCGCCTTGCGAATAAAAGCCCCCACCGGCGTTTGCGTTGTTGTTGGCAAGCTGCTGGAGCACCGTGGGGATGGAGAGGTGATAGCCGTAAAGTTTCGCCGGATCGAGCAGCACTTGGTATTGCATCACTGTGCCGCCAAAGCCGGAGTCGTCCGCGACGCCCAGAACGGACTTATAGGCGCGTTCAATCACCCAGTCCTCGAAGGTCTTCAGCTCCTGAGGGCTGCGGTCGGGGCTCTCAATGACGTAGCGGTATACCAAGCCGCTAGGGCTCGAAAGGGGCGAAAGCGAAGGGACGATGCCGGGAGGCAATGTGGCGTCCGCGATGCGCTCGAAAACAACCTCGCGTGCAAAGTAATCGTCCGTGCCTTCGTCGAATGTCATGCGCACGTCCGACAAACCATACAGCGAAATCGATCGCATTACCTGCATGTGCGGCACGCCGTTCATCTCGACTTCGAGGGGAATGGTGATGAGGCGCTCGACTTCCTCCGAGGCGTGGCCGGGCCATTGCGTAATGAGTTCCACCATCGGAGGCGAAAGATCAGGGTAGGCATCAACAGGCATGCGCTGAAAAGAAATTGAGCCGCCGATAATGAGAGCGACGACGAGCAGAAGAACCAGAAACCGCTGGCGCAGGGCGAATTGGACTAGGCGATGGATCATTGTCGGACCCTTGTCTGCTACCTTTGCAACGAATTTTGGAACTGCAGGAACAAGCTGCCATCGGCGACCACTTTCTCGCCCGCCGACAATCCGCTGAGAATTTGGATCCGCCCCTGTTGTGTTTCGCCGATTTCCACCATCCGGCGACTGAATTGCGTCGCGCCCGTCTGCACGTAGACGAATGGCTGGTTTTCGGTATTGCGGAGCACGGAGGCTACCGGAACGGTGATGGCCTTCGGGATTGTGCCTGCGACGACGATTGCCGTCACGTACATCTGGTTCTTCAGTTTTTCGCCGGGATTTTCCGTGACGATGCGCGCTTGTAGTGTTCGCGTGTTGGGATCAACTGCCGGAGCGAGGTAAGAAATTTTCCCGTGGAAGATGGTGGGGTAGGCGTCGGTTTGCACCGAGACCGCCTCGCCATCATGAATATACGAGAGTTGATTTTGATAGACGTTCACCAGCACCCACACGGTGCTCATATCGGAAACCGTAAAGCATTGCGTTGCGCCGGCTTGAATCAGCTGCCCGGGCGAACATTGGCGGTCCACTACCTCGCCGGAGATGGGTGCGCGCACAGGGATTTGTGCCGTGGGAGGCGCGCTGGCGAGTGAATCCAGATTCGTGATTCCCAAGATATGCAAACCCTGCTCGGCGGCATTCATATCGGCCTGCGCCTGCGTGCGAACCGATTCAGCTTGCAACAAGTCCGCTTCCGCTATGGCATGGTGAGCGTATAGATCCTGCGACCGCTTATAATTCTTGTCGGCCAAATTGTAGCTATCGCGCGCTTTCAGATAGCTCGCGCGCAACTGGGAATAATCCGGGCTCGAGACTTCAAGCATTGGCTGGCCTGCCCGCACATGCTGTCCTGGAAAAACAAGCACTTGGCTGACGGGTCCGCCGACCGCGGTGATCACCGGCGTGGTCTTGAAACCGTTGTAGGCGACTTGACCGGAAAGCCGGAGTGTCCGAGTAAGTGGAGCGGGGGCAATGGTCACAATCTGGATGTGTGACAGCTGGTCCTGAGGCACGGTGAAGAGTGTCGCTTCCGCGCCGGAGTTCGCGGAAGTGTAGGAGGTCATTTTCTCGGCTTGGCGGCCGCTCGACGCGCAGCCGGCCAAAACCATCGCAGCGGCAAGGCTTATGCCGAGTGTCGAAGCAATCGCGCGCGTGAATTTCGTTGAGGCGTAGATGCGCATGGGATTCATGGCAGGGTCCTTGTGCCGATCGCTTCCCGCAATTGCTCAAGAGCGAGCATGTAGGAAGCAAGTTGCTGGCGGTAGGCCAGCTCCGTGTCGCGATAGCTGCGTTCCGCGTCCAGAAAATCGAGGAGGCTCGCGGCACCGCGCTTGTAAGCGTACTCGCTGATATCAACCGATTGCTTGGCCTCGTCCAGATAGCCCTTTTGGTAAATCTGAAGCGTCTCTTCGTTTGTTCGGACCGTCTCGTACGCCGTGCGCACGTCGGTCATCACCTGCTCGCTCAACTCTTGCTGCAACTGCTGCGCTTGGGAGATGGCCGCGTTTGTGCGCGCGATCTCGCCCTGGTTGCGGTCGAAGATCGGCAAGGGAAGGCTGACGATGACCGAAGACGAATTGTAGCCGGTGATATGTGTGAAATTCAGTGTGCCGTTCACGTCGACCTTGCCATTGGCCTTCGCAAGGAGATACTGGCTTTGCGCCGCGGTCACACTCTGCTCGGCCGCGCGCAAGTCGGGACGATCTTTGATGGCCTGTGCCTGCAAATCTTCGAGCGTGTACGGAATCTTCTGATATTCGAGGCTGCCGGCGACGTCATACTTTGGAGGCACCGATTCAAAACCCAGGAGCTGGCGCAGGGCCGCGAGCGACTGCTGCTTGGCGAGTTGCGCCGCAGTCACATCGGTCTGAAACTGCAAGAGCTGTAACTTGATCTTCAGCAAGTCGCCTTCACCAATCGCGCCCGCCTTGTACAGCGTCTCGCTGATGTCCACGCTGTTCTGGAAATCTTTCAGATCTTGCTGAGCGAAAGACAAGGCCGACTCTGCGAGCAATGCATTCGTGAATTGAGTAGCCACATTAAAGGTGAGGTTGCGCTGGTTGTCGGCGACCGTAGACTTTGTAACGGCGGTTTGGTCCTGAGCCGCTTTAAGGCGGTGTTGACGCTTCCCGCCCCGTTCGAACAGGTAACCCAGCCCGACGTCAAATTCGGCCTGGTTGATATTGTCAGCGGTGAACTCTTTCGGCGTGATCGGCAGCCCGATAACATCGGCTCCAAAGACGGGATTGGGCCGCAAGTTAGCAGTGATTTCCTCGTCCTGGCTCTGCACGATGTTCGAACGGGCCGCGAGCAGGGCGTGATTGTGCGCGACCGCGAGCTGGATGGCTTCATCCAGCGTAATGCGAATGGCGGATTGCGAGGACTGCCCGAATGCCAGTGCGGCAGCGCCCAACAACACAGCCAGAAGGGCCGAAATACGCAATGCACGGTAGTACATCGTCTTCCCTCTACGAAAAATGGAGCAGGTTGGGGCGAGCGATGCGCCCGAAAGGAATACCCAGAGTTTTACAGGGAAGGAGGTGCGCGGGTTGCGAGACGCGAGAAAACCGGTGCCGCGTGGAACAGCGGCTCGGGAGAGGATGGTCCTGAGCCCTCAGCCCGCATTACGGGGGCTGACTGCCGTACGACAGATTGCCGAGCCGGCTGGTGCCCGAGATGGCAAATCGAGCATGTGGATTCGGCGGCGGTTGTGGCATGGTGATGCCAGACGTTTCCCGCTGTCGTCGCCATCGCCAACATAAGGGCCAGCGACAACACAAACAGTATTAGTCGTGTTTTTCTGTTTCCTAAGATTCTCATACAGGAACTACGCACCAGCAATTACCGGAGTCACAACCCTCCGATTGTAGGTCAGACGTGCCGCTCGGGCAATAGGTTGCAACACAATGCGGAGGGAGAGTCAATGTCATCAGTGGGAACTTTCCAGCGCCTTCTCGACCAGATTCACGCACTTTTCCATCCGTTTCCGCAGCGGGCCTTCGAGCTCTTCCTGGCGCCGGCGCAGCGTGAAAAGTTCGTCGGCGATATTCAAGGAAGCCAGCACGGCCAAGCGCGTTGAGTCCACTTGCCGCGTCGCTTCAGCAACTGTGCGCATTTTCTCATCGACGAAGGACGCCAACTGGCGAAGATAAGCTTCGTCGCCTTCCGCCTGCACGTTATATGTCTGGTCGAAAATCTCTATTTTCATTAGCGACCTCCCCGGGGCGGGTCCGCTCATTTTGCGGCATCGTTGCAGTCAAGGCAAGCGGGCATCCGGTCTCCTCCTAGGCTTGGCGAAGGTGCAGGAGTTTCAGAATGGCATGCGAACAGAGAGAATGATGTTGTGATTAAACGTATGGAAATGAGTTGCGGCAATTTGAAACCCAGCGCCAAGCGTCAAACCGATGCGGTGATGGATGGGCACCTTGCCATAGACGATTCCCGGCGTCAGGAAAACCTGCTTCTTACCCGCTTTCGTGCCATTTGACCACCACGTCGAATTCACTTCCATCTCCGGCCAAAATTTGCGGAAGACGCGGTATTGAAATGCGTTGTTCGCAAGAATTGGCGTTCCGATGCGGCTCACTGCTCCGATGGGTATTGACGTCCCCCAGGTGCTTTGAAAATCGAAATCGCGCCAGCCCTTTCCGAAAGCCAGAGTCGGCGCGACGCTTCCATGCCCGGTGCCGTTATCGTTGGTTGCTGTCGCCGCTGTGATGCCGACAAATGCGGTGAGAATATAATTTCCGTGACTTTCATTTCTCGAGAGGATGCGATACTTCAGCAGAAACGGAGTATCCCCAATGCCGTCTCGCGCACTCGAATTGTGATGCACGATGTAAGGAGGCACGCCCAGGATAATTTCCATGCGGCGCACCGGTATAAGTTCAAGGCCTTTCGCACCATCGTAATTCGTCAGCGCCGCGCCGCCAGGCAGGCCATCTTCCCAGAAGTTGTCGTAGCGAATTTCCTGTTCCAGGCGCGGTGTGACGGTCGCGAGCGGCGTGATCCAATGCGGCTGTTCGGCCTGGGTCTCCGAGACGCGCGCAAGCCACCCGCTGCTGCCGGTTTGATCCGCATTCTGCGCGTGGCACACGGTTCCATACGTCCCGGCGAGCAGGAACAATACAGTTGGCCCCACATTGCAAAATCGCCGGAAGAATACAGGAGCAAATAGCCGCATCAGGGCTCCTCGGAAATGAGTTTGGGCACCAACAAAACTACGCCGACATGCAGAATACACCAATTACAGTCGTTATATAAGTACGATTTAATACGACTATGATTCAAGGGAAACGCTGGAACGAGAACCAGAAGGAGTCAGACGCGAATGATCATCACTTCGGTGGATTTAATCAACGCGGCGACCATGTCGCCCGTTTTCAAACGCATTTCGCGCACTGCGTCCGCGGTGATGATCGACGTGATGTGCTGTTCGCCGATCGACAAAGTTACCTGCGCGATCAGGCCGCTCGTCTTAATGCCAACCACGCGCCCGACAAGCTGATTGCGCCCGCTGATTCGCCGAAACGTTGTACGCCGCTCGGCGACATCGGAACGGCCAAGCGTGCGCGATAGATACCGGTCAATTTCTGACTCGGGTACGCGATGGTGGCCACCTGCCGTCTTTACCGTACGCAATTTACCGTGATAAATCCACTGTTTGAGCGTTGGATAGCTGACGCCGAGGACTTGCGAAGCTTCGCGGGGGGTGAGCAAATTTTCGGACTTGCGGCGCATGGAGGGCTATTCTGCGGCAACCGCCGAACCATAGCAAGGCTGAGAGGACAACCGTCTCACCTGCGTGCGGATTTCCTGAGTCAATTGGCGCGGAGCGACGCGCCCAGCTTTTGCGCGAGAGCCGAAACGATGCGCGCGGAAAAATCCGTGAGCTGCGCCTCGGTGAAAGTCGCTTCCGCGCTTTGGAATGTGACGCGAACGAGCAGAGAATATTTTCCGGCAGGCACTTGTCCACCTCGGAACAGATCAATCGCCTCGACGGACCGCAGTTCACCGATAATGACGGAGCGAATCGTTTCCTCGACCTGAGCAAACGTCGTCCCGTCGGCGAGCACCAACGAAAAATCACGTTCTACGGCAGGGAAGCGCGGCAACGGTTGATAACGGAACAAACCATGGGCGCGCGCGACAGCTTGCACCAGCAGCTCAAGACGCAGTTCGGCAAGGTAGATTTCCTGACGCAGCTTGAAGCGCTGCGCAAGGCCGTGCGCGAGTTGCCCCGCAACGCCGACGCCGATCGAGCCTCCGCCGCTCGCCGTAACCGAAAATTCCGCCGCGCGTCCGGCTCCCAGCCATGCGGGGCCGCCAATCTTCCAGTGCGCCCCGTCGGCGAGAGCGATAAGTTGATCGAGATCACCCTTCAGGTCATCGAAAGAAAATTCGCGAGCCGGTTCGTGAGTCGATTGTTCGCGCGCCAAGCCCGTGGCTCCAAGCGTTAAAATCCGCGCTTCGACGGGTTTTCCCGCGTTCAGTTCGTACAGCTTGCCAAATTCAAAGAGCCGCAAATTGCGCTGTCCATGATTCAGATTCCATTCGAGTGCGCCGATCATACTTGTGACACCTGAAGTGCGCATGATCGAGGCATCTTCGGAAAGCGGATTTGCGATGATTGCTGCTGTTGCGTTTTCAGGCCGGAATGCGGCGTCGCGCTCCGGATCGACCAACGGGATCGCTACGATTTCCTGGTAACCAAGTGCGACCAGGCGCTCACGCAGCCTGTCTTCGTCCGCGGCGTGCGGCAAACGCGCTGCCGGCTGCTTTGCGGGAGGCAAGCGTGGAGGAAATTTGTCATAGCCATAATGTCGCGCAATTTCCTCGATGATGTCGACTTCGCGCGTCACGTCGCCGCGCCATGACGGCAGCGTGCATTCCCATCGGGCGGCCAGAGACTCGGCGCTTCCGCGATTCGCGTCAATTCGTTGGGGCGCGAACCCCAACGCTGAAAGGATCTCCTCAATCGTGCGATCCGGAACGTCCGCGCCCATAATGCGCAGCAGCTCTTTGCGCGACAACTCGACTTTTTCCGGCGGCGCGGGATGCGGATACACATCGACAACGCCAGCGAGCACTTCGCCGCCCGCGAGCTGCTGAATCAGTTCCGCCGCGCGGCGCGAGGCCAAGTCGGCCAATTCGATATCGACGCCGCGTTCGAATCGCATGGACGCTTCCGTGCGCAGTGCGAGCGCCTTCGATGTGCGGCGAATCGAAATCGGATCGAACCATGCCGATTCGAGCAGCAGGTTTTTCGTGCTGAAGCTGATTTCGCTTTCCGCGCCGCCCATCACGCCGCCCATCGCCACCGGGGCACGCGCGTCGCAAATCAGGCACATGTCTTTCGTCAATTTGCGTTCGATTCCATCGAGTGTGCGCATCGTCTCGCCCGGGCGCGCTCGCCGCACGACGATACGATGCTCGGCGAGGCGGTCGTAATCGAATGCGTGGAGGGGCTGGCCGAGTTCGAGCATGACGGAATTCGTGATGTCCACGACGTTGTTGATAGAGGATTGGCCGAGCGCTTCGAGGCGCTGCCGCAGCCAGTCCGGCGACGGCTGAATTTTCACGCCACGAATGATCCGCGCGGTGTAACGCCCGCAAAGATCAGGGCATTCAATCTCGACGCGCGCCGCCTTCGACGCCGGTTCGGGTGATTCCTTGAATTTGGGTTGCTCGCGTTTCAAGGTGAGCCGGTAGAGCGTCGCGATTTCCCGCGCGATTCCCAAATGGCCGAGCAAGTCCGGACGGTTGATCGTGATTTCGGCGTCCAACACCGGGCCTGCCGCCGTCTCTTCAATGGAATCGACCGAAATTCCCGCCATCGACAGGCGCAAGCGCAACTCCGCCGCCGGCACGGTGAAGTCCGCGAACTCTTTCAGCCAATTGTAAAGAATCTTCATTCGCCTTCAATCTCTTTGCAATATTTCGCCACTTGCAGAGGAGCGATCAAGGTTCAACACAAACTTCTATGGCATTGTTGTCTGAGTCAAAGAAGCGAAAGAAGCGATTTCCGCGCCCGTCAGACGTGATGCCTTCCGTCGCGACCCCACGGTCTATCAGCCATTCCCGTGCCTTTTCGAGGTCCTTCGCGTAAAAGATGACATGCTGGCTGCCCGGAGCCGCTCCTGGTTCGAGTTCGACAAGTGAACAAACTCCACCAGCTTTCGAGACACAAACGTCCGCAAAGGGCCTGCCGGAGTCGTCTTCTTTGCGATCCTGGATTTCTCGAAGGCCGAGCTTCTCTTTGTACCACTCGCGAGCAGCAGCTGTGCTGCGGACATCAATGGCGTAGTTATCGGCAATCGAAAATGGCGGCCCGCCCCACACAGCGAAAACTCCTTATTCTTACGGGAACTGGCGCAAAAAACGCGTGTCATTCCTGAAAAATTGCTGCAAATCATCGATGCCATATTTCAGCATGGCGAGCCGGTCGACGCCCAATCCGAAGGCGAAACCGCTAAGATGTTTCGCGTCATAACCGACAAAACCATAAACGGCGGGATCGACCATTCCCGCGCCGAACAACTCGATCCAGCCGGAATATTTGCACGTCCGGCAGCCCGAGCCGCCGCAAACGTGGCACGACGCGTCGAATTCCGCGGAAGGCTCGGTGAACGGAAAATAACTCGGGCGCAGGCGCACGCGAGTTTGCGGCCCGAAAAACTGCTGTGCGAAATATTCGATCGTGCCTTTGAAATCGCAAAACGTGATGTCTGTATCGACGGCGAGCCCCTCGAGCTGGTGAAACATGAACGAGTGCGTCGCGTCGGGATTGTCGCGGCGATACACCTTGCCCGGCACGACGATGCGCACAGGCGGCTTCTGTTTCTCCATGGTGCGCACTTGCATCGGCGAGGTGTGCGTGCGCAACAGATACCCGGGCGCGTTGCCCAGATAAAAAGTGTCCATATTGTCGCGCGCGGGATGATGCTCGGGAATATTCAGCGCCTCAAAGTTGTAATATGGCGTCTCGATCTCCGCGCCCTCGACGATGGAAAAGCCGATCGAATTGAAGATGCGATACAGCTCCTCATACGTTTGGGA
>JBAUEX010000270.1:0-3328 GCA_049678845.1 Candidatus Acidiferrales bacterium
AGCTGCTTCTGGCATTCGCGGGAAAGTTTAACGCCTTCTTCAAACAGCTTCATCGCCTCATCGAGCGAAAGGTCAGCACTCTCCAGCCTCTTAACCACTTCCTCCAGCCGCACCAGTGATTTTTCAAAATCGCCCTTGCGTTGCGGCTCGGCCGGTTTGTTGGCAGGTGAATTCATTGTCCCAATCGACTTGCGCGCGCTAATTGCACGTGCGCCATTCTAGCTCATGGCACAGAACGTCAACAAGAAGCGCTTCTCGTCCTGCGATCGCGCCCGCTTGCGAAGACGCGAGCGAAAAGCGGACAATCGGCCTATGCCGCTCGAATTTACGACTTCGTACTTGGCGCGATGAGCGCACTTCATGTTCTCGGCATATTTTTGCTGGTTGGCATAAACGCATTTTTCTCTGCGACGGAGTTCTCACTCGTTGCCGTCAGGCTTTCGCGTGTTCGCCAGCTTGTGGAAAAGGGCGATCCTCGTGCCAAGATCGTCGAACATCTCCTGGGCGATCTCAGTCGAGTCGTTTCCGGCGTGCAAGTCGGCATCACGATTGCCAGCCTCTCGCTTGGATATTTGGGAGAGGTCACTCTGGCGGCGGTTCTGCGGCCGTTCGTTGAGAAAATGCCGCGACCCTGGGCCGCTATGGTGGCGCACGGAACGGCGCTCGTCGTTGTCTTCGGATTGCTCACGGTTCTACAAGTAATCTTTGGCGAGCTTGTCCCTAAGAGTCTGAGCCTGGCCCGAGCCGAACGCGTGGCCCTGCTCATCGCGCGGCCCTTCAACTGGTTCCTCAACACCCTTCGCTGGGCTATCGACCTCCTCGACGACTCGGCCGAAAGAATCGTCCGTGCGCTCGGTGTGCTCGCTCCTCACAGTCACACCCTTGTGAGGTCCGTCGAGGAATTGCTGGTGATGGTCCAACAGGCGCGCGATCGTGGTCTGATTCCCGCGGCCGAGGCCAGATTCGTTCAAAATGCGATTGACCTTGGCCGAGTCCAAGCGCATGAAGTGATGGTTCCGCGTCCCGATGTGCACGCGCTGCCCGTGGAGGCTAGCTTCGCGGATGTCACGTCGATGTTCGCTACCACCCACAAATCCCGACTGCCGGTCTATGAAGGGTCGCTCGACCACATACTCGGTTTTGTGCATATCAAGGACGTAGCCTGGAATCTTTTCGATGAAACGCATACACCCCCAAATCAGCCACGGAACTCTGCCTTTCGACTCAGGGCAATTCTTCGCGAGGTGCTCATCGTTCCCGAGAACAAGCGAGTCGGCGAGCTTCTCGTCGAATTTCGTGCGCACCGCACGGGGATGGCAATGGTGGTGGACGAATTCGGCAGCATTTTGGGGCTCATCACGTTGGAAGATATCCTCGAACAACTGGTCGGCGAAATTCACGACGAATTTGACGTGGTCGAGCGCCCGCTCGCTGCATCAGACGGAGGCATGATCTTCGACGCTGCCACAAAAGTCCGCGACCTCCAAGCGCAATACAATATTGCGTTGCCGGACGACTCCTCGTACGAAACCATAGGAGGATTTGTGTTGAGCCGCCTTGGACTTATTCCGCGCGGTGGAGAGAGCTTCGACGCCGATGGCTACAATTTCACCGTCTTGCAGATGGCGCGCCGCCGAGTGTCGAGAGTCAAAATTAAGCCGCTGAGCCTGGACCGAAGCTCGTCGCAGCTTGGTCCCAAGCCCAGTGCCAAAACGCTGACCTCTTCCCACGCCGCAGAGCGCCCCGCAAAGTGATTCGTTACATTTCACTACGGCTCTTGTTCGCGCTTCCCGCGCTGTGGTTGATCGTGACGCTCGTCTTCCTGCTCGTTCACATCGTGCCGGGAGATCCTGTGCAGCAAATGCTGGGCGAGGGGGCGCGCGCGGGCGATCTGATTCAGCTTCGTCACGCGCTGGGCTTGGACGTGCCCATTTCCACGCAATACAAGCATTACCTGGCAGGCGTTGTTCGCGGCGATCTTGGCGAGTCGTTCCGGTTTCAGCAGCCCGTCACGCACGTCGTTCTTGCGCACTATCCGGCCACGCTTGAGCTCGCGATCGTAGCCTTGCTTGCATGCGCAGCAATTGGAATTCCGGCAGGCTTGCTTGCTGCGGCCCGTCGCGGCACGTCAACGGACCACGCTGTTGGCCTCTTCACACTATTCGGACTCTCCGTACCGAATTTTGCACTGGGTCCGGTGTTGATTCTCGTGTTTTCGGTGATTCTCGGCTGGCTGCCCGTTTCCGGTCGAGGCGGCCCGTCGCATCTGATTTTGCCGGCTATCACGCTGGGAGCCGCGCTCGCAGCCATCTTGACGCGCATGGTTCGCACCTCCGTAATCGAGGAATTGTCGAGCGACTACGTGCGCACGGCGTATGCCAAAGGGCTCTCGCCCGCGGCGGTTTTGTTTCGACACGCGTTTCGCAACGCCCTCATTCCCATCCTCACGATTCTCGGATTGCAATTTGGCACGCTCCTCGCTGGCACCGTCATTACTGAGACAATCTTTTCCTGGCCCGGCATCGGTCGCCTCGCCGTGCAAGCCATTGACGCTCGCGACTACCCGCTGTTGCAGGGTTGCATCCTGTTGATTGCGTTTTCCTATGTGGTTGTGAATCTTCTAACGGACGTGATCTGCGCGTTTGTCGACCCGCGGGTGCGCGTCGAATGAGCGGCTTGCGCGAATTCCTGCGTCAAAGCCCAGCCGGACGCTGGGGACTTGCCCTCAGCCTGCTGCTAATCGTGGTCGCGCTCGCGGCTCCGTGGCTTGCTCCTGCCGATCCCACCGCTCAGCACCTTGCGGTGCGTCTCGCCGGTCCTAGTGCCGCGCATTGGATGGGGACAGACGAACTTGGCCGCGACGTCCTTTCGCGCGTGCTCTTCGGCGCCCGCCTTTCCATGCTTGTGGGCGTGAGCGTCGTGTTGGGAGCCGGGATTATCGGATTTGCGATCGGAGCGGTTGCCGGCTATTGCGGAGGCTGGTTCGACCGCTTGGTGAACATAGTGCTGATCAACGCGTTTCTCTCGTTCCCCGGAATTCTGTTGGCCATTGCGTTCGCGGCATTTCTGGGCCCGGGCGTCAGCAAAGTAATCCTTGCTCTGGTCGTTACTGGTTGGGCGGGGTACGCTCGCCTGGCGCGCGCGCAAATCGTGCAGGCCAAGGAAATGGAATACGTACTGGCGGCGCGCTCGCTTGGCGCTTCACCTGTGCGCATTCTTGTTCGGCATCTAATGCCGAATATTTTGCAACCCGTGCTGATCCAGGCCACGATCGGCATGGCCGGTGCGATCCTGGCGGAATCCACATTGAGTTTTCTAGGTGTTGGGG
>JBAUEX010000271.1:0-8749 GCA_049678845.1 Candidatus Acidiferrales bacterium
GCCCCAATTCGAAGGCCAGACCAAGGGCAAACTCAATAGCGACATCAAAGGTCTGGTTGAGCAGCTCATCAACGAAAAGCTCGGCGAATATTTCGACAAGCATTCGAGCATCGCGCGAAAAATCATCGGCAAATGTATTGACGCTGCGCGCGCCCGCGAAGCCGCCCGCAAGGCCCGCGAGCTGACGCGCCGCAAATCCGCTCTCGATTCCAGCGGCCTCCCCGGCAAGCTCGCCGACTGTCAGGAGCGCGACCCTGCGCGCTGCGAACTCTTCGTCGTCGAAGGGGAATCCGCCGGCGGCTCCGCAAAGCAGGGCCGCGACCGCAAGTACCAGGCCATTCTGCCGCTCAAGGGCAAAATTTTGAACGTCGAAAAAGCCCGTTACGACAAAATGCTGGGCCACGAGGAAATTCGCGCCATTATCACCGCCCTCGGCACGGGCATCGGCAAGGATGATTTCGACGCAGCGAAATTGCGCTACCACAAAGTGATTCTCATGACCGACGCGGACGTCGACGGCAGCCACATCCGCACCCTGCTGCTCACTTTTTTCTTTCGCCACATGCGCGAGCTGATTGAAAAAGGCCACATTTACATCGCCCAGCCGCCGCTCTATCGCGTCAAGCGCGGCAAGATGGACCGCTACATTCGCGACGAACGCGATTTTGCGCGCGAACTGATGAAACGTGCCACCGAAGAGCACATCGTCACGGCCAAAGGCGGCAAGCAGCTCGAAGGCGGCGACCTCACTCAATTCCTGTTGAACGTCCAGGAATACGAACAAATGGCCGCGAAGTTGGCGCGCCGCTTGCGCGATCCGAAACTCGTCGAGCTCTTGTCCGAAAGCGAGATCGACAAGAAAACCGACTTCGCCGAGAAGAAAAAATTGCTGGAGCTTATCAAGGAAATCGAAAAGGCCAAGCTGAAACTCGAAGCCAAACTGGAATTCGACGAAGAGCACAGTCTGCACGAGATTGTCCTGCGCGACGGCTCGGCCGACAGAAAAATCAATTGGGCGCTCGCCGCCACGCCGGAGTACAAGCGCATCCGCACGCTGCGCCAGGCCATCGCCGAGCACGACAAGCCGCCTTTTGCGATCGCCCACAATGGCGACAAAGTATCGAAGGAAAGTGCCATCGCGCTCCTTGCTTACGTCCTCGAAGACGCAAAAAAGGAATTCACCATCACCCGTTTCAAGGGCCTCGGTGAAATGAATCCCGACCAGCTCTGGGCCACCACGATGAATGCCGAGACGCGCACCCTCCTGAAAGTCCGCCTCGAGGATGCCGTCGCCGCCGAGGAAATTTTCGCCACTCTCATGGGCGAAAATGTCGAAGAGCGCCGTAAATTTATCCAGGAAAACGCTCTCGAAGTCGTGAATTTGGATATCTGAGGAATTGATGAAATCCAGCGAAACACAATAGGCGACCTACCATTACGAGATGACTTATCAACTGACTTGGCAGACATTGCCCGAGCTCAAAGGCCTAAGCTGCTCGCATTTTCGAGCTGTCGCAACGCATACGCCGGACAGAAATCGTGGCGTCGCATTTGAATGCGCCAGCGAAGCCGAATGCGCCGAGCTGATGCTGAAACTTGAGGCTCACTTCGGCGCGCAGCATTTTTCGAATAACGCCGGCGCTTTCGAAACAGTGAAAGCCTATGTGCTCGAATGGACTGCTCGAACACGGAAGACGTAGCGTGCAAATCGTACAGCCGTTTATACTTGTGCTCGGTGGCACAGTGGAATCAATGAACATTTCGGTTGCGGCAGACCGACGCGATTGGCGCTCATCGGCGCCGCGCCCGGCCGGCGCTTTTCAGGCCTCTCACAGCCGCTTTTTCGCACCATTTCTAATCCACTGTCCGGAATCAGACACCGAACTCACTTACACAAAACAAACAGTCGACCCTATTTCCAATCGCCAAGAAAGCGCGTTTTTAAAATTACCGAAACACTTTAATTTTCATTCGCAATTCGGGAATTTCTCGGGGGGCGCATCGCGACATGGCCGATGAGCAATCGCAACAAATCCTGACTCCGGTTGATATCGAATCGGAAATGAAGAAGTCGTATCTCGATTACGCCATGAGCGTAATCATCGGCCGTGCGCTGCCCGACGTGCGCGACGGCCTGAAACCGGTTCATCGCCGCATTCTCTACGGCATGTACGAGCTCGGCCTCACGTCGACCAAGCCCTACCGCAAGTGCGCCAAGATCGTCGGCGAAGTCCTCGGCAAATTCCATCCGCATGGTGATGCGCCCGTGTACGACGCCCTGGTCCGCCTCGCGCAGGAATTCAACATGCGCTATCCGCTTGTCGACGGCCAGGGCAATTTCGGCTCAATCGACGGCGACCCGCCGGCCGCTATGCGGTATACCGAAGCGCGCCTTTCGAAAATCGCCGAGGAAATGCTCGCGGACATTGAAAAAGAGACAGTCAATTTCGTCCCGAATTTCGACGAAAGCACTGGCGAACCCACCGTTCTGCCCACCAGAATTCCCTGCCTGCTCGTCAACGGTTCCAGCGGCATCGCCGTCGGCATGGCCACGAACATCCCGCCGCACAATTTGACGGAAATTATCGAAGCTACGGTCACCCTGATCGAAGATCCCGAAACGAATCTCAAGAAAATAATGAAGCTCGTACCCGGCCCGGATTTCCCCACGGGCGGCTACATCTACGGGCGCGATGGAATTGAGCAGGCCTACAAAACGGGTCGCGGCACGTTCCAAGTGCGCGCGAAAGCCGCCATCGAGCAGGCTGGTAAAGAACGCGAGAACATCGTCATCACGGAGCTGCCCTATCAGGTAAACAAATCGCGGCTTATCGCTCATATCGCCGACCTGGTGCAGAACAAGAAAATTCAGGGCATCAGCGACATTCGCGACGAATCCGATCGCGACGGCATGCGCATCGTCATCGAAGTGAAGCGCGACGAAGAGCCGCAGCTCATCTTGAATCACCTGTTCAAGCAAACGCAGATGCAGGAATCGTTCGGCATGATTTTGCTCGCCATTGTCGCGGGCCAGCCGCGCGAACTCGGACTGATCGAGCTGATCAAGCTTTTCATCGAGCACCGCGTCGAAGTGGTGCGCCGCCGAACGCAGTACGATTTGCGCAAAGCTGAAGAGCGCGAGCATATTTTGGTCGGCTTCAAGATCGCTCTCGATCATCTCGACGAAATCATCAAGCTCATCCGCCGCAGCAAATCTCCAAAGGAAGCCAAAGAAGCGTTGATGGCCATGGACGTTCGCGGGGCGCATCAACCATACGAAGACACACGCCGCAGCGCAACCGCCGGCTTCACCGACCGCCAGGCGCAGGCAATTTTGGATTTGCAACTCCACCGCCTGACGCAGATGGAGCGCGAGAAAATTCTCACGGAGTTGAAGGAAATCCAGGCGCGCATCGCGGAGCTGAAAGAAATTCTTGCGAGCGATAAAAAATTGCGCGCGGTAATCGTCGCGGAGCTGAAGGAAATCCTGAAAGACTATGGCGACGAGCGCCGCACGCAAATCGTCGACCGCGTCGAGGAAATCAAGCTCGAAGATTTGATTAAAGACGAAGAGATGGCCATCACCGTGAGCCATGCGGGCTACGTGAAGCGCACGCCGGTGGACGTCTATCGCCACCAGTCGCGCGGCGGCAAAGGCCGCATTGGCGCGAAGACGCGCGAGGAAGATTTCGTCGAGCATCTGTTCGTCGCGTCGACGCATACGTACATTTTACTTTTTACGTCGAAGGGGCGGATTTACTGGCTCAAGGTTTACGAAATCCCCGAAGCGGCGGCGGCCACGCGCGGCAAGGCCATCAACAATCTCGTCCATTTTCAAGAGGGCGAAAAACTGACCGCCGTTGTGGCGTCGCGGAATCTCGAAGAAGAAGGCCGCTACGTTTTCCTGGCGACGAAACAAGGCACCGTGAAGAAAACCGGGCTCGCGGAATTTTCGAATCCCCGGCCCAGCGGCATTATTGCCATTAATCTGGAGCCAAACGATGAACTGATCGGCGCAAAGCTCACCGACGGCAAGCAGATGATCTTCCTCGCCAGTCACGAGGGCCAGGCGATTTTGTTCCGCGAAACGGAAGTGCGCGCGATGGGTCGTCAGGCGGGCGGTGTGAACGGAATGGACCTTGCCAAAGGTGACTACGTGGTTTCGATGGACGCGGCTCAGCCCGATTTCGAAATCATCAAGAAGGAATTCAAGAAAGAGACACAGAATCTCGACGAATTGGAAAGCGATCAGATTCGCGAATCGCTCACGTCGCTGATGCTCACCGTCGCCGAAAAAGGCTACGGCAAACGGACTCCCCTCGCGGAATATCGCGTCACGTCGCGCGGCGGCAAAGGCGTCATCAATTTGAAAACCACCGAGCGCAACGGTTCCGTCGTCGCCGCGCTGCAGGTGAAGGAAGACTCCGACGTGATGATTATCACGGGACAAGGAAAAGTCATCCGCGTCCATTCGGGGGAAATTCGCGAAGCAGGCCGGTCAACACAAGGCGTCCGATTGCTGCGCCTCGACGAGGGCGACCGCATCGCCGCCGCCGCTTCCATTTTGGAAGAGGAAGCCGCTGTCGCGCCTCCAGGCGAAAGTTCGTAGCAGAGAAGGGAGTAAATCATGACTGCAAAACTTAGTTATGTGATCGAATTCGTCGCGGATATGGACCGCACCGTGAAATTTTACCGCGATGTTGTGGGCTTGCCTTTGAAATTCCAGTCGCCGGGTTGGAGCGAATTTGCCACCGGCGAGACATCTCTCGGTCTGCATCCCGCTTCAGAGAAAAACTCTGCGGGCAAGCTGGAAATGGGATTCAACGTGCCGGACATTCAGAAATTCCACGACGAGATGCGCGCAAAAGGCGTTATGTTTTCGATGCCACCGAAGAAACAGGACTTCGGCGGGACGCTGGCGCAGTTTGTCGACTCCGAAGGCGCGCACGTCAGCGTCAGCGCGGCGTGAATGTGAATCTGCCTCTCGACAGGCCCGACGCCACGGGAAGTTACTCCGTAGGCGGGGCGAGGAAATAGCCGGGGCGGGTGCGGATTTTCAGGTCTGGCTGCGTGACGCGCACTTCGATGTTGTGATAGCCATAACGTTCGTTGCCGGGCGGATGATAGGCGATTAAGTATTCGCCGTGAAGATCGTTCCCAATTGCATTCATCGCTTTTTCGATGGAGCGGTCTCTAAAAGTCCCCATGTGCAGGGCGCCCGTTCCCTGGCTGGCGATCGCCAGCGAATTCTTGCCTAGGGCATTTGCGCCGTGCTGCACCAGCCAGATGATCAGCGGCAGCAACTCGGCTCCGTTCCCGCCCATTTGTTCATTTACTACAGAAGGCGTTTGCGCCGTACCTGGCGGAGGCGGCTCCGGATAGGTGCCGGGCGGGCTTACTTCGACCTGTTTTGCAGGCTCGGGTTTTTTGCGAAACTCCGCCGCCGTGGTGCTCAGCCCAATCGTGTAAATGGAAATATTGGCGAGCTGGGCTCGCCGCAGAACGAGGCCGAGTTTCGTTTCGCTTCCGTTGTCATTTTTTTCGCCCATCACCACGATGATACGGCGCCGCTCGGGGGGTTCTTTCTCCAGAAGATCTTCGGCGCGGTCCATCGCGTCAAAAAGCCGCGCGCCGTCAAGCCCCGCTTTAATGTGGCGAATTGCATCCAGCACGCGATCGGAATCGGTGGTCATCGGGCGCAGCAAGTCCACTTCGTTGTTGTAACCGATCACCGCGGCCTCGCCAGTGCCCGCCATCACCATCTGCGTGAAAATAATTCCTGCCTTGCTAATTTCTGGGAGCAACGGCTCAACGCGCGGGCTGGTTTCTAGAACGAGCACGATGGAGAGCGGGTCGCCACCCTGATCGAAGTGAGTGATTTGCTGCGGGACTCCATCATCAAAAATCTGGAAATCCTTTTGCGTAAGATTGAGCACGGGCTGGCCGGACTCGTTGGAGACCGCTACAGGAAGAGTGACAAGAGTAACGCGGACGCGAAATGGCTTCTGGCTCTGCGTCGTCGTCGCTTGTTCTTGCGGATGCGCGCCCGGTTTGACTTGAATCGGGCCGGCCGGCTGTCCTTGGCCGAATGCGGGCAACGCAATCAATGCGCCCAGCAAAATGATCGCGAGGAAACCGGGTTGGGGGCGGGGTCTCATACTCCTACTTTATCTGATTCCGACGCGTAGGTCGACGTTGCACGCTTCGGAAACGGCATCAGAGTTGCGCCGCTCCTGGAGGCAGGATCGCTGCTCAAGAGCTGGCGGAGCGAAACGTAACCCAGTCGGTCCGCACTTTTTCCCAGCCCTGTACGAGCAGTCCGTGGGACTCAAAGAACTGTCGAATTTGAGGCCGATCGAGCCCGACGATCTTTTCGAGGATGGGAACAAGGACGGAGATGGCGTCGTCGCTGAGTACGGTGCGGCTGGCGATCTGCGATACATGCTTGGTTTCGGAGACGGCAATCGTGAAGCCGTCGCGCACCTTCACATGCAACATGACGTGAACATCCGAGCTGCCGTCACCGACGTAAACAATGTGATCCGGCCCAATTTGCAGAGAGGCTTGCAACTGGTCAAGCACCGCAACCTTGCCATAGCCCGCGGTCGCGCGAACAAGGGTGTCGATTTCGCCGGAACTCTTGTAACGGAAATCTGTTCCGTAGATGTGATCCGCGGGGACAATTCCCTCGAGCGCCGACTGAATCACCTCCGTGGGAGCAGCCGAAAGAACATAAAAATCGAAATGATAGCCTTCGATTCCGTGGTCGAGAATCTCGTACAAAAGCGCGATGTTCTGCTTCAGGCGAATACGCTTGCCGACCTGGTAAAGATGCTCGCGGCGAACTCGCGAGCTGAACTGCGGATCATGCAGCAACAGGTAGGCCAGCTCCGCGCCCTGTTGAACCAGATTGAGTTTCGCCATGCCCGTCGCCTTGCGTTCGAACTCTGCCGTGGGAATGCCCAGCAACTCGCTGAGGATATAGCCAGAGTCATTGAAGCTTAGCGTGCGATCAAAGTCGCTCGCGAACAGATAGCGTTTCATGGGTGTTTCGCTCACTCCCTATATATTGATTCAAATGGAGGAGAAAAGTTCAATAAATAATCGTAATAGCTGCAACAAGCGAGAAACCTGGCAAGAACTTATATGCATTCAAATGGAACAGAACTAAAATGCTGCTTCGAACTCTTGCGCGAGGAGACTGGATGACTCTCAAAAAACACAAGCCATCACCGAAGCTGATGTATCAAGATCCGGAATTCATGGAGAGCCCCGCAGCGCGACCGATGCGAATGATAGCGGAATATTTCGATCCGTTGACGCGACTGCGGCGGGAACACATCGGCGACACGATTGTGATGTTCGGCTCCGCGCGCATTCTGCCGCACGATCGCGCCGTCGCGAAGTTGAAGCGCCTGCAGAGCAACAAGCTCAGAAGAAACGATCCCATGCACCGAGCGGAGGTTCGCGCGGCGAAGGCGAATCTGGAGATGTCGCGCTACTACGAAGAGGCGCGCGAACTGGCGCGGAGAATCACGGCGTGGTCACTGACGCTGGGCGAACATCCGCGGCGATTTGTTATCTGTTCGGGCGGCGGACCGGGAATCATGGAGGCGGCGAACCGCGGCGCATCGGAAGCGGGAGGCTCGTCCATTGGCCTGAGCATACAATTACCGCACGAGCAGGAATCGAACCGCTACATCACTCCGGAGTTGAACCTCTTTTTTCATTACTTTTTTATGCGCAAATTATGGTTCGCGCAGCTCGCCAAGGCGTTGATTGCTTTTCCGGGCGGGTTTGGGACCATGGATGAGTTGTGGGAAATGCTCACGCTGCTACAAACGCGCAAACTGCCCGAGCACCATTTGATCCTGATTTACGGCCGCAAATATTGGGACAAGGTTCTGGACTGGCGAGCCATGGTGCGCGCAGGGACGATCAGCGAGCGGGAGTTCAGCATGCTGCAATTCGCGGACACAGTCGACGAAGCGTTTGTGAGGATACGCACGGGACTCGAAAAGTATCACCTGGTTCTGGACAGCGATTGGGAGGGTGTTTGAGAAAGAAACGGGTGGACGCGGCTAAATCTGGAGGAGGGACATTGGGCCGCGTCCGCCCTTGCTGCGAGAATTAATTTTTGGAAACCAGCAACTCCGTCGAGAAGAAAGCTTCGAAGCGCCGTTTCTCATCCTGATCGTGTAACATCACCACGGGAGCGATGTGCAGCGAACGCTTGCACCCGCGGCAGACCGACATCTCGCCCTGAAGATCCTGCACAAAACCGTCAGTGAAATGATACTCCGCGTGCGAGCGGCGAGCCGGCTTGCTGCCCACGGTTCCGCAATGCGGGCAGACAAATTCCAGCCGATCGTCCTGCGGATCGCGATCGAGCGCCGCACGTCCCGTGCGACGGACTCCCACCGTGTCTAGACTAAGTTTACTCATAATGGCAACCTCCTGTGACCCCACTACGACTACCCTCGCACGATTGGATGCGAATCAGGAGCACAATGATGCCGGGCACGCCAGGTTCAGGATAAAGCGTTTTTTTTCTTATTCTTAGAATAGAGAAAAACAAATTCGGGCTTTATCTAGCAGAATTCCCGGGAACTTCGCCTATTTGACGGTGTCCATATTCGCAGAGGCCGCGCGAACTGGCAAATAGTACTTTTGGGGCGGCAGTGAACCAGGCGCTCCGCCGACCTTAAGCAAAAAAGTGACTTTAGGATGCCGGAGGTGAGGTGTGCCC
>JBAUEX010000272.1:0-26948 GCA_049678845.1 Candidatus Acidiferrales bacterium
CCTCTCCGCAGTCTGTTCTCCCTCCAAAGCTGTCGAATCGCTTTCAGCCAGCCATGGTTTTCCCAACGCCATTTCGACGATGTCCAAATGTTCTCCACAACGCCCGAATGCCGCGCTCAACTGCGAACAATAATCGCGCACTCCGTCGGTCGGCAGGTCCAGCCGTCCGAGTAGCACGACGGGAGCTGGATCAAGAATGGGCATCGCGTAAAATAAGGGAACCGGCTGTGAATTATGCCGGCGTCCCCGCTCCTCTATTTATTTTCTGTCGCCGCTTCTTCTCGTCCTGCGCGGCAGTCCTTTGCCGAGCCAACCATTTCTCGATCTCGGCCACGTCGCCCAAGATCGTTAGCGCTCCCAACGCGCGCAGTCGCCTCGCGCGGACTCGGCGCTCCACGCTTCCCCGCGGCAGCACCCCCACAAATGCCATGCCGGCTGCCTTCGCCGCAAACGCGTCGTCCACATTGTCGCCCAGATAGATCGCCTTCGACGCCGGAAGGCCGTCGAGAATTTGCAGCAAGCCTTCGGGATCAGGCTTCGGCTTCGAAATGCTCTCGACCGTAACAATGGTCGAAAAGTATCTCCGCACATCAAATCGCTCGAGCGTGTGACTCAGCTCCGCGCGCGTGCGACCGGTAAAAATCGCGAGCTTCGCGCGGCGGGACAGTCTCTTCAATTGCTTCGCCGGCAGCAGCCATCGCTCTCCGCTCACATTCCCACGGCTGCCATCGGCCCAGTAAAGACTTTCGAACTGCTTCTTCACATCTTCGTAAGAAAAACGCGCGCCGAGCCTATTCACCCACGCATGCGTCAGCGTCCAATCGTCGTTGAACCCGGAGCGATTTTTCCATTCATGCAGCTCCCTGCGCCCTACACGCTTCCCCGTGAAGTGCTTCACCGTCTCCAAAACTGTCCGCTGATACGATTCGCGCACATCCACCAGTACGCCATCTACGTCAAAGATGATTACTTCGCGCGGTGCTGCTGCAGTGCGCGCAAGTCTCGCTGCGTTCACAGGAGGGTTTCCAGAACGCTAAGAAATCTCCGCATCTGCTTCGCGGTGCCCATGGTAATTCTGACGAATCCAGGCCGTTCGAAACTGCTCGCCTGATCGCGAACCAAAATACCTCGCTGCTCAAGCGCAGTTACTACTGCTGGACCTCGCGCTCCAAAATCGACCAGAACGAAATTCGCGGCGCTCGGGAACACCCGCACGCCCAGCCGCGATAGCCCTCGCTCCAGGGTCGCGCGGCCTTGCCCAACTGTCTGTACGGCGCGGCGAATGAATGTGCGATCTTTTAGCGCCGCCTCCGCTGCCACTAGCGCCGCTGTGCCAACCGGAAAAGGTGCTTGCGCGCGTTTCAGAATGGTCGTCACATCTCCATGCGCGAACAGGCATCCCACCCGCAGTCCCGCGAGACCCGCGGCCTTCGAAAAAGTCCGTGTCACGGCAAGATTTCGTCGCCGACGAATCTGCGGCAAGACCGTAACGTCGGAAAATTCGAAATAGGCTTCGTCCACGACGACAAGAGTACGCGCCGCTGCGTCGAGAATTGTCCCCAATGTCCGCGCATCCAACAAATTCCCCGTCGGATTATTCGGGTTTGCCAAAAAGAAAACTGACGGTTCCCTTTTCAAGGCTCGTAACACTTCGCGCAGGGGAAATTGCATCTCTTCGTCGTAGAGGAGAGTGCGAATCCTCGCATCTCTTTGTTCCGCGTAAAACCGGTACATCGGAAAAGTCGGCTCAACCAGCAGGACGGAGCGTCCGCGTTCAATGTACGCGTCCGCAATCAGCCGCAGCGCTTCGTCGATTCCACCCACCACGAGCATTTCATCAGCGTGAACTCCAAACTGCGGCGCCAGCCGTGCAATCGCTGTCTCCTTTTCGGGATACATCGTCAACGTTTCTGTATTGAGCCGCCGCAATGCTGTCCGCACCTTCGACGAGCAGCCCGGCAAATTCTCATTCATGTCCAGACGTAGTTTGCCCGCACGATTCTCGAGCATGGGTGGACGCTCACGCCCCTCGGCCAGCGCCCGTCGCGGCATCACTGCATGTTTTGCGCCGCGCTTCATGGGCCCATCCGAAGCGCAAATTCAACAGAAACATCTTTGGAATTATCGTAACGCAGGAACACGCTCGAAGTTTTCATATCGCAAACAAAAACCGCTGGGATAAAAGAGGGGTTCACTCTCCGGAAGCTGACGTTGCTTGTTCCGAAGAGTCCGTCGCGGGCGATTCGCTGGCGGGCGGCTCCGCGGGAACCACTGGCGTCGCGGGCGTTGCGGAAGCATCAGCGGCAACGGTCACGGGTTCTGCCTGTACCTGCAGCCGCGCGCCAAGAGCCGCAGCAATTAAATCCACGATGATTCGCGCACCGCGCCCGTCGCTGTCGCGTTCAGGATTGTATGCCGCAACCTCGAAGGCCACCAACCGTCCTTGCTTCGCAAAAACTTCCAGCGCCTGCCGGACTTCTTCCAGTCGCAGCCCGCCGGCTCCCGGCAAATCCGTCGCTTGAAAGTCTTCGCTCGCAATCACGTCGACGTCCAGGTGCACAACCAACTCGTTTTTTCCCCCGTGAATACGCTCAACGGCCATCTCCGCAGCCGCCACGGCGCCCATTCGCCGAATGTCGTTCGCGCGAAAAATCCGGATCGGAAAGCGCGAAAGCATTTCCTCTTCTGGCGGATCCAGCCGGTTCACGCCAAAAAGGGCCACGTCTGGGTCGCGCACCAGCGGCGGCTCGCCCCAGAAGCGAACCATCTCTGCCGCGCCGCGCCCCGTCAGGTGCGACACCACCATTCCATCGACACAGCCCGAATGCGAAGTCGCCGGGATATTCAAGTCCGCATCGCGATCCATATACACGATACTTGCGCCCCGATAATAGCGCCGCACGCCGGCGATCGCCGCCAGCGCTGACGAACAATCGCCACTGATAATCAGTGGCAACCCGCCTGTCTTCACCGCCGCTTCCACGCGTGGCTTCAACGCTTCGAGCGCCCCCACAACCCGGGGTAAATTTCGCGCGCGAGGAGTTTCCTCGTCCGGCTGGTACATCGCCACAGGATCGTCACCCATGTCGGTGACGATGTATCCCAACGATTGCAATCGCTCAACGAGCCCGGCGGCCCGCAGCGCCTGCGGAGCCTTTTCATGCCCCGCTCCGAGCGCCGCCGCACTTGTCGGCGCGCCCAACAGGACAATCTGCTTCGGCTGGCGCACAACCCGCACCGCCATACATCACCCCTCTGAATGGATTATTCGACCGGATTAACTTGCTACGGGCTTCCGCCGCGCGGCAAGCTCCGGCGGCAGCGTGAACCGCACGTCCTCGCGGATCAAATCGAGGTCTCTCTGATCCGTGAATCCGAAATTCGCTAAACGCTGGCTCACCTGCTCGACAAGAATCTCCGGCGCCGAGGCCCCCGCCGTCAGCCCCAATCGCGCGACGCCTTCGAACCACGCCGCTTGCAGATCGTTGCCGTCTTCTATCAACCTCGCCGCCACGCCCGCCCGTTGCGCAACTTCGACCAAACGATTCGAATTCGAACTATTCGCCGACCCAACCACCAGAATCATATCCACTTCGCGCGTCAGCGACTCGACCGCTTCCTGCCGGTTCTGGGTCGCGTAGCAAATATCGTCCGACGCCGGCCCGACAATCTTCGGAAAGCGCTGCCTCAGGCGCGCAACAATCTCCTGCGTGTCATAGAGGCTCAGCGTCGTCTGCGTCAAATAGGCAAGGCGCTCCGGATCGTCCACCTGCAATTCGTCGACTTCCTCAACGCTACCCACCACCACCGTCTGCTGCGGAGCTTCTCCCGACGTTCCCACAATCTCCTGGTGGTCGCGATGGCCAATCAAAATCAGCGTGCGCTCTTCACGCGCGAACTTGCGCGCCTCCAAATGCACTTTCGTCACCAGCGGACACGTAGCATCAATCACGCGCAAACTCCGCTCCGTGGCCTCCTCGCGGACTCGCGGCGGAACACCATGCGCGCTGAAAACCAGTACCGCCTCCATAGGCACTTCGCCAATGGACTCCACAAATATCGCCCCGCGTTGCCGCAACTGCTCCACCACGTAGCGATTATGGACAATCTCATGATGCACATATACCGGCGCGCCATACGCCTCGAGCGCCAGCTCGACGATATCCACGGCGCGCACAACCCCCGCGCAAAACCCTCGCGGACGCACCCGCACGAGCACCTTCCGGCCATTCGCCGTCCCACCATTACCCGTACCTTGAATGTGCGTCAGGCTCCCATGCATAGCTTGTTATGTTACCCCATCCCGCCTCACGACGTCACCCGCTTTCGCTTGCAGCGTCTGTTGCCCTCCGCCGGCGCTATGGCTCTTGCGTCGTTTGGGTACAACCATCTCTCTCTAATCCCGTCGCGCAGCTTGATGGTATTCTTTGTTGCGCGAATTAGTTGGCGGGAGGATCCGCATGTTGCTGAAGGACAAAGTTGCCGTAATCACCGGCGGCGGCCGAGGAATCGGCCGTGCGATCGCCAGACGCTTCGCCGCCGAAGGCGCATCCATCGTCGTCGCCGCTCGCACATCGAAAGAAGTCAGCGCCGTTGCCGCTGAAATTCAAGCCGCCGGCCAGAAAGCGGCCGCAATTCCCGCTGATGTCGCCCAGGAATCCGGCTGCCAGAAAATCGTCGAAGAAGCGCGCAAGCGCTTCGGCCAAATCGACATCCTCGTGAACAACGCGGGCCTGCTCGGCCCGGTGAAAGCAGTAGAAGAAATTTCGCCCGCGGAATGGGATGAGGTTTTCGCTGTAAATCTGCGCGGCCCTTTTTTACTGTCCAGGTTCGTTCTGCCGGAAATGTACCGCCGCGGCTCGGGCGTGATCATCAACATCTCCAGCGTCGCCGCCAAAGGCGCATTTCAATGGAACAGTCCCTACGCGGCGTCAAAAGCGGGCTTAGTTGGCTTGACGCGCACGCTCGCGGCAGAATCCGCGCGCAAAGGCGTGCGGGTGAACGCGATTTGCCCTGGGCCGGTGCCCGAGACAGAAATGTCCGAGGCGCTAGGCAAAGCTCTGGCCGAACGCTTGCAGATGCCTGCAGAAAAACTGTTTCAGGGATTCCTGCAGGGAATACTTCAGGGAAGGCCTCAAACGGCCGACGAAGTTGCCGCCGCCGCGCTGTTTCTCGCCTCATCCGAGGCAAGCGCCATTACCGGGCAAACTATGAATGTTGATGGCGGAATGTCTTTTTACTGATGGCCTCGACGCGGACCCATTGCTGCCGCGCCACTCTCACCAATATGCGGCCGTTCGCCTCTACCCAGCCGAGCCCGCGGTCCCCGATTTCGCTCACCAGGTAGACGGCTAGCAGCAGTACCAGGAAACTGCCAAACAGGATGCCGAAAATCAAATACGCGGCCACCAACTCCTGGAAGAAATACATCTGCAGGGCAATCAGTGCGACAGCAGCCCACCAAACCCACTTTGGCACACGCTTAATGCTCATTCGGATACTTACCCCCGCCCTCTTAGATGCAAGTAGATGACCGAAAGGACCGCGCCGGAAGTGTCTAAGGATCTTTCACTTAACAAAACTGCTGAAGGACACCGTCTGGGATTACACCAGGAAGATTCCCAGAATGTGACACACTTTGCGGAGTGCCGCTGTGGAACTGCGCGAGTTGGAAACCCTAACCAGCTTCCTTGAGTTTGCGCACCAACCCGCTGCGCGCTAGCCATGCCAGCGTTTCGATAAAGAAATTCTGCGAGAAGTGCTGGTGTTTTTTAGGGGACCAAACTCGCATTGACCCGTGACGCGCCATGGCTGGCAGTTCCTTCTCATGAAAGACAAATCGCGGAGGCCGATGGGTGAGCCAACGAATATACTCGAAGGTCTTCCGTACGAGGCTGCCGGACTGTTGCACAACCCGCCTGTGAAGCGTGCCACCAACAGGACTGATCCACGCAAAAACGAGGCATTCCGGCGGTTCGGGTGAGAAAAACGAATAACCATCGCGGCTAGTGAGATAGCCAACGAAAAATCCGGCCGATTGTCCGCCGACCGGAGGCTTTCCTGGCGGCAAACGCCCCTTCCGAACCCGCGCCTCCGACGCGACGAACCAATAGCCTCGCAAGCTGCCGCCCTTCGCGGCCGCAGGCTGGTAGCCTTTCAAATATGGCGCGGCCAACGTGCGAATCCACTGGACAGAATCACTGGAAGATTTTCGCGACCGACGGCCGCGGCGGGCAGGCTTGCGTTGCTTTCGCGCGACAGTCCCTGGTCGTTTCCGTCTCGCCGTTTTTTTCAACGGCCCTCGAACGGATAACGGTCGCCCGCCAAGACCGCCGCGGCGACACGCCGTCGCAGCGCAATCGTGTCCACGGCGTCGCGCTTCGCGAAGCGCCGCAGAACCGCGATCTGCGTGCGCAGGTTGTCGCCTTCGACGGTCGCCGCCAGCGCCGTTCGTGCCTCGCGCTCAATGCGGTCGGCCGCATCGGAAATGAACGCGCGAGTGGCATCGGCCATCAGCGACGCGGTCTCGCTCGATTTGCCATTTGCCGTTTTTTGCGCGCGCCGCAGACACGACTCCATCGCGTAGATTTCCATCACAACGTTTGCCAGCGCTGCAACAATTTCCTGCTGCTCGGCCAGTTGCTCGCGGAATTTTTGCACTGCCGCGCCCGCCGCCAGCAGGAAAATCTTCTTCCCATTCGCCACCAGCCGTTCCTCTTGTGCCAGCGGCCCGGTCGGTCCTTCTTCCATTGTCGGCCCTGCGAGAACTTCATCCGCCAATTTCATCGCCGCGGGAATCAACGGCAACCCGCCAGACATCGCGCGCTTCACCAGCATCTGAATAATCAGCATGCGGTTGATTTCGTTCGTGCCTTCGAAAATGCGGTTGATGCGGCTATCGCGATACGGCCGCGCCACGGGATAATCCTCGTGATATCCGTAGCCGCCGAAAATCTGTACGGCTTCATCAACGCAATAATCCACCACTTCGCTGCCATACACTTTGCTGATTGAGCTTTCGATCGCGTATTCCTCGAGCATCTTCATGCCCTGCTCGGTTTTCGTCATTCCTTCGGGGAGATTCGCCATGGCGAAATCGATCTGCCCCGCCGAACGGTAAATCATCGACTCCACGGCATAAATTCGAATCGCCATCTCCGCAAGTTTTGCGTCGATCAGTCCGAATTTCGCGAGCTGCTTGCCGAACGCCACGCGCTCTTTTGAATATTTCGAAGCTGCTTCCAACACTTTTTTCGAGCCGCCCAAGCAATACGCGCCCAGGCTGAAGCGCCCGATGTTCAGCGTGTTGAACGCGACAATGTGCCCGCGCCCGATTTCATGCAGCAAATTCTCTTTCGGCACCGGCGTGTTCTCGAAAAACAGCGCCACGGTCGAACTGCCCTTGATGCCCATCTTTTTTTCTTCCGCGCCCGCGGAAAATCCCGGCGCGCCGCGCTCCACCAGAAAACAGGAAAATTTCTCGCCATCCACTTTTGCGAATACTACGAACAAATCCGCGAATCCGCCGTTCGTGATCCACATTTTTTGCCCGTTGAGGATCCAATTCCTCCCGTCAGGCGAGAGTACCGCGCGCGTCCTGGCAGCCAGCGCGTCGGAACCGGCCTGCGGCTCGGACAGGCAGTAGCACGAAATAATTTCGCCCGTTGCGATGCGCGGCAGATATCTTTTCTTTTGCTCTTCCGTCCCGAAATAAACGATCGGCACGGTACCGATGCCCGAGTGGCCGCCGTGTGTCACGGCAAACGAAGCATACGCGGACAATTTTTCGGCCAGCAGTGTAGAGGAAACTTTGTCCAGTCCCGCGCCGCCATATTCTTCCGGGATTCCGCCGCCGAGCAACCCGACTTCGCCGGCTTTTTTCAGTACTTGCGGCATCAAGCCTTCTTTGTGCTGCTCGAGTTCGGCCGCGAGCGGCAGAACTTCCTTCGCCACAAACTCTTCCGCCGTCTGGCCGATCAGCCGCTGGTCGCCCGTCAAGTCCGCTGGAGTGAAAACATCCTCCGGCCGGCACGCGGAAATCAAGAATCCGCCGCCGCGCGTCAAATTCTGCGTGACTGTCGTCGTGGCCATATGCCCTCCTCGCTTCCCGAAAAACATCACCGCCGTTCGCGACGGCGCAACCAAAACTTCTTATCCGCCCTGCGCTACTTCCTTAATTCTCTCCACATACTCGGCGGGAAATTTGTGCTCCGCGGCGCCGTCCAAGATTGTTTGCAGATAATGCGGCGCGGGACGAAGTCCCTTGTCAACCTTTGTCGCAATGTAAACTTGCGCGCCGGCCTTCTTTCCTTCCCCGTAGGTGACCGTCACCTCGATGCGTCTATATTGTTGCGGCGCTCCTTCGTAACGATCGAGATTGCGAAACGCGCTCTCCGGAATCCGGTAGAGCACCCCTTCAACAACTTTTCCCGGCGCTTGACGAATATTCGCCGTGGCCACGCCTCCGCGCGCTTTGCGGTTAAACACAAGCTCGTAATTCTCGAGCGTGCCGCGATGCTCCTCTAGAATTTCGGCGCGCGTGCGCATCTGCGCGGAGTTCATGTTGCTCGCGTACGCAAAATACCAAGTGGCGGGTGCCGGCATTTTTTCCTGTCAAGCTGAATTTAAGGCCGAATTGAAAGCCGAATTCAAAACTTGGGCCCACGGCTTAGCTATCTTAGCGGGATTCCCTACCGCGGGTAAACGCCTGAATATTTTCAGGTGCGAAAATCGCGGCTGAACCGCGGCTTCAGGCGGCGCGCTCGAAAATGCCGGCCGCGCCCATGCCGCCGCCGACGCACATCGTCACCAAGCCGTAGCGTCCATTTCGCCGTCCGAGTTCGCGCAGAATCGTGGCCGTCAATTTTGCACCCGTGCATCCCAACGGATGGCCGAGCGCGACCGCGCCGCCATTCCCATTCACGCGCGCGGGATCAAGTTTCGCCAGTTTGATCACCGTCAGAGCCTGGGCCGCGAACGCCTCGTTCAATTCGATCACGTCGATTTTGTCGAGAGTCAGCCCCGCAAGTTTCAGCGCCTTCGGAATCGCAAACACGGGACCGACGCCCATTTCTTCCGGTGGACATCCTGCCGTCGCGAACGAAACGAATCGCGCAAGCGGTTTCGCGCCGAGGGCGCGCGCGCGTTCTGCAGACATCACCACTGCCGCGGCCGCTCCGTCGCTCATCTGCGAACTATTCCCCGCGGTCACCACGCCCTTCGCATGAAATGCGGGCTTCAGCTTCGCGAGCGCTTCGAGCGAAGTATCGGCGCGCGGACCTTCGTCCGTGTCGAAAACCGCTTTCGTAGTCTTGGGCCGGCTGCCATTCGAATGATCGAGCGAAGTGAAATCTACTTCGACAGGCACAACTTCGTCCCTGAATTTTCCCGCCGCGATTGCGGCAAGAGCCTTCTGATGACTCTGAAAAGAAAATTCGTCCGCCGCCTCGCGGCTGATGCTGTATTTCTTGGCGAGATTTTCCGCCGTCAATCCCATTCCCAAATAAGTGTCGGGATAATGATCCATCAGCCACGGATTCGGCGAAATTTTATTTCCGCCCATGGGAATCAGGCTCATGGATTCGACGCCACCGGCGAGAATCACTTCGCCCTGTCCGGCCATGATGCGCTGCGCGGCGATGGCGATGGATTGCAGTCCCGAGGAGCAGAAGCGATTGATGGTCATCGCGGACGCTTCAACGGGAAGGCCCGCGCGAATCGACGCTATGCGCGCGACGTTCATTCCCTGCTCCGCTTCCGGCATGGCGCAACCCAGGATCACGTCTTCGATTTCATTGGGATCGAGGCCCGGAACGCGCGCGATCGCTTCGCGCATCACCGTGGCCGCCAAATCATCGGGACGCGCCGCGCGCAACGTTCCTTTGAACGCTTTGCCGACCGCCGTGCGAACCGAGCTGACAATTACCGCTTCCCTCATGTTGCACCTCGAAAGCAATCAGGTGAGAATTTTGCTGGGCTTGTCCCTGTTATTGGACGCCACGAGACGAGAAAAAGCAACAGCGGCGGGGCGCTTGAACGTCTTTTGCGAGGCGCGAGTGGGATATGAAAATCGGGAGGTCGAAAAAAGCGCAAGCGCGCAAAGACGAAACTCATTACCGATCAAGAAAATGTAAGTGGCGGATTCTAAGTCAGTTGCGTTTGCGGGCTTCCTCCTGTGGTTCGCTGACTTACGCTGCGACCTGCTTCTGTTCGCGTGTCCTGGTTTCGACCTTCACGCCAATGGCCCAGACAAACCCAAGCAACTCTCGCCCCCGGCCGTTACGATCCGCGGTTTGTTCTTTCCTTGCCAGCAGTTTTAGGTAGCGGGAGTGCAATCGATGCTGTGCGTTCCAAGCGATCTCTTTCACTTCTTCGCTCAGTCCTACCTGGCGTTTCAACAGATAGCCGCCCAGCCAAGGTCGGAACGGATAGGCCCACGGCGCTTCGACAATGACGCGTCTCAAGTGCGCGTTGCCGGTCTGGGTGATGGCACCCCGCCGTTTTCGCTCGCCGCTGGAGTCTTCGCTGGGAACCAGGCCGCTATATCCCATCAATTGCCGGGCTCTGGCAAAGCGGGAGATCTGCCCCGGTTCGGCGACGATGGTCACCGTCGTGACTTGCGCAATACCCCGCAGTGCCTGCAAGGCTTCGATTACCGCGCGCATCGGTGGTGGCACCGAGCGCGCTGCCTCCAGCACTGCCCAGTCCAACCGTTCGATGCGGGCCACCAGGTGCTCGACTTGGTGGACGTAGTCGGTGAGCGCAATCTCCTGCGCGGGCGGCTGGAAATGAACCTTCGTCTGGATCCACTCCAAATGAGCGTTGGTCCACGGAGACTTGATGACTAGCTGAGCTGCCCAACGAAAAAGCACAGGAAGCTAAAGCTGAGATTCACGCGTTAGCACTCAAATCTTCCCGCTCGGTAAATCGCGGAAGAGTTTCACGACGGCAGCAAACCGCACTTCCGCAAGATCCGTATAAGCTCTCGCTCTTTGTTCGCCTTATAGACCCCCCGAAGTTGGGCTCTGATAGCAGCGCGTTCTTGTGGTGTATGCCTGTATTTTCGTCAGCCATCACGCTATTGGCAATACTTGGGAGGTAGCGGATATCGTGGCTCTTTTGGCTCTTGACGGCGCGACGCCACGGTTACGGTATCGCATTTGCGGAGGCCATGGACCGACCTCGGCGGTGACTGACGCGGAACCCTAGCGCCAATCACACACGTAGCGCAGTTGCTAGTGCGATTCGGGTTTGGGGCGCTGGCGGTAGCGCTCGTAGAGTTCTCCTTGTTTGTTGTCGAGGCTGGTTTGTCGGCCTTGGATGAACAGGTATTTCACCTGAGTGCGCAACTCCAGCAAGTCGCCGTCGGTGACGACGAGGTTGGCGATTTTGCCCGGCTCGATTGTGCCGAGCTGATCGCCGAGCCCCAGCATCTGCGCAGCGTTGAACGTGACGGCCTTGAGCGCTTCCTCGTGCGGCAAGCCGTAACCGACGGAGGTGCCCGCATACTGCGGCAAGCGGCGCGAAAACGAAGTGTTGAAGCTGCCGAATGCGATCTTGATTCCGGCGGCGTAAAGCTGGCCCGGCATGGCGTATTCGGAATCGTACGGGTCGTCTTCCGATTGCGGCATGGTGAGGACAGGCCCGATGATTACCGGGATGTTGTCTTTCTTGAGCAGGTCGATGGTCTTCCAAGCTTCCGAGGCGCCCGCGAGAATCATGCGCACTTTCTGCTTCTCGCAGAATTCGACGGCTTCGCGAATGTCGCGCGCCTTGAACGCTACGACGAGCAGCGGCTCCTTGCCTTCGACAACAGGCGCGAGCGCGTCGAGTTTCAAATCGCGCTGGAAATTATCGGGATTGCCTTTTTCCTTCGCTCCGGCGTAATGGCGCGCCGCGTCGAATAAATCGTCGAGCTGGTAAATCTTTTTCTCGTAGTCTTTTTTCGCCTCGGCAAACGGACGCTGGGTAAACGTGAACGTCGAGAAGTCGAAAGAGCCGGTTTGAATCGAGGGCCAGCTGAGTTCCATGCTGGCGTGGCGGCGAATCACCATGTCGTTGATGTTCCAGCCGCCCAGATTCACGGCCGAGGCTTCCCCGCCGATGACGCTGCCGCCTCCGCCTCCGAAACCGCCGAGCCTGCCCGGTACGGTGAGAACTTCGGTGATGCCGGCGGCGCGCGTGACGGGGACATGCGCGCTGTCGGCGTTGAAGGCCGTAGCGGCGGTGACGTCAGGATTGAATTCGCCGGTTTCCGTGGTGTCGATTGTGGCGTTGACCGCCTCGACTTCTTCCAGGCCAACTTGCGTGACGGGATCGAACATGCCGGGATAGACCTGCAAACCCGTGGCGTCGATCACTGTTGCGCCTTCAGGAATCGCAACATCGGCACCGACGGCGGCGATTTTGCCGTCGCGAATCACGACCACGCCGTTTTCGATGGGCGCTCCGGCGAGCGTGAAGATCTTCGCGCCCTTGATGGCGTAGACGCCGGAAGAATTCTGCTTCGACGTTTGCGCGAAAACGGGGAGCGCAAAGGCCAGCGCGAGAAGCGCAAAGCCGCATTTCAGTGCGTTGAATTTTCTTGCCGTGAAGTTCGCGGTGAGGAAACTCACAGGGCACCTCCCACGATCATGGACGCGGCCTCGGGAGGAGCTTTCTTTCCCTTGTGCGGCTTTTTCTCGTTCTTATTTTTTCCCTTCTTGTCTTCCTCGGCGGCGGGCTTCTGCGGAGGCTTGCCGGCAGCTTTGTCTTTCTCGAGCAAATCCTTCCGCTCTTTTTCGAGAGCGGCGCGCTGCGCGATGTCCTGCTGGCGGTCGAAATAAACTTTGCCGTCGATAATCGTTTTTTGCACCACGGCGTAAACGCTCAGCGGATCGTGATTGTAAATGGCGAAATCCGCATCTTTTCCCACTTCAATCGAGCCGACGTGATTGTCGATGCCAAGCTGAATCGCGGGATTGAGCGTGACCAGCCGCAGCGCTTCGTTCTCCGTCAGGCCCCCGTACTTCATGCTCTTCGCGGCCTCCTGATTCAGGTGGCGCGCTTCGTCCGCGTCATCGGAATTGACGGAGACGATCACGCCGCGCCGCGTCATCAGCGCCGCGTTATAGGGAATCGCTTCATACGCTTCCATTTTGTAGGCCCACCAGTCGGAGAACGTCGAACCGCCGATGTCGTTTGCGGCCATTTCGTCGGCGACCTTGTAGCCTTCGAGCACGTGCTGGAACGTACGCACCTTGAAACCGAATTCCTTGGCGACGCGCATCAGCATCAAAATTTCGTCGGAGACATACGAGTGGCAATGAATGTAGCGCTTGCCTTCGAGAACTTCGACCAGCGGCTCGAGTTGCAAATCGCGGCGCGGCGGAATCAGATTCTGCTCGCCCGCGGCTTTGCGGCGATTGTAGTCGGCCCATTTCTGCTGATGCGCCTTGGCGCGCGTGAAGGCGTCGCGAATCGTTTCCTCGACGCCCATGCGCGTCTCCGGATAACGTGGCGGAACTCCCGGCGCGCTGAAGTTCGAGTGCTTCACATTCTCGCCGAGAGCGAATTTAATTCCGGGTATCGCGCCCGGAAACGGCAACTCGTCCGGCGGAGCGCCGTATTTCAGCTTGATGACGATGGTCTGCCCGCCAATGGGATTCGCGCTGCCGTGCAAGACGTTGCCGATCACCACGCCGCCCGCAAGCTCGTGGTAAATGTCGACGTCATAGGGATTCAGGACGTCCTTGATATTCACCATCGACGAAACCGAGATGCTGCCTTCGTTGACGTCGCCATCGACGGCGATGTGCGTGTGGCAATCGATAATTCCGGGCATGACGTACAAGCCGGTGCCGTCGATGACTTTCGCGTCGGCGGGGGCCTGCACGTCGGTACCGACGGCGGCGATTTTGCCGTCGCGGACGAGAATCGAGCCGTGCTCGATGCGGCCATGGGTGATGGTGATAATGGTCGCGTTCTTGATTACTGTGATGTTCGAATCATCCTGCGCTTGAGCGAAGAGTGGAACGAGTGCGGCGACGCCGAGAATCACGAAGATTTTACCGAGGTTCATTTTCCTGACGCTCATTGATGCACCCCCTCGGTCGTGGTCGCCGGCTTTTCGGAATGATCGGGCGGTCCGGGAGGAGGCGTCTCTTCGTGAATCTGGTAGCGCATGCCGTCGACGAAGACATCCTTGATTTTTGTTTTTTCGCCGAAGAGGTCGCCATCGGTGACGACCAGATTAGCGATTTTGCCCGGCTCGATCGAGCCGAGATGATCATTTACGCCGAGGATTTGCGCCGGGTTGATGGTCATGGCTTTCAGCGCATCGTCGGCGGAAAGACCTTTGTCGATGGCCTTCTTCACGTTCTTTAGAATTTCCTCCGGCTTGGCAATCCCGCCGGAATAAAACGCGTAGAGCACGCCAGCTTTCGACAGCGCCGCAGGAGTCGAAGGCGCACGGTCCCACAGGCGCAGTTCGCGCAACGTGATGTTGTCTGTGTCGGCGTCTTTCGGCATGGTGGGCCAGTTGACGTTGACGAACACGGGCAATTTGCTCTGCGCGATTTCGTTCGCCATTTCGTAGCCCTCTTGCGCGCCGTACATCGCGGCGTGAATTTGCCATTCGTTTGCGAGGCGAATCGCGCGATAAATTCGCAACTTCTCATTCGCGGGCAGCAGCACCAGCTCGTTGTCTTTCAACGCCTGGCCAACGACGACTTCGGTGCGGTCATACGGCGGACGTTCGACGCCTTCGCGATGCGCGTTGTACGCCGCCTCCGCATCCTCATACCACCGCGTGTCGATGAAGACCTGGCGCACATAGGCGATCACACCCATCAGCGAGCCGGGGAAACTGAAAAAGCCGCCTGTGGGCTCGAAGGAAAGATCGAGAGTCGCGCGGGGCTTGACCACCATGTTGCCCGCGCGCTCGTCGCCAAAATCGATAATCGAACCTTGCCCAGGGAACATTCCGCCTTCGGGCTCGACAAGCGCCGTCGTGAACCCGGCGCTGCGCCAGTTTCCGATGCGGGGATCGTCAGGATTCAAATTATTCGCGGCGACCTCCCACGGCGTAGTGCTCGGGCGATCTTCGGGGCCCGTCGAAAGTTTCGACGGCATGGGGCGCGCCGCGCGGCGTCCGCGTGCGGGTCCCATTTGCGGCGCTTCCGGAGCGGGCAAACCGACGCTGGTGCCTGCGTCAATCAGGCCGGGATAAACAGTCAGACCTTTGCCATCGATCACCGCGGCTTCGGGGGGAATGGTGGCGTCCGCGCCTACCGCTTTGATTATTCCGTCGGCGACAACGACCGTTCCGATGTCGATGGGCGCGCCGGAGACGGGCACAATGCGCGCGCCCTTGATGGCGAAGTAGCGCGGCTCGCCCGGCGTAATCAGAGAGCTTTGCGCCAGACTCGTTGGCGAAAAGTTCAGCGCGGCAATCGCGTAGACGCCGACGATGGCGAGCGATGCCACGAGCATACGAATGCAGCTTTGTTGTTTCATTGCACACCCCGAAATTTACGCTTTGCCGAGGGCACCACCCCGATGCCCTGAAGTCATGGCTTAACAGACGCTGGATGCTATCGGTAGGTTTCGACCATGTCAACTGCTAGAGCTTCATCTCGGAGAGAGATTCGTTCCATCCCGACTGCGTCACAACCGTTCCCGATTGCTAATTCCGCAGGGGTTTGCCGGTTTTTAGGGTGTGGGCGATGCGGCGCTGCGTGTTGCGCTGGCCGCAGAGGGAGACGAAGGCTTCGCGTTCGAGGTCGAGGACGTACTGCTCGGAGACCAGCTGCGGCGCGGAGAGCGGGCCGCCGCCGAGGATGTTGGCGAGTTTGCGCGCAACCAGGGCGTCGTACTCGGAGATGTATTCGCCGCGCAGCATCTGGTGAATGGCGAGCTTCGCGGCGGCGATGAATTCCTCGCCGAGGACGCGAATCTGCGCGGGCGCGGGCGGATGATACCCGGCGCGCACCATGCCGAGCGCGGTCTGTTTCGCGTCGGCGACCAAGCGGTCGCGATTCATGGCCACCAAGTCCGACGCGCGCAGGTAGCCGAGCGCGCGGCACTCCTCGGCGCTGGTCCCCACCTTGGCCATGGCGATATTTTCGAAGACGGGCTTGAGCGCGTGAAATAGATCGAGGTCTTCCCCTCCTGTCGCGTGCTCGTTCGCGCGAATCAGCATCTCCTTCGTGCCGCCGCCGCCGGGAATCAGACCCACCCCGGTTTCGACGAGTCCCATGTACAGTTCGGAATTGGCGTGAATGCGCGCGGCGTGCAGGCTGATTTCGCACCCGCCTCCAAGAGCCATACCCTGCGGCGCGGCGACAACGGGGCGTGGCGCATATTTGATCGCCATGTTCACATTTTGAAATTGACGGACGGCCATGTGAATGTCGTCCCATTCCTCTTCCTGCGCGCTGACGAGCAGCAGCATCAGATTCGCGCCCACGGAAAAATTCACGGCCTGATTGGCGATGACCATGGCGTCGAAATCCGTGTGCAGGCGCTTCAGGCCCGCGTGCAGCATGGCCACAATGTCGCCGCCGATGGCGTTCATCTTGGCGTGGAATTCGCAGCACACCACGCCATCGCCCAAATCGATCAGGCTCGCTCCGGAATTGCCCTCAATGACTTTCGATTGCTCGCGCAGCGATTTCAGAATGATGATTCCGCCCGGTTCCTCGACGGGCTTGTGCTCCGTTGTAGCCAGATCGAAATAACTCGTGTGCCCGTGCGCGGATTGGTAGAATGTTTTCCTGCCGGATGCCACGAGTGAAGTGACGCTTGTCGGCATCGCTTTGCCGACCATCTTCAGCATCAGCGCCATGGGTTCCACGCCAATGGTGTCCCAGATTTCGAACGGGCCGAGTTCCCAATTGAATCCCCAGCGCATCGCGCGGTCTACTTCCACAATGCGGTCGGCGATTTCCGGGACGCGCCGCGCGGCGTACAGGCACGTCTCTGAAAGCGCGCCCCAAATGAAACGCGCCGCTTTGTCGACGACTTTGCCTTCGAGAATCGGACCGACGAAGGAGCGCAGGCGCTCGCGCGTGTCCTCGATCGTTTTTCCCGCTTCGATCGAAGCGAATTTCGCTTTCTGGCGCGGGCGATACTCCATCGTTTTCGTGTCGAGGGTCAGGATTTCGCTTTCGCCGCCGCCTTTTTTCACGCGCTTGTAAAAACCGCTGCTCGTTTTTTCGCCCAGCCATCCGCGCTTCATCATTTCTTCGATCAACGGCGGCAGTTTGTAAATTTCGCGCGACTCGTCGTTCGGGACGCTGTCGTAAATATTGCGCACCACGTGCGCGAGCACGTCGAGGCCAACAAGATCCGCGGTACGGAACGTCGCGGACTTCGGTTGGCCAATCGCGGGCCCCGTGCAGGCATCGACTTCTTCGACGGTCATATCGAGCTCGCCCATCAGGCGCACGGCGTTCAGCATCGAAAACGTGCCGATGCGATTGGCGATGAAGTTCGGCGTGTCTTTCGCGACTACCACGCCCTTGCCGAGGCGGCGGTCGCAAAATTCGTCGAGCGCGGCCAAGACTTCGGGCTTGGTTTTCGGTCCGGCGATCAACTCGACCAGCTTCATATAGCGCGGCGGATTGAAAAAATGCGTTCCAGCCCAATGCGCTTGAAAATCCTCGGAGCGGCCCTGGGCCACTAGACGAATCGGCAACCCGGAAGTATTCGAGCTGACAATCGTGCCCGAGCGGCGATGCTCGTCGACGCGCGCGAGCAAGCTGCGCTTGATGGCGAGGTCTTCGGTGACGGCTTCGATGATCCAATCCGCCTCGGCGCACCACGAAAGATTGTCCTCGAAGTTTCCCGGCGTGATCAGGCGGGCAAAGTCAGGAACGAAAAACGCGGCGGGCCTGGATTTTTTCGCGGCCTCGATGCCCGCCAGCGCAAAGCGATTCCTTACCGCACGCGATTCGAGCGTCAAACCTTTCTGCGTTTCCTCCGCGGTCAATTCGCGCGGAACAATATCGAGCAGGTAGCACGGCAGGCCGGCGTTCGCAAAATGAGCGGCGATGCGCGCGCCCATCGTTCCCGCGCCCAGAACTGCGGCTTTTTCGATGCGAATCGTCATTGGTGCGCCGGGACGGCTCCGGCGGCAAAACGGAGGTTACAGAACTGCTACACACCGGGTCAACCTAAAAACCCCTGTGTCCTCGGACAGGCTACAATAGTCATATTCGCAGGGACAGATATTCCTGGCACTCGGAGAACGATGGGCAACGTATTTCGCTGGCTTGGGACGGCAGTAAAAGGGCTGCGGTCGTTCGCCTACAGTTTGCCGCTCGACCGCCCGCGCATCGGCGTGGCGCTGGGCGGCGGATTCGCGCGTGGAATTGCGCATATCGGCGTCCTGCGCGTCCTCGAAGAAAATAACATTCCCGTGGATTTGCTCGCCGGCACAAGCGTCGGCGCGCTGGTCGGCTCGGCGTACGCGGCCGGCACGGCCCTCACCGAACTCGAATATCAAGGCCTGCTGACGCATTTTCGAGATTTCGGCCGGTGGACCATTTCGCGCATGGGCATGGCGACAAACGAGCGGTTGGAGACGTATTTGCGCCGCTTCACGTCCGTGCGCACCTTCGAGGAACTGAAAATTCCGTTGGCGATTGTCGCGACGGATATAATCACCGGACAAACGGTGTATTTCACCACGGGCGAGTTGGCGCGTCCTCTGCGCGCGTCATGCGCCTTTCCGGGACTTTTTATGCCGGTTGAATACGATGGACGAGTTCTCGTCGACGGCTTTCTGACCGAAGCGGTGCCTACCGAAGCGTTGCGCCATATGGGCGCCGACGTCGTGATTGCCGTCCACCTCGATCCCGGCCAGCCGGACGAGAGACCAAAAAACACGATCGAAGTGATCAGCCGCTCGTTCTCGATTATTCAGGAGCAGGCGCCGCAGCGCTGGGTGCGATACGCCGACATTATCCTGCGCCCCGAGGTGAAAGAGATTCACTGGGACGATTTTCAGCGAACGCCGGATCTGGTTGCCGCAGGCGTGGCCGCGGCGCAGTTGGCGCTGCCCGAAATCAAAGCTGCTCTAACGCGTCCCGTGCTGACGCCGCACGAGCCTGCTCCACATCCGGACGGAAAATCGCGGCTTTCCGGGTGATATCTGAAAGTTCCAAAACCTTTACGATAGAGATGAAGGTCTGTCTGCGGAATTAAACGGGCAGGCTCGCAACCAATCCTTCGCGAATCAGCCGCCGCACCACCGCTAGCTTGCTCGCTTCGTCCAAATCACCGGGAAGATCCCGCGGCGTAAACTTGGCGTGGTTCAGTGCAAATTGAATCGCGTCGTGCGCGTGAGACGGGAAGGTGATTCTGCGCCCATAGCATTCGACGGCCGCGGACTCCGCGCTCCTTTGCAAGCGAGCGATCACGCCCGGCCTCGCGCCCACCACGGTGCCAACCGTCAGTCCATCCAGCCCCGCAAGCTCCGCCATTTGTCCTCGCAGCAGCGGCGGGCATACAGACATCAATCGATCCACAAAGTAGTCAAGGCTCGTGTCGAGCGCCACGTCAAAGTCCGCCCTCGTGGAGACTCTCTGCAACAGGCCGCGCAGCGTTTGTCGCGCTTCTGTGCGGTCGAAGCCGGACCGCGCAAAACCGGGAGGAAGCGCCTTGCGAAACGCTGGATCATTTAGGGCAGCCCCCGCCACGAATTCCAGCAACAGATCCGTCCACGTGTATCTTAGAACCCCCGCGGTTATATGCAGCGAAATCTCCTCTGTCGAGCGCGCATCGTGGACAATGCCTCGAGGAATGTAAGCAACGTCGCCCGCCTCGAGTTGAAATTCAAGGATGCTCGCGCCCTGCTCGTGGATTGCCGAATCAAAATCCTGCTCCGGCAGCGGCAGCTCCACGGGTGTTCCGTAAATGTTCCACTTTTTCGAGCCCGCCACCTGCAGCACAAAGACATCGTGCGTATCGTAGTGCGGTTTCGCGCCTTGAGCCCCGGGCGGAGTCATGTAAATATTCGTCTGGAACGGGTAGCTGAATTCGCCTTCGAGCGCGCGGCAGAAAGAAGTCAGCGATGGCACGACGGTGTCGAGGAACGCCAAAGTTATCGTAGAACCTTCGCTGAAGAGCTGATAGACCTTGGCGACGTCGAGAGCATCGCCGCCCACCGTGTAGTCGTCAGACTTGATTTCTCGGCTGGCATTCTTCAGCGTGATGTCGGGATATCGGCGGTCAAGCGTGGTGAGGACGCGGTCTACTTCATCGAGGGAAAGCAGCGAATCGAAATAATTCGGCTGATTGCGCTTGACGACGAGTGTCTGTTTTTCCCAGTAGCTTGCGAAAAAAGTCTCTTCGCTCACTGGGTGGATCAGCCATTCGAGCGAGGGGCGTGTTTCGGGGGGAAACACGCGCTCTACGCTGGCTTGCGAGCTAAAACCCGGCTTCGGAGAAGACATTTAACCCCGCAACACACGCCTCCCCCCCGCGCGTGCCAACTCCTTTACTTGACTCCTATACTTTTACCAGCGGGGCCAGTTGATTAGCCAGGGCTAGTATCTCGTGCCGTCGGGATCCGTCTTCGGAGGTGCTTTCTTCTTGCTGTCCGGGTCAGAGTCTTTTTTCTTGTCCTTTGTGTCGGGATCGGAGGCTTTCTTCGAGTCGGGATCAGAACCCTTCTTCTTAGTCTTCGAATCAGGATCGGATGACTTTGCTGTCTTCGTCTTCGTCTTCGTCTTCTTCTTACTATCCGGGTCAGATCCCTTTTTCTTGTCCTTCGAGTCCGGATCGGCGGCCTTCTTCGAGTCAGGATCGGAGCCTTGCTGCGCGACGGCCCGTACGCCCGACGCAAGTGCCGCTGCACCGACGAGGAGCGCGCCTGCCGCAGTCAAGAACGACCTGCGCGGCATTTTCCGCTCGGTCACGATTTGCTCGTCCGTCAGGGATTCGTGCTGGACCACTTTTGGATCTTTCTCAGCCATCGTTTGCTCCTTTTCGTCGCTCTTCCACGGTCGGAGACATGGAATCGCGCCTCTTCCCTACCGCTTCTATCACGCCCTCTTCCGCGAAGTCAAGAATGCGATGGCTCAGCTGGCTCAGCTTGAATCTCCACCGCAACTGGCTGGCCATTTCCTTTGCCCCGCTTTGTCAGCCATTCCTCAAAGGCGCGGGCGAAATGCAAGGGATCGACGCGCAGGCTGGCTTCGATCTCCCCGTCCGCAATGGGCAAAGTGTCGTCGAATTCCGCCGAGCCAGTAAAATTGCGCATGCAAAATGCATCGAGCCACTCAAGCGGGCACGCTCTGCGCTCGCCATTAACGGTGATTTCGACCCGCAGCTTCCGCGCGTACATCGCCGCAGTATAGCACCGGTATTGATAGCCTTTCCCCGAGCAGATCCTTGTCCAGAACTAACCGCGTTGTACTGCAAACTACATTTAATTGGCAAACTAGATAACCTGAGGAGAACCCCGTGCCTATATCGTCTTCCCCGGGTCCTGGACGGTGAGCACGCGCTTGGAATTACTGGTTCGTTAACGGCCTGCCGAATCTTCTCGCAGGGCTCAGCTGCCTGCTGCTTTCAGGCGCCTTCTTGCTCGTGACGCGGTATCGACACACTTGCTCCCCACTGGTGATTGCAATCGTCCTCGTAGCATTCGGCATCTACGGCGTGGTCTTCTTTCGCCTGCGACAAACGCTCGAATGGCTAAAAGCGCGAATCACTTATCCGCGGACAGGGTATGCTGCTTCTCCTTATTTCACGTCTGGGCAAGAGGGACAGCCGGTGACCGATTTGACGATGCTTAATTTGAGCAAAGTCGAAAAGCCCGGCATCCTGCCGAGCGGCGCGGGTGGTCGCGCGGGAGGTTCAGGACTATTTGCGCCGCAATCCGGTGGTGCCGAACCGGGGGCGACCGCAGCACAGGGCCCGTATCGCAAAATCCTGCTGTGCTCGAAGCCGAGCGCCGCGCTTGGAATTACCGGGTTTCTGACGGGCTATTCAACATTGTCGCTGGCACAAGTTGTCTTCTCCTCGCGGCTTCCTTCGAAATCGACAAGAAGCGGAGCACTCTGAACTTCGTTATCGCAGCGTGCTGTTATTTCTTGTTCCTAGCAATCATGCTTCGGCGGGAGCAAATCCTGGACTGGCTCAAGTCGCGCGTTACATATCCGCGCACCGGCGATGTCCCATCACCTTACAAACGTCCCACCGGATTAACGGAGCTTCGCATCAGTGAACCGCAACCCCCAGACGCCGACTGATGTTCGGCGGGCACGCCGGAATCGAACGCTTCGTTCCTTGCCCGGGTTGATTGCGCTCGGTGCAGCACTGATCTTGCCGCGCGGCCCTGGAATCCTATGCGCAGAAGATACGTTCCGTCGGCGCCGTATTTCGATAAGAGCATTAATTTCGGGTACTTGCGATTGGGATCGTGAAGCAGTCGTCACGTTGCCGCGATTGCTCGGAGGAGGCATGTCCCCGGCGTTGTTGTTAACCGTATCGCCCACCCGCCACTCTTCGCTTTCTTGCATTTCATCCTTTGGCGGCATAGACTTTTATTTTGTGTTATTTGCACTAACTACCACAACATCAGACGCGACGCGCAAGAGTCCGGCCCGGCAGCTGGGCAACTTTCCCCGCGCCATCTAAAAATAGGAGGCCCCGTGGCCACGCCGCTGGAAAGTTGGGTTGAGGAGGTTTCTCACCTTACAAAACCTAAGAAAATTGTGTGGTGCGATGGCTCAGAGCAGGAATACGAGCAGCTCGCAGAACAAATGGTGCGCGACGGCTCATTTATAAAACTGAACTCCAAGAGTTATCCTGATTGTTATCTTCACCGCAGCAATCCAAACGACGTCGCTCGCACCGAAGGCGTCACCTTCATTTGCACGCGCGAGAAATCCGATGCAGGTCCCACGAATAACTGGATGGCTCCGGAAGAAGCAAAGCAAAAAGCCGAACCATTTTTTCGCAACGCGATGAAGGACCGCACCATGTACGTGGTGCCTTATATTCTGGGCCCTGCCACTTCGCCGTACAGCAAAGTGGGCGTTGAGATCACTGACAGCGCATACGTCGCCGAGAGCATGCGCATCATGTCGCGAATGGGCAAAGCGGCTCTCGAACGCCTGGGCAGTTCGCCGGATTTTGTTCCCGGGCTTCACTCCCTCGGCGATATGGAGCCCGCACATCGGCTCGTGCTGCACTTCCCGGAGGAAAAATTGATCTGGAGCGTGGGTTCCGGATATGGCGGTAATGCGCTGCTCGGCAAAAAATGCTTCGCGCTGCGCATCGCCAGCTGGATGGCCCGCGAACAAGGTTGGATGGCGGAGCACACGCTGATTTTGGGCCTCGAAGATCCTTCCGGCAAAGTGACGTACATGTGCGCGGCCTTCCCCAGCGCCTGCGGAAAGACCAATCTCGCCATGATGGTCTCCGCGCTGGAAAATCAGGGCTATCGCGTTTGGACGATTGGCGACGACATTGCCTGGCTGCACATTGGCAAAGACGGAATGCTGCGCGCCATCAATCCTGAGAACGGATTTTTCGGCGTCGCTCCGGGAACCAACGAAAGAACAAATCCCAATGTGATGGCGGCAGTGCACCGCAATACGATTTTCACTAATGTCGCCATGACTCAGGACGGCGGTCCGTGGTGGGAAGGGATGAACGCGGCTCCTCCGCCCGGCTTGACCGATTGGAAAGGCGAGAAGTGGACGCCGAGCAAGGGCGCAGCCGCGCAACCCAATTCGCGCTACACGGTTCCCGCCACACAGACTCCCTCCATCTCAAAACATTTTGAAGATCCCGAAGGCGTGCCAATTTCCGCAATTATTTTCGGCGGCCGCCGCGCCAAAGTGGCCCCGCTCGTATTTGAGGCACGCGATTGGCAACACGGCGTTTTTGTGGGCGCGACTATGGCGTCGGAAACCACCGCGGCGGCGACGGGAGCCGTTGGTGTGACGCGCCGCGATCCCATGGCGATGCTTCCCTTCTGCGGATACAACATGGCCGATTATTTTCGTCACTGGCTCGATATGGGCAAGCGCGTGGCGCATCCCCCGAAAATTTTCCATGTGAATTGGTTCCGCAAAGGCGAAGATGGCAAGTTTTTGTGGCCGGGCTACGGGGAGAACGTTCGGGTGCTCAAATGGATGCTGGAACGCATCGAGGGCCACGCGAAGGCCACCGAGACGCCGATTGGTTATGTTCCCGCGCCCGGCTCGCTCACACTCGACGGCCTCGATATTTCCGCCGACACCATGGCGAAATTGCTGCAGGTCGACACCAGCGTCTGGGCTGATGAGCACGAAGCGATTGCGAAATTCTTTGAGAAGTTCGGCAAACGCTTGCCGGCGGAACTGCAGCAGGAGCAGGAAAAACTCAGCCAGCGCCTGCAGCATGTCGCCGTCGCGCAAAAATAATTTAGAATGGGCGACGCCCTTTTGCGCCGCGGGACCGCATCTCTCTCCTGCGGCGTTTTTGTTTGTGTGATTTGCGCCCGCACAACGGCGGTCAGCAGGAATTTGGACGGCTCCGTGAATATCGAATGGGTTCGCAAATATTGTCTGGCGATGCTGCACGCAACGGAAACCGTGCAATGGGGCGATGACCTGGTCTTCAAGGTGGGCGGCAAAATGTTTGCCGTAGTCGTGCTCGTGCCGGCGAAAGTCTGGCTGTCGTTCAAATGCTCGCCGGAAGAATTCGCTGAATTGACTGAGCGTCCCGGAATTATTCCCGCGCCCTATGCCGCACGCTACTACTGGATAGCGCTCGAAACGCAGGACGCCTTGGACTTCGCCGAACTCGAGAGGCTTTTGCGCCAATCGTACAGCCTGGTTGTCGAAAAACTCCCGAAGAACGTTCGCGCCGCTCTGAATGCCCCGCCGAGCCACCGCGCTAAATCCAGAGGTAAGCGCCGCCCTCGCCGTAAGGCGCGTTGACGTAAAAAAGATTCGCGTGCTCGATGGCCGCGAGCGCCCCGCAGATTTGTTTCGCGCCGTGCTCCGCGCAAAAATGCTCGCCGAGCATCACTTCCATGCGATCGGCGGCATCGAGGTTTGGAATCTGCTCGCGCGAAAACCACAGCCACGTCGCGTCACGCGGACATTCCTGGCAGGACTTCGAACTATCATCATCCTGCGCCAGCCGCGCCCCGATCGCCGCTGCGACGGCGGGCTCGAGACCGGCGGCGTCGAAATCGGGCGCCGCTACAAAAAAATACTGCGTAAACGATTCGCCGTCCGGTTCGAACGCAACCACGCGTCCGGAATAGGCAGCGAGCTCTTTCTCCAACTCCGCGGTCAAACATTCGCGGCACAGAGAAACTTCCGGCCGCTGCGGCTGGCGCAACGGAACCCTCTTGCCTTGCAGATACAAATGGTCGGGAAGGAAAGTCGCCATCCACGGAGGATGCCCCTTCAAATGGATGCATTCGGCAGGCATGCGAATCAAGCGCGACAGCCAGTTTGATGTGCGCCGGCGGAAAGAAAGTTGCCGATAGGCTTCGTGAACCGAGATTCGTGGCATTCGTCGAGTTCGCTCGCGCGCGGCTGCGGCTGAAGTATTATCTGTAGCGCGTCACTGGATGTCAGCCGGATTCCTAGTGCGGCAAGATTTCCTGCGCCCACGCCAATATCGCCGACGACAGCTCTGCGCGCTCGCCAGAGTAGCTGTGATCTGTGTCCCAGTGACGCTCCGTTACGCGAACATCTCCGGCTTTGCGCAGGGCTTCGGCAAAAGCGTGGTCCGAAGGGGCCAGACCTTCGCTGGCGGTGATGACGAAGGCAGGCCGGGGTGCGATGGCCGGAGCGAGATTGTTCATGTCCAGCGCCGAGTGGTGTTCGTAGATCTCGCGGGCAAGCGCCTGGGCGCTGGTTCCAGAAAGCGGCAAGAGATTATCGTCGCTAGCGAGCGATTTCGCCTCGTTTTCAATGGTCGGCGCTGCAGAGTCGACATGGCGCCGCGAGGCGTAGTCAGCGCCGATGTTCCATGCCGAGATGAGCACCGTGGCGACGACTTGCTTATTGTGGGCAGCGGCTGAAGCAGCCATGAATCCGCCCATGCTGTGCCCCATGACGATGACCTGACGCGTATCGACACCGTATTTCTGCGCGTTCGCCGGATCCAAGACGAAGCGCACCTGCGTGTCCGCGTCTTCCGCAGCGTGCGCGAAAGAAAAATCGCCCTTCACTCCCCAAGAGCCGCGGTAATGCATGGCCAACACATTCCAGCCGTGGGCGCGGAGCGCTTGCGCGATATCAAGATTCTGCTCATAGCCGGGAAAGCCGTGAAAGAGGATGGCCGTCGGATGCCGACCGGCGCCGGCAGCAAGGTAGAAAACGCCGAGCAGCATGCCGCCATGGCTAGATAAGGCCATCTGTTTTGTCGAAGCTGGTTTGGAAGCGGGAGGCGTCCTAGGCGTGGTTTGAGCGCCAGCGGCTACGGCAAGCACCGCGGCGAGAACGACGAAGCGCAAACTTTTCATCGCCAGAGTATATATGCGCTTGCGCCCGTTTGTCTCGTACAGGTGCATCAGTTATGATGAGTTGTTTTTCCGGTGAAGCGATTCACCGGCGCCATCATCAGCGACAAAAAACATTCGAGGAGGAAACATGCCGATTGCCGTGGGATCCGCTGCACCGGAATTCTCACTGAAGGATCAAGACCAAAAAGACGTGAAGCTGGGCGATTTCAAGGGAAAGAAGAATGTGGTGATTGTTTTTTATCCGCTCGACTGGAGTCCGGTGTGCACGAACGAGCACATTTGCCTAGTGAACGACATGAAGAAATTCGAGACGCTGGACGCGCAAGTGCTGGGGCTCTCGGTGGACAGCGTGTGGTCGCACAAAGCATGGGCGGAGAAAATGGGCATACGGTATCCGCTGCTGGCGGATTTTCAGCCGCGCGGAGCGGTGGCGGAAAAGTTCGGCGTGTATTTGCCCGAAAAAGGAATCACAGGCCGCGCC
>JBAUEX010000273.1:0-3892 GCA_049678845.1 Candidatus Acidiferrales bacterium
CGGTCTGGCGGCTGCTGTTTGGACTCGCGACATTGCCAAGGCGCATCGCGTTGCGCATAAGCTTCAAGCCGGAACCGTGTGGATCAACACGTACAACAATTACGACCCTGCCGCGGCCTTCGGCGGCTACAAGATGAGCGGTTATGGGCGCGAATTGAGCATGCACGCACTGGAGAGTTATACCCAGGTGAAGAGCGTTTGGGTGAATCTGAAAGATTAAATGTGTGATGATGGAGTCGATTCGAAGCGATGCGCACGCTGCCTGATTATCTCCGGCGAGGAATGAAGCTGATTGTAGTCGGCTGCAATCCCGGCGAACGCTCCGCACGTGTGGGCCATTATTACGCGGGCCGGGGTAACGAATTTTGGCCGCTGCTTTATGAATCGGGTGTGATTCCCGAGCCGATTGCCTATGCCGATGATCGCCGCGTGCTGGAATTTGGTATCGGGCTTACGGATCTGGTCAAACGGCCATCGAAGGCAATTGACCAGATCGAACGCGAGGAATTTGCGGAAGGCCGCGTTTTGTTGGCGCAAAAGCTCGAAGAATTCCGCCCGCGTCTGGTGGCGTTCAACGGCAAGATGGTCTACGAGAAATTTGCAGGGCGCCCTTGCATGCTTGGATTGCAGAAGGAAAAACTCTATGGCGCGGATGTTTTCGTGCTGCCTTCCACCAGCGCGCTGAATGCGAAGGGGCGAGGCGTCAAGATGCGTTATTTCAGGAAGCTGGCCGCGGTTCTAAAACGGATAGGCAATTGAGGCAATCCGCGATGCCGAGTGCGACGCAAAAACCGGCGGTAGAATCGCTGGTTCGCGAAGAACGCGATGGCTCCGTATTGAATCTGTGCCTGAACCGGCCCGAGCGGCTGAATGCGCTGAATGTCGAGCTTGGTCGCGCGCTTGTGGAGGCTCTTGGGCGAGCAGCTTCTGATGACTCGACGCGAGTGATTATTTTGACAGGCGCGGGCCGCGGTTTCTGCGCGGGAGGAGACCTGGCCGTGCTTCGCGACGCGCGCTCGCGCCATGCCGGCCATGAGCTCGAAGGCCTATTGCGCGCGGGGAAAGAGATCGCGATGGCCATTTGCACCATGCCGCAAACGGTGATTGCCGCGGTGAATGGTCCAGCGGCGGGAGCCGGGATGAATCTGGCTCTGACGTGTGATCTTCGCATCGCTTCCGACCAGGCGACCTTTGGCGAGACATTCGCGCGAGTCGGCCTGTTCCCGGATTTCGGCGGGACGTATTTTCTGCCGAAGATTGTTGGCGCGGCGAAGGCGGCGGAGCTGTTTTATACGGCGGAAATGATTTCCGCCGCTGAAGCGGAGCGGCTCGGAATTGTAAATCGCGTGGTGCCGGAAGCAAAGTTCACGGAGGAAGTGAAAAAGTTCGCGGCGCGATTGGCGGCGGGTCCTCCGATGGCGATTCGAGCGATCAAGAAGGTCTTATGCGCGGCTGAGCGCAAGGAATTGGAGAGCGCGCTTGACGCGGAAATCGAGCGGCAGGTGGAATGTTTTCTTTCAGCCGACTGCGCAGAAGGGCTTGACGCATTCTTTGCCAAACGAGAGCCGCGGTTTCGAGGAAACTGAAAGACGAATTCTTGCGACTTCAATAAGCTATGGTAACCAGAGATTCCGGGGAAGGAGATGGAGCAATGCCCGCAACACGAATCGCAACGTTTGATGACTGGGTGGATTTATTTGGTTCTTGGCGCAAAGAAATTGGCGTGAACTACGCCGAGATCGAGAATTATAAATTCGAGGCGAAATTCGGCCCGATCCGCTCGAACGAAATCGAATTCGGCGCGTTCAAAGGCCGCTCAAAGTGGCAAAAAGTCCTGGAAATTCCCGACCAGCGGATACGCGATGGCCTGATGAACCTGATTATTTATCAGGGCGACACGGAGTTCGCATCGGTTGAGCAACAGCGCCATCTTTTTGAGGCATGTCCCAGCGAGCACGACCGCAAATCGCTCTGCCGCGTGGTGACCGAAGAAATGCGTCACGGCTGGCAGATGTGCACGCTGCTGATTTCACACTTCGGCTATGGCGGGCGCGTGGAAGCGCAGAAAATGCTGGAGCGGCGCGCGTTTGAGCAGAAGCGTCTACTGGGAGCGTTTAACCAGGACGTCCGCAACTGGCTCGACTTTTTCACTTACACCGATTTCGTGGACCGCGATGGAAAATTCCAGCTCACCATGCTGAGCTATTCCGGCTTCGCGCCGCTGGCGCAGTCGATGATTCCCATGTTGCGCGAGGAATCTTTTCACCTGGGCACGGGTCACGATGGCATCAAGCGCATCGTGAAGGCCGGCGTGGTTCCTTTGGCGGTGGTGCAGAAATACATCAACAAATGGATTCCCGTGAGCAACGACCTTTTCGGCGTCGATCAGTCAAGCTCGGCTCACTGGTTTTACGTGTGGGGCCTCAAGGGACGTTATGACGAAGCACAAAATCAGCAGGCCGCCGACCTGGGCCACATGAACGAGCATAATCGCAATTTGTATTATGCGGAGTGCTTGAAATTGATCGAGCAAATCAACAAGCACGTCCCTGCGGGTAAGACCCCCCTTTATGTTCCCGATCCAAAGTTCAATCGCCATATCGGCGAGTTTGCGAATCAACCATATAGCGTCACGGGTGAATTGCTCTCACCTGAGAAATATGCGCAGCACATGAAAGAAGTATTTCCGCAGGAAGAAGATCTGAAACTCATCAGCGACATTCAGAGCACGGAGCCGAAGTGGATCGCGCCGAAGGGATCAATGGAGTAATCCGGGGGGGTAGTCTCGCGCATCGTGAAACGATTGACATGCTAGCCCTGGAAAGCGTTCGCGTACGCACCGAAGGCCGCATTGCGCGGATCATGCTCGAGCGTCCACCGCTGAACGTGATGAACATTGCGATGATGCGCGAGCTCCACGCGGTGATTGAGGAACTGGGCCCAGAAATGGATTTTCTGGTTTTTCAGGGCGCAGGAGAAAAGGGTTTTTCGGCAGGCGCGGAAGCGGCGGACCATACGCCGGAACGCGTCGCGGATATGCTCCACGCATTTCACGGGATCTTTCGAAAGTTATGGAGCAGCCGGTTTATCACGATTGCCGCCGTGCATGGATACTGCTTGGGAGGCGGCTGCGAACTGGCCACCTTCTGCGATTTCGTCATCGCGGCGGAATCGGCGAAATTCGGCCAGCCGGAGATCAAGCTCGGTTGCTTTCCGCCCATGGCGATGGTTACGTTTCCGAAGCTGATGGGGATGCGCGCGGCCGCGGATTTGATATTGAGCGGCCGAACGATTTCCGCGCGCGAAGCGCAACGCCTCGGACTTATTTCACGGGTTATTGCCGATGGCGAGTTGGAGAATGCTGTTGCGGCGTTGCTCGAAGAGCTTGGCGCGTTGAGTCCTGCGGTCTTAGGAATGGCTCGACGCACACTGTGGAAAACAGCCGGATTCGATTTTGAGCGGAGCCTGGAAACCGTCGAAGAGCTTTACTTGCAGGACCTGATCCATACGGAAGATGCGCAGGAAGGCATTCGCGCGTTCCTCGAAAAACGCGCTCCCGTCTGGCGGGGAAAGTGAGCCCAATCGCGGCGTTACAAATTGAAGCATAGTTGAGAAGGGAAGCAGAGAAAAATGCCTGAAGACTTGTTCGCAAATCTGGAGATCAGTCCCGCCGAAGTGAAACAACATCTCGACCGGGGCGGGAAATTGTTTTTTGTGGATGTGCGTGAGCCGTGGGAATGCCAGCTCTGCCAGATCGAGGGGTCAAAGCTGATTCCGCTGGGGCAGATTCCTGCGAGCTTGGGCGAATTCGAAGCAGCGGATAGCGTGATACTTTTCTGTCACAGCGGCCGGCGCAGCCTTGACGCCGCGGCGTGGCTGCGTTCCCAGGGAG
>JBAUEX010000274.1:0-8075 GCA_049678845.1 Candidatus Acidiferrales bacterium
TGCGGGATAAGTTACGATGCGCGAAAAACCCTTCGTCAGCGCGGAGGACGCGGGGAAGAAGATGGCTGGCGTCCGCGAGAAGGGGGATCGGCGAACTCAACTCCCCAGAAATGCGGCGCCGGCGACAGAAATTCCAGTCCCACTCTTTGCCCCTTGTCGGAAGTGTCGCCAAGATACACCACCCGGCACTCTTGTTCCTCGTCGCTGGCCGGATTGGTCATTTGCAGTTGCGCGCCCATTTCCACCGATTCGTTCAGATAGAGAAGACCGCCGTGCGCGTTGACTACGACGGTCTGGCATCCCTCGCGGAATTTGTTCCCGTCGCTGTTCAGGCCGCGAATCTTTACCGGGATGCGCGTGAAGATGCGCGAACTTCGCCGTCGATTGTCGGGATCGGTTGAAGGCATCGTAGGTTATCGTGCATCAACGCCACAAGCGAGTCAACTGAATCAACGAGCCGCTTTCCGCTTGCTGCAACCCTCTTCCCTCCGTACAATGCCTTCCTTGGACGGCCTCGATACAACGCCTGACCAGAATGGCCAGGCGGCTGCGAATCAAAATCGCTTCCCGGGAGTCTGCGGATGAATTTTCTCGATTACATCGAGAGCCATCGCGAACTCAATCTCAATGAGCTGAAGGATTTTCTCCGCATTCCGAGCGTCAGCACAAAGAGCGAGCACAAGCCAGACATCAACCGCGCCGCTCAGTGGGTCGCCGATCGCTTGCGCGGAGCCGGTTTTTCGAAAGTAGATATCATTCCAACAAAAATGCATCCCCTGGTTGTCGCGGAATCTCTCGAAGCCCCCGGCAAACCCACCATTCTTTTTTATGGCCACTACGACGTGCAGCCGGCCGAACCGCTCGAACTTTGGACTTCTCCGCCTTTTGACCCCACGGTTCGCGGCGGAAATCTGTACGGCCGCGGCACCGCCGACGACAAGGGCCAGGTGCACATCCACTTGAAGGCTCTCGAAGCGCTGCAAAAATCCGAGGGCAAGTTGCCGCTCAATGTGAAAGTGATTATCGAAGGCGAAGAGGAAGTCGGCAGCGTCAACCTGTGGGATTTCGTCACCAGGAACAAAGACAGGCTTAAGGCCGATGCCCTCGTGGTTTCCGATACCTCAATGCTCGGACCAGGCGTTCCATCCATCACCTACGGCCTCCGCGGCTTGAATTACTATCAAATTGAAATCATCGGCCCATCGCAGGACCTTCACTCCGGCGTGTTCGGCGGCGCTGTCCCCAATCCCATCACGATCCTTGCCGAGATGATTGCCAAGTTGCACGACAAGAACTTCCACGTCACCGTCCCTGGTTTCTACGATGACGTCGCTACTCTTTCGGCAAAGGAACGAAAAGCCCTGAATTCTCTTCCCTGGAAAGAATCCGAGTTTCGCAAAACGGTCGGCGCTCCCGGCCTTTCCGGCGAAAAGGGCTTTACAAATGTCGAGCGCCTCTGGTGCCGCCCCACTCTCGAGCTCAACGGCATCTGGGGAGGCTACACGGGCGAAGGTTCGAAAACCGTCATTCCTTCAAAAGCCTTCGCAAAAATCTCCACTCGCTTGGTGCCGGATCAGAATCCCGCGAAAATCGCCAAACAGGTCGAACGCCACATCCGCCGGTTGCTGCCCAAAACCGTCCATTGCAAATTTGAAGTCCTCAGCACGGGTAAGCCCTGGGTCGCGCCCTATACCCATCCTATTTTTCAGAAGGCGATTCACGCGCTCGAGAAAGGCTTTGGCAAAAAAGCGGTGTTCATCCGCGAAGGCGGTTCGATTCCGTTCGTCACCCAGATGCACGACACCTTCAAAGTGCCCTGCGTCCTTCTCGGTTTTGGTTTACCCGACGAAAACGCGCATGCGCCCGACGAGCATATCTCGCTGGAAAATTATTTCGGCGGCATAAAATCTGTGGCGTCTTTTTACTCCGCGCTCGCATCGCTCTAGCCTCTCCCGCGCGCGCAACCGCAAAAATCGCCATTTTCTGCGGGTTTCATTGCATTTTTACTTGCGTTAACCGGGGGCTGCGGCTATAGTGCCCCCGGCCTCCCAGCGACACCAATAAGGGAAAATACTTCTATAGAGGAGATAGCAACACGATGGCAAATCCGATGAGCAAGTCCAAAATCATCGCTCACATGGCCGAAAAGGTCAGCACGAAGGACAAGCCGGTTTCCAAAAAGCAAGTGGCTTCGTTTTTCGACGAGCTCTTTAATCTCGCGGTGAAAGAATGCAAGAGTGCAGGCAAATTCGTCATTCCAGGAATCGGACGCGCGGTCAAGGCGCATCGCAAAGCCCGCATGGGCCGCAACCCCGCTACCGGTGAACCTATTAAGATTAAGGCCAAGACTGTTGTTCGCCTTCGCGCCGCCAAGGCGTTCAAGGACGCAGCACTCAAGTAAGGCGCGATCGTTCACAGTTTCGCGACGAGACCCCGGCGACTCTTGGCTTTCCGCCAAGCTTGGGCGCTGGGGTTCTCGCTGTCTCTTCTCCGGAGCCGTCTGCGACCGGCCCATCGGTTCTCCCCTGGAATAGTCTTCATGGAATCGCCTACTTCACTCCAGCATTCCGGCCTTCTTACCGACCTGTACGAGCTCACCATGGCGGCTGGCTATTTTCAATCGCGCTTCGACGCGCGCGCCACATTCGAGTTGTTCGTCCGCAATCTTCCGCCCGAGCGCAATTTCCTGGTCGCCGCTGGTCTTGAGCAGGCGCTCGAGTTCGTTGAGAATATCCGCTTTGCCGCGGCAGAAATCGAATCCCTGCGCCGTCTCCCCGTTTTTCGCCATGTTCGCGGCGAATTCTTCGACTATCTTGCGCGTTTCCGTTTTACCGGAGACGTGTGGGCCATCCGTGAAGGCTCCCTGGTTTTCGCGGGCGAACCGCTTCTTCATGTTACGGCCCCCATTATCGAAGGCCAGGTTCTGGAAACGTGCCTTTTGTCCGCTATCAATTTTCAGACCATGGTCGCAAGCCGCGCCGTTCGCTTGACTACCGCCGCAAAAGGCAGGCCCGTCGTCGAATTCGGCGCTCGCCGCGCCCATGGAAGCGAAGCCGGAATTTTTGCGGCGCGCGCCGCCTGGGTCGCCGGGTGCCAGGGCACCTCCAACGTAATGGCCGGCAAGCTTTTTGACATTCCCACTTACGGCACGCAAGCCCATTCCTGGATCATGGCTTACGAGGACGAATCGCAGGCCTTCGATCGTTTCCTCGATGTTTTCCCGGAGCAGGCTACTCTGCTTCTGGACACATACAACGTTCGCGCGGCGCTTCGCAAAATCATTGCACGCGGCCGCAAGCCCGCGGGCGTCAGGCTCGACAGCGGCGATCTTGTCGCCGACAGCCGCTGGGTCCGCGCGCAACTGGACCGCGCTGGCTGGCGCGACGTCCAAATTTTCGCTTCGGGCGATCTTGACGAGAAAAGAATTTCCTCGCTGCTTCGCCGCGGCGCACAAATCGACGCCTTTGGTGTTGGCAGCGCCGTCGTCGCTCCCACCGACACCCGCAATCTCAGTATGATTTACAAATTGGTTCAGCTCGAACGCGATGGCATCGTGCGCGAAGCGGCAAAGCTCAGCGAATCCAAATCCACATATCCCGGCGCCAAACAAGTATTTCGCTTTGCGAATCGCGCCGCAAAATGGCAGAAGGACCTAATCGCCCTTGCCAACGAATCCCATCCCACCGCCTCGCCGCTTCTCGTGCCGGTTATGCGTGAAGGCAAGCGTCTCGCTGCGCCGGAACCTCTCGCGGCCGCGCGTGCGCGGTGCATTGAAAGCCTGAAACAGCTCCCGGCGCGTCTGCTTTCCATACAACACGCGGCACCCTATCCAGTCCGTTACAGCCAGCCCTTAAAGAATCTCCTCCAAAAAGTCCGCCGCCGCATTCGACAGCGCTCATAATTTCACTCAAGCAATTTTGTCCGCTTGCGATTCGCTTGTCGCTCCCCGACGCGCTAAAATTGACCAGAGGCAAAAGAAGATTTGTCCAACGCGGATAAAAACGCCGTAGTTTTCTGGGAAGTCGATACCCAGGCCGACTTCATGCTGCCCGGCGGGAAGCTGTACGTCCCCGGCGCGGAAAAACGCATCGCCAACATGCGGCGACTCGTCGACGTTGCGCGCGCCGGTAAAGTATTTCTCATCTCCAGTGCCGATCAGCACGCTCCGAATGATCCCGAGTTCGCGCGTTTTCCTCCCCATTGCGTCAAGGGAACGAGTGGCTCGGAAATTCTGGCGGAGCTGAAGGCACCCAAAATAATGCCAATCCCAAACGAAAAGGATTTCTCGATTCCGCCGAATCTGAACGAATTTAAGCAGGTCGTGCTCGAAAAGCAAACTCTTGACGTGTTCGATAATCCGAACACGGAGAAAATCCTTCAGCGGTTTCCCGGCAATGAAGAATTCGTGGTTTTTGGAGTCGTCACGGAATTTTGCGTGCGCCTCGCGGCACACGGTTTGCTCGACCGCGGCCGCCGCGTCGCTATCGTCACCGACGCGATCGAGACGCTCGATGCCAGCGAGAGTCAGCGCACCCTCGATGAACTCGCCACTCGCGGAGCGCGCTTCATCACCACCAACGAGGCTCTTACGCTCGCCAAATCGCCCGCGCGCTCGGCTGATTCCTAACAACCGGTTCGTCAGACTCCTGACAAGCTACAGCGTCTTCACATAAGCGATCAAATCTCTAATCTGCGCCGACTTCAGCGAACTCCGGAATCCCGGCATATCTTTTCCGCCGCGCTCAATGATGCGCCGCAGATTTTCATCGTCCGCTTTCATCCCATTGCGAAATCGCTCGCGTTTCATCAATCCCGCGAGCCCTGGCCCGATTTTCTTCTCGGCGCTCGCGCTGTAATGGCAAATCTCGCATTTCTGGTCGTAGACTTGTTTCCCCTTAACCGCGTCTACAGCTTCAGAATCCCTGGCCTGCCCTGCCGCCGCTGCGCATCCCGCCAGAAAAACAGTCAACACGATAAGAATTGGAATGGTCAGCAGGAATTTCATCGCTCTACTTATTTGCCGAAGTCGCGGGAGCATCCGTTGGTGTCAGAATGCGATCGTAGATCCACAAAGCCAATGCAGTCGCCAAACCAATTCCCGTCATCACCCACCAGGCCCGTTGCGGCTGATGGGCCAGTTCGCCAAAATGGTGCAGCAATATTCCCATCAGCCACCCGCCAATCAGTGAGCCGATGCCGATGGGGACAAACGCAAATCCCATGTAGGTTCCCTGTTGTCCCGACGGCGCCAGCCGGGAAACATATTCGTAATACCTGGGCGACAGCGTCATTTCTCCCAGCGCCACCACGAACAGCGTCAGCACCGCCGTCCATATCGCTGGGTGAAACGCCACAATCAGCCACGCCACCGACGAAATCACCGTCCCCACCGTAATCGCGCTGAACGAGCGCATGGCCCGCGTCAGGTAACTGATCACAATTTGCAGGCAGATCACCGACAGCGCATCCGTAACCAGGATCAACTCCACATCGGCATGCGGGTTGATGTAGCCCGTGATGTAGAGCGGCAGTCCGATATATACCTGCCAATACACCACCCAGTAGCCAGAAAAAATAATCAGAAACAGCATGAACTTCGGATTCGCCAGCACCTTTCCCAAATTCCGCGCCGTTTGCGCCAGGCTGCGCGTTTGCGCGTCATTCGCCATCGCCGGCTCTTTGAAGAGCAGCAGCACCACAAAAAACATGACCAGGACGCACAACGCAGAAATGCGAAACACGTTTTGCACGCCCATATGCCGGTGCGCAATGGACGCAACATACGGGCCCGCGGCTCCGCCCACATTCACCAGCGTGTAGTAAATCGAATAGCCGATCGAACGAACGTTTTCCTTCGACGCTCGCGCCGTGCTGCCCACCACCGCCGGCTTTACCATCGCAATTCCCAGCGCGGGCAACATCAGAATACCCAGCACCAGCCAGTAGAGCGGCACCGCATGGCGCAACGGACCCATCCACGAAGAACCGATCGACCCCAGCAGGAAATAGGAACACGTAAGAATCAGATAGGCGGCCGAGAGCGCCCGTCGAAATCCCAGACGATCCGCAACCGCGCCGCCAATGATTGCCAGGAACCAGACCAGGCCCCCAAAAATGCCCGCGAGCACTCCCGTCTGTTCTGTTGGAAAACCGAGGCTCTGGTGAAGATAGTTGGCAAGGGATGCAAACGCGGCGTAATAGGCGAGGCGCTCAAATAACTCGCTAATGTTCGCGACCCAGAACGCGGGCTCAAATCCCTCGCGAATTTCCTTGATGCGCTCGCCAAAACTCACATTCGCCCCCCAAAAACGCTCGACACACCTGCGCCAGCAGCGGCGTCAGCCCGCTTACCGCGCGCGCGATTGTAGCGAAACTCCCGCGAAATACGCATTCCTTTTTCCCCGGACTCGAGTCGCCAACCGGCTATCGATTCCCGCCCCCGTCCGGCTGGACTACCGGCTCGGCGTGGGTCAATATACTCAGACCGTCGGCGAGGACGGTGCACGCCATGGCTGAATCGCCTGAACTCAATCGAATTGCCAGCGAGCTCGACGTTCACCGCAAAACAAATCTCGCGGATTCGTCCGCCACTCTGCGCCTTGACCGCTGGCTCGCCGCTCTCGTGGAACAGGGCGGCAGCGATTTGCTGCTCGTTCCCAACGCACCGCCGTGTCTGCGTTTCGAGGGTCATGTGCGGGAACTCGAATCGGGCTCGCTCGACGGCGCGGAAATCGAAGCCGCCGTCCTTCCCGCGCTCACATCGCACGCGCTGCATCTTTATCGCGAAACGCAAATAGCCGATTCCTCCTATCGCGTTGCTGGACTTGGCCGCTTCCGCATCAATCTCCACCGCGAACGAAGCAACGCCGCCGCAGCCGTTCGAGCTTTGCCTTCGAAAGTTCCCGCGCTCGGCGAACTGCATCTTCCGCCATCAGTTGAAGCGCTCGCGCACTTGCCGCGCGGCCTCGTGCTCATCGGAGGTCCCGCGGGCTCGGGCAAGACGACCACGCTCTCGGCGCTCGTCAACCAAATCAATCAGAACGAATCGCGCCACATCGTCACCATCGAAGATCCCATCGAATACGAGCACGCGCATATTCATAGCATTGTCGAACAGGTTGAAGTCGGCACCGATGCCCCGGATTTTCCAACGGCGTTGCGCGCCGCGCTTCGGCAAGCGCCTGATGTTCTTGTCGTTGGCGAGATGCGCGATCCCGAAACGATGCGCATCGCCGTTACGGCGGCGGAAACGGGCCACCTGGTGCTTTCGACTTTGCATACCACCGACGTGGCTTCGACAATTTCGCGCATCTCGGATTCATTTCCCGTCGAGCGCCAAAACACGATTCGCCAGGAACTGGCCATGGCTCTCGCCGCGGTTCTCACGCAGATTCTCGTGCCCGTCAAGAATGGCGGACAGATGCCCGCCGCCGAGCTTCTGATGATCGGATACGGCGCTCGACAACATATTCGCCACAACGCTCTTCAGTACCTTCGTCAGGAAATAACGCTCACAAAGAAAAAAGGCTCGCTCTGCCTGGAGGAGTCGCTCGCGCAGCTCGTCAACCAAGGGCACATCACCCGGGAAGACGCCTCCCTCCGCGCCTTCCACCCCGAAGAACTCGACAGCCTGCTGAAATCCGAAGCTCGCAGCCAATCGGCCTAAGCAACTCGCGAGTAACCGGAAATCATTGAGTCACTACGCGGTTCTTCGGCGCTTTTGCCATCGTCGAAGCGTGTGCTAACATCGCTGGTTTGACGAAGCACTTCCATCCCGCGCGTAATTGTTCTTACCGTCGAAGGCGTACTTTACAATGAAAGCCCTGCGCAAGATGCGCCCGGAACAAGGCGCGCAACTCGAATCCGTTTCCATTCCCGCATTTGGCCCCTCCGAGGTTCTCATCCGCGTTCGCGCCGCTTCAATCTGCGGCACCGATCTCCACATTTATCACTGGGACAAATGGTCCGCCTCGCGCATTCGCCCGCCGATGACGTTCGGCCACGAATTCTGCGGCACGATTGAAGAAGTGGGCAATGAAGTCGAGTCGCTCAAGCCCGGAGATTTCGTCAGCGCC